>DJUJ01000098.1:109457-109778 GCA_002438345.1 Paenibacillus sp. UBA6285
TACGTTCTTATATTTTAATAAAGGAGTGATTTCAATTGAATCAAGAAACATTGGACATGTTCAAAATACTTACTGAATTCCCCTCAGCCCCAGGATTTGAGCGCGAACTTCGTGCTTACGTCAAGGATGCTATGGCTCCTTATACCGATGAGTTCGTGCAAGATCGTCTCGGAAGTTTGTTCGGCGTACTGCGCGGGGAAGAGAACGGGCCAAAGATCCTGGTCGCCGGGCACTTTGACGAAGTAGGTTTCATGGTAACTGGAATTACTAACAACGGAATGATCCGTTTTCAACCTCTTGGAGGCTGGCTTGCCTCTGCTG
>DJUJ01000138.1:0-34309 GCA_002438345.1 Paenibacillus sp. UBA6285
GGGACTTTCACCCTAAAGATGACGCCCATGCTGGGCGTACCAAAAAAAGGAGCCAGCCCCTAGGGCCGACTCCTTTTCAGATCACTTCTAATTTATGCAGTTTCCGAAACAGGCAACAGAATTTCGAATACTTTTCCGTGCTGTAGAATAGTCAAACCACGAGCTTTATCTCTCATTACGACAACCTCTGGTTTCACTGACATACGCTCAAAATAATGTTCAGGAACTTCACCGGAATGACTGATCGTGATACCCTCTACTTCTTGCTCTTCGTTCTCTTCTAGCGGGCTTTCCACTACGCGGTCAAAAATATCCGAGAACACTTCAAAATTATCTGTGTATACAGAAATGCATTTCATCTCTATCCCATCCTCTTCTTCAACTCTAACTTTTTGACGTATGCTCATTAGCTTTCCTGACAACAGCTGTTTTCATACGTTTTTTGCCCTCTCGACATACATCAAGGAGCGGACAAACTTGACATTTTGGGTTCTGTGCCTTGCAGTGATATCGTCCGAAAAAGANNAATAAGCCGGTGATGCGTGATCGTCCATTCGTCACGTGGCACAGCCTTCATCAGCTTCTTTTCCACTTCCAGCACAGAATCTTTCCAGCCTGCTAATGCAAGTCGTTTAGCAACCCTCTCCACATGCGTGTCCACAGCAATGGCAGGAACTCCAAAAGCGTTGGATACTACTACGTTTGCAGTTTTACGACCTACACCGGGTAAAGTTACAAGCAAGTCATGAGCCTCAGGCACCTCGCCACCATACTGTTCTATGAGTATAGAGCACAGGCTTTGGATATGCTTAGCTTTGTTACGATATAACCCGATACGCCGGATATCCCCCTCCAATTCCTCCAGCGGTACAGAAATATAATCGATGGGGGCTTTGTACTTTTGGAACAGGTCCTCGGTCACTTTGTTCACCGTTGCATCCGTACATTGGGCTGATAACAGCACCGCTATCGTTAATTCAAAAGCGTTACTGTGATTGAGCTCGCAATGTGCATCAGGGAACAAGTCTCCAATCGTATCCAAAATGTGGCGGACCTCTGCAACTTTCATAGTGTCCCCTCCACGGAGCGATTACGCTCAGTAAAACCTACACGAGCGTGTCCTCTCAAATGTAAAGAAATATAAGCAAAGTCTGTATTATAACGTATGGTTTCATACATTTCAAGAAAATACAATACTAATACGCTCTTATATTTCAAAAAAAACGTCTTGACGCAGGCAAAGCCCCTGTGTCAAGACGGTGATTCACTCGGAAATCCACCATTGCTACTATTGTTTCACAATTTCAACCACGATATCATTATTGAAATACATTATAATATTATCATTTTCTTTCAGAGATTGCACGGATAATGTCGTATCCCCTTGATGAATATATACATTTGAAGCAAGTGTGAACTGATACTTATCGTTCAGATTAGCTCTCTTAGAAACCAATGAGGTAGTCGTACTGTCATAGCGAGAGAATGAACGAGTTAGCTGAGGTAACACACGAATGACTGTGGTTCCATCCGTATCTTTACGAATCTCCACTCTGTCCGCTGTTGTTAAGTTACTAAGAGTAGTTGTTGTCGCGCCATCACGTATGATTCTAACCCCACCGCTTACAGTAATGTTTTGTGCTGCTCCAGCATACTCCTTCACAATTAAGCTATTCGTTGCAGCTCCTACTGAACTAATCTGACCCGTTGTAAGCTTAACAGCCTGAATAGCGAGCGGTGCGCTTCCCTCAAAAGTCACATTGAGAAAATCTCCCGATTTCAAAGCGGTTAGCTTAATGCTCTCACCAGCTTCATTTGTTATTGGGAGCGCTGCAGTATTGATCTCACTAGTTCCCCCATTCCATTTAACGCTCAAACGATTGGTTCCAGAATTAACAGTTGCAGCTTCAACTTGTTGAACTGTCTTCACCTTCAATACTGCAATGAGATCCTGGCCAGTTGTCAGTGATGCTGTCACATTACTACCAATAGGAATGTCACTTAACGTTGGATTGGTCTTTCCAAAGAGATCAATTAGTTGCGGATAAGGCATCGTTAAAGTTTGCCCATCATTAAGCTTCAATACAATAGTTTTCGAAGCAGAATTAACAGCCGTCAAGGTTCCTTCGTACTTTGTGGCAATTTCCAAAGACAAAGCTCTCTGTCCAATTGCTTTTACATTTACTTTTCGGTTCTCAATAAGCTTCGTACCGATATTAGTTAAGTTAGGAAGTACACCTTCAATCAACAGCTGTGTTTTTTCATCCAATTGTACGACATGAGCCTTTTTATCTGTGTCCATAATAGTCAACAGCTGTGTTTTACTATTATAATCAATAATCGTCGCTCCACTAAATTGATCAATTTGGCGGCTTAACACTTCTATTTTTATGACTTGATCACTGCTGTTTAGCGTAAGCTGAATTTTGTCCCCACCTACTGCATCAGCTATAAGATCATCAGCCTCAGCGCTTTTAATATTCGGAATTACAATCGCTGGCTTAGTACCTAGCAGCTTAACTTCACGAGTTCCCTCCGCTTTTTTATAAACAACTGTTGAACTGGTCAGTTCTGTAAGTACACCTTGAACCGTCCGTTCGACACCTTCTGTCACTTCTACAGTACGTATCACGTTTTCCTTAATCGTAAATTTAACAGCAGCACCTGTCTTTAAATCTGCTGGCTGCAGCACCGATGATTGCGAGCTGAATAATGAAGTTCCATCTTCCCATTTAAAGGTTTCCACCGTACCAGCAGCATTTTTAAACGTAATGCTTTTCCCAGTAAGATCTATACTTTGAATGGTGCCTGTTGTTGTTTTGTTAACAACCCCTGAAGTTACTTGAACCTTGACTACTTTATGTGATCCACTATACGTCTCGCGCTGCAACGTAACTACACTGTCTGCTACCAGCGAAGCAGGTTCAATTGAAGTCCCATTCGCATCTACAAAGGTAGTCGTTTCATCATAGTAATATTCAGTGAACCCAGTAGCTGATTTCAGCCATAGCTTATTACCAGGTGCTACCATTGCGAAGCTTCCAGAAAGGCTCTCCACTTGTTGTGTAGGGTCAGTCACTTCAACATAAGCTGCGTTATATGTCGCTCCAATTACAGTAACCTTTGTGTAAGGTTGGATATCACTTAGATTTATTCTACTTTCAGAAGCGCTTGTGTAATAAGCGGTGCTCGCTCCCAGGGTATATGTAGAAGTCTTTCCATTGTTATAAACGGATAGTTTCCCATCTGCTAATTGACTGATTGTTCCTGATACCGTGTTGTCATATTCAACCGTATTGTGGGCTTCCGCCCGACTGAAAAAGGTAGCCAACTGAGCACGGGTCACAGCCCCTTGTGGATCAAAGCGATTACCGTCAAGACCATTGGCTAATTTTAGATCAACAGCAACGTTGATGTACCCTCTCTTGTTTGCAGACACTTTAGCATCGTCAGCAAAGCCTGACGGCTTACTAGCTGCTACAGTTGCATCTTCACTTTTTCCTAGTGCACGAATTAACAGTTCAGCAATCCATTCGCGGGATGCTTTACGTTCTCCCCAAGAAGTCTTCAGATTATCAGGAGACATTTCCGTAGTTTTATCCAAAAGACCTTGTTGAAACGCTAGAACAACATAGTTCTTGTAATAATTTGAAACCTTAAAATCAGTAGGTAATGCTACAACAGAAGAATTATCCACTTTATCCTGCAGCTTCATAAACCGTAATGCCATAAGCACGGCTTCCTGCTGAGTTACAGAATCTCCCGGACGGAACAACCCATTATTTCCAACCACAATTCCTTGTGATGCTAGTTTATAAATATGCTTTTCAGCCCAGAAGCCTGTCTTCACATCACTAAAAATCCCCACAGATTGTGTAGTGGTTGTTGCTCCTGTTTTAGCAGCGGTATCTGCAAATACTGCGCTTGCACCACCAAAAATCATCGCTCCAGCCATAACAGCCCATACTGCTTTAGTAGAATAAGCCTTCAATGGACGTTTTGACCTTTTTTGCGCGGACAATAGATTATTCCCCTCTCTATGACTCAAATAAATAGTATAATTAAAAATTCGTCAGTTAGACGCTTTATTCCTTTGTTGTAATATTAATTAGCTATTATCTCTAGTCATAGGGTGCAGTAAATCCACATGACCCATCAGACTTTCTACCTTCTCACCATCTACCAAAACTTCGATACTCTTCACTTCTTCAAATTGAAAATAGGTTTTGGCAAGTGAAGAAATCGCTAAGGACTCCCCACCAGCACCCAGCTGCGCTTCATCTGGTTTATGAATATCCATCACGATTTGACCATCTACAAATTTTAACGATTTCAGTTCAATCTTGCCCCATAATGGTACAAGCTCTGTATTCTCGTTACTTTGCAATGCTTTGAAAGTCTCTGTATATTTCTCCACTTCGTCAGAGAAGCTAATGGTAGTCTTAGCAGGAACCAGATCCATAACTTGTGAATTCGTATAATAAGCTTCTATGCTCTGGCTCTGTTTTTGCTTCTCATCTACTGCTGGCTTCGCAGATGCCTGAGCTTCTGTGTTGTTATTATCCGCTGACGGTTGCGGAGTGCTAACCGCTTCTTTCCCTGGATCATCGGTTGGAGCAGATGTACTTTCTCCCGCACCACTTACAACATTTGAAGTATCTTGCTTCACTCCATTAGCTGGAGCCGCAGTAGGCTTATCTCCACAGCCAGCAATCACTAGCAGAAGCAGTGTAGCGATCCCAATAGTTCCCCATTTTTGTTTCATCATTAATAAACGCCTCCTCTAGATGAATACGGGCAGACAGGTACCGCAAAACCACTTCTTGCTTTTACAAGCATAAATGCCTTCGTCGTCCTTATAAGGGCGGCAAGCGTTTAAGCGAGAAATATAAGACATAAAGTATAAGTGCAAATACTTATACTTTCTTATATTTAAATAAAAGCAGAAAGCTGACTTTGCGGCGCTCGTCTGCCACTGGTCTGTTATTTTATACTCAAGTATTCCTTAATCCCACTCACTATTGAAGCAGCAACTTTATTTTGCAACGCATCTGTAAAGAGCAATGCCTCATCTTTTTTGTTGCTAAGGTACCCTACTTCAAGTAATACTGCAGGCATTTTCGTTTCACGGATAACATGGAAATTCCCGTATCGTACACCGCGATCGCTAAGTCCTGTAGCCTTAACAAGATATTTATGCATCACATTCGCCAATGCCTTACTGGCTTCCCGCTGATAATACGTTTCTGTTCCACTAGAAGCAGAGGATGATGAGCTATTGGCGTGTACAGATATGAATATATCCGCTTTTAAATTATTAGCCATAGCCGCTCTTTCCTTAAGCTCTAAGAAAGTATCATTACTACGTGTCAGCACAACGTCAATATTACTTTCTTGTTTCAGCAATTCTGCTGTCTTAAGTACGATAGCTAAATTAAAATTCTTCTCGTATTTACCAGTAACACCTACTGCACCGGAATCCTTAGCTCCATGCCCCGCATCTAATACTACAAGCTTTCTACCGTTGTTACCTGGTTGTGTTGTAGTATCTTCAGTACTTTCCGCATTTAGATCGATAACAACTAGCTTAGATTCGTCTCCTGTTACGCTAACGTTATAATTCTTAGCATGATTCAAATCGATTACAAATCGTACTGTATAAGGGTTTGTGCTATAAAGGGAGTATCGTACTCCTGATACATCCGGATAATCTTTCACTTCCAGGCTACCGTTAAGGTCAGGATCAAGGATTTGTCCTGTGCCAAACAGGTCTGAGAAGGTGGCATTAGGTAAATCAACAACTAACCGATCCGGCCCAGTCATCGCTGTCACTTTCGGTTCAGAATTACCCTCCATGGCAATGATCAAACGATTTTCACTGAAGCTCACACCATTTACCATCGTTAAATTCTTAGAAGGATCTACTGGCGGGACAACAACTTCAGATCCACCATTTTCAGTATCTCCACCAGAACTACCGTTATCATTTGAGGATCCTGGGGTAATAAGATATACACTCTTTTTCACGTTGTCCCACGAGACATTTAGACCAAACTGTTCACTTATGAACCGGATCGGGACAAGTGTCGTATTACTACGAAGGATTGGAGCCGTGGTAAGCGTTACTGTCTTGTCATCAACTGAGGCTGTCTTTTGATTTACAATCAGTTTGATGACCTTTCCTTCCTGTTCAATCGTTACCGTCTTGCTCATCTGATCCCAACCCACATTATATCCAAGGCTTTCGGAGATCAATCTTAACGGCACCATGATTGTGTCATTCACATTCTCAACCGGGACATTTTGCCCTGCGGTCAGCTCTTTGCCGTCCAGATAAATCTTGCTATTCCCGGCAGCAGCATGTCCGTTCTCAGGAAAAACCAATACTAAGAGCAACAAAAACAACATCAAACTGAATTTCTTCATTCTTCACCTCTAAATCTAGTATTCGCCTGTGAATGGCGATCGTGATGGCCTGTCTACGTCAACCTTAGACCTCTNNCTGCGAATATATTCCATAAAAATTGAGAAATCTCACCAACATCAAACATTAAAGTCCTAGGTATTCCTTAATACCGGCTACAATTTCCCTTGCTAATTTATCTTGAAGCTGCTCACTATACATCCCTGATTCATTTCCTGTATTTGTAAGATATCCGACTTCCAGAAGCACTGCCGGCATACTGGTCTCTCGTGTTACATGCAGACTTTTCGTTCTTATTCCGTTGTCTTTGAATCCAGTACCTGCTACCAGATGTTTGTGCATAATCTGAGCAAGTGGCAGACTCTCGCTCCGCGAATAGTAGGTTTCACTGCCATTTATTTTCTCTCTATTAGGATAACCCAGCTCCAGCGAATTCCCATGCACTGAAATAAATAGATTAGCCTTTGCCACTTCTGCGATATTCACTCGATCCTGAAGGCCCAGAGTTGTATCTTCAGTTCTAGTAAATACAACGTCAACCAATGCCTCCTGCATAAGCAGCGTTTGTACTTTGCGGATAACAGCCAGATTGAAGTCCTTTTCCAGCTTACCCGTTAGGCTGACTGCTCCTGATTGTGTCCCTCCATGACCCGCGTCCAGAACCACAATTGGCTTACCAGTTATTCCACTACCACCTGTGGTGTTCCCTTCACTACTTGTAACATTCAAATCAAGCGTGACCAGTCCGGTGCTTTCATCAGTATTTAGTTGATACGGCTGGCTTCCGACCGTTTGAATCACGAACCTAACGGTGGAAGGGCTTACACTGAACAATGCATAGCGGATCTCAGAAACTAGAGGGTAACCAGTAACATCCAACTTGCCTTGCGGACTGCCGTTTGTGGTAATACTAGGTAGGCCTCCAACGAAATTAGGAGCAAACGCTGCACCGGGAAAATCTACGACGATTCGATCCGGATTGCTCATTTTTGTGATGCTTGGTTTAGTAGCCCCAGAAACAGCGAAGATTAATCGATTCTCGGTGAAGGCTGCCCCGTTTATTAGAGGTCCTGCTGCATTCACGCCTGAACCTCCTGGTACTGCGGATGTTTGTGGTGTAGGTGTTGGATTAGGTGAAGGTATAACACTTCCAGCGGTTGTGCCGTTATCCATTCCGGGTGTACTAATCTGAGTTGGAGAAGGTGTATTCGTTACTGTTGAACCAGTAGCGCTTCCCTCAGGTGTAGCCACCGAAGCTTGTCCACCCGTCAAATAGACCGTTTTATCGCTATTATCCCAGCCAACCTTTAGACCGAACTGCTCACTTACGAAGCGAATCGGAACGAGAACTGTACCACCACTTTGCTTGGGTGCTGCATTTAAATCAAACGTTACCCCATCAGCATCAGCCGTTTTCCGTCCTACAGCCAGCTCAATGCTTTTACCATCTTGGTGAACAGTTACTTTTCGGGCCTGCTGTTCCCATAACACCTCAAATCCAAGATTCTCCACTACCACTCTGACGGGAATCATAACGCTACCATTGACGTTCTCAAGTTTAATTCCTTTTGGTAAAGCAAGCTCTTGATTGTCCATAATAATTCTGCCTGAGCTACTACCAGCTGCGGCAGCTTCACGTCCAGTGAATGATAGTAATAATAATGGCATTAACAATAGCAGCAACGTCCGATACCCAGCTCTTCTCATTTTTCCGCTCCTTCTGCAAGTAATAGATTCTAGATAAGTACTTAGACGACAGAAATCACCAAATGTTTCCTTTATCACCAATGAATATTTCGATTATAGCAAAAAAACTTCTATTTCCGACACTCGGAAATAGAAGTTTTGCGTAATTTTTGTAAAGTTTAAGAATGAGACCAGTTATATCCTATTATTAAGAGAATAACTTGGCCGCATGACGGTCTTCATAAGCAGCAATTTCATCCGCATGCTGAAGGGTTAATCCGATATCATCCAGACCTTGCAGCAAAAACTGACGGCGGTGCTCATCTAAATCAAAGCTGATGCTCAGTCCAAATTCATCATGGAGTGTATTGTTCTCAAGATCCACTGTCAACTGGTAACCATCATGCTCGGCTGTCCGATTAAACAGCTCATCCACTTGTTCTTCCGAAAGCTTGATCGGCAGAATGCCGTTCTTAAAGCAGTTGTTGTAGAAGATATCCGCATAAGAAGGTGCAATGACAACTCTGAACCCATAATCCATAATGGCCCAAGGTGCATGCTCCCGTGAGGAACCACAGCCAAAGTTAGCACGTGAGATCAAGACAGAAGCACCTTTATAGCGTGGTTTATTCATTTCAAAGGCAGCGTTATCGTTACCAGCTTCATCAAAACGCCATTCGTAGAACAAAAATTGTCCAAACCCTGTCCGTTCAATCCGTTTCAAAAACTGCTTTGGGATAATCGCATCCGTATCTACATTCACCCGGTCTACTGGTGCAACAATTCCTGTAATTTTTTTAAAAGCATCCATAATTTTATCCTCCCGTGTTCTCTCTAGTTCTATGAGCTGACGGCTTCCGTCTTATAGTTCCAATCACGTACATCAGTGAAACGACCCTTTATCGCAGCTGCAGCAGCCATAGCTGGGGATACCAGATGCGTGCGTCCACCGCGACCTTGACGTCCTTCAAAGTTACGGTTCGAGGTAGATGCGCAGCGTTGTCCAGGTTGCAGAACATCCGGGTTCATCGCAAGGCACATGCTGCATCCCGCTTCACGCCATTCAAAACCCGCATCAGTGAAGACTTTATCAAGTCCTTCCTTCTCAGCTTGCATTTTGACACGACCAGAGCCAGGAACAACAATTGCGGTAACCTTATCAGAGACCTTATGGCCTTTTGCTACCACTGCTGCCGCTCTCAAATCTTCGATCCGTCCGTTCGTGCAAGAACCGATAAATACATAGTCAATCGGAATTTCAGAAATTGGCGTACCAGGAATCAAATCCATATATTCAAGCGCTTTTTCAGCAGCTTTACGTTCATTTTCTGTGGTGAAATCAGCCGGGTTCGGTACACTAGAGTTGATGTCAGTTCCCATACCGGGGCTAGTTCCCCAGGTTACTTGAGGAATCAAAGTTTCCACATCGAAGTCAACAACCGTATCGTACTGAGCTCCCTCGTCGCTTACAAGACCCTTCCATGTTTCAACAGCAGCGTCATAAGCTTCGCCTTGCGGTACGTACTGACGTTCACGCAGATAGTTAAAAGTAGTTTCATCAGGAGCAATCAAGCCGGCTCTCGCTCCGCCTTCGATCGACATGTTGCAGACCGTCATGCGTTCTTCCATCGACAGCTCACGAATGGCCTCGCCTGTATACTCAATAACATAACCTGTTGCAAAATCAGTACCGTACTTAGCAATAACACCAAGGATCATATCCTTTGCTGTTACACCAGGATTGCGTTTACCTGTGAAACGAACTTCCATAGTCTTTGCTTTGGATTGCTGCAAACATTGGGTAGCCATTACATGTTCAACTTCGCTAGTTCCGATACCAAAGGCCAGGGCGCCGAATGCTCCATGTGTGGAGGTATGGCTGTCTCCGCAAACAATAGTTTTGCCAGGGTGCGTCAAGCCGATTTCAGGTCCCATTACGTGTACAACGCCTTGATCAATATCATTCAAGTCGAACAATCTCACACCAAAATCAGCACAGTTCTTAGAAAGTGTATCAATTTGTTGCTTGGAAATTGGATCCTTAATGTTAAAACGATCCTTCGTTGGGACGTTGTGGTCCATCGTAGCGAACGTTAGTTCAGGACGGCGAACCTTGCGGTTACTGAGGCGAAGTCCTTCGAAAGCTTGTGGAGAAGTTACTTCATGAACCAAATGCAGATCGATATAAATAATGCTAGGCTTACCTTCCTCTTGATGAATAACATGATTATCCCAAATCTTCTCAAACATTGTCTTGTTGCTCATAATTTCACCTCATTAATAGAATCGTTCATTGGAAGAGAGCGTGGAGTCTCTCTTGAATGTTCTAAATATAACATCACCGTCTTTATAATTCCAAGATATGATATCTATAGAAGTGATAGGTTGATCCTATAAGTGAGAATAAGATATGTTCAACTATATCAAAGATGACCTCTCCGTGGTTCGGGGGGGACACACAGTCAGAATCATAGCACTTTCGTTAAAGATTCTTCGCAAGTAACACTATAATTAAGAGCGCCGACGGAAGCGATGTGTAGGAGCATTTAATTGCATTTTGTACAGCTATAATCCTTCAAGTAGCTCAACAATGGATATAAGTGTATTTCGTACACCTATTTTCTTGATTTATTCCCGTTGAGGTGATTTCCCTAGTTTTTAGTTGTATAGAATACATTTAAAACTAGACTGAACCCTTTTGCATACGAAATAGATGTATAGAATGCATTTATCTCGATGATTGATTCCGGTTCCAGAAGCTAGGGTCATTTTTGTGAGAGATGCCATCTCCTTATCAGCTTTGACAATCTTACGAATTGAAGCATAAATAGCCACTTATAACAATTGCACCTATACAAAACTACAATCTTATAGGTTATACTTATAAGTAAATTAATCTACTAAGGAGTTCATACATGGAACTGAGACAACTGCAATATGTGCTGCAAATCGCGGCTGAAAAAAACTTCTCTCGTGCAGCGGACAAGCTGCACATTGCCCAGCCATCACTCAGCCAGCAGCTTTCCAAACTGGAAAAAGAGCTCGGTGTAATGCTGTTTCAGCGTAATACCAGCTCCGTTGAGCTGACTTATGCCGGATCAAAATTCGTGGAGCAAGCCCAAATCATTATTGATGGCGTAGAACTATTGCGGCAAGAAATGTCTGACATTTCTGAACTGCGTACCGGGCGTGTCGTTGTAGGCAGTATGCCGATCACAGGTGCACATCTACTACCGCATGTGCTTCCGGTTTTTAAACAGAATTATCCTGAAGTAGAAATCACACTGCTCGAAGACTCCTCCATGAACCTGGAGAAGCTCACTGCGAGTGGACAGACCGATTTAAGCCTGCTCTCATTACCACTCGAGATTCCGGCTCTAGCTTATGAAGAGCTTGGCGAGGAAAGGATTGATCTTGCAGTCCCTCCTGAACATCCGCTCGCTAAACGAAGCTTAGATGGAACAAGGACCTCTTTGGAAGAACTAAAGAACGAGCCATTTATCGTACTTAAGGAAGGTCAAGGCTTCCGTAAAATGACTGTTGAATTGTGCAGGGAAGCTGGATTTGAGCCACAAATCGTCTTTGAGAGCAATAACATGGAGACGGTCCAGTCACTGGTGGCCACTGGCATGGGGGTAACTCTTGTGCCTCATTTCATTGCTCGGGCACCGCGGAGTGAATTCGTCCCAGTCTACCTACCGCTCGCTGACCCTGCTCCTAGCCGAACACTAGTCGTAGCTTATCGACGTGGACGTTATTTATCCAAGGCCGCAAAGGCTTTTGTAGAAACATTCAAATCAACGGTAGCTGAATTAACCGAAGAATAGACACTTAGATTCTCCTAACCTTGACCCACAACAAATAAAGCGCCCCAGTAACCATCCTCATGGCTATCGGGGCACTTTTTTTAGCAAATATGCCTTTTAACATCCCTAACTTATTTACGCATATTACGCTTTGTAATCAGGCGGTTCTGATCATCTGACACTCGAGCTGTACTTTCATTAACCGGCCCATTATCGATGGGTGTCCCAGTGTGATCTTCCACAAATTCACGAGTCACACTATTCTGAAACTCTGCCATTTCGTTCGGATCTTGGTTCTGTGCCTGCTCGACATTGTTGTCTTTAGTCAATTTACTCCACCTCCTGGTAACAGATTATAAGTATTTCGCCCCTTCGCTTAGAGGTTAAACATTATAATCAAAGCTTTCTGATTCGAAAAATTTATCCTTCGTTTTCCCTTTGCAATGCAACCATCTCCATGGNNACGGGACCAGTAAGAATGAGTCTAACCGCGCCTAGAGAGTAGATTCCGACAGGCTGAAAGAATTTACCGCGGTTTTCGTTCCGAATCCTACCCCCGAGCGGCCTGTGCTAAGCAGGACGGATCCTCCCGTTATGAGAATGAAGTCGGATGATCCCTCATCAATGAAGGTGGTACCGCGGAAGTTTACAAGCTTTCGTCCTTTGCTAAGTCTAAGGATGGGGGCTTTTTGTCGTTTTCAGGATCTATTAAATAAAGAGGAAGTGAACAGAATGACGACACGAATCGTAGTCAAAATAGGCAGCAGCTCGCTGACCGGACCTGAGGGCGGATTGAATCGCGAAGCCGTCTCCTTCTTTGCTTCAGAGATCGCCGAATTGAAGAAAAACGGCTGCGAGGTGTTATTGGTAACCTCCGGTGCTGTAGCCGCAGGATTTCGCAGTATCGGTTATCCAGCGCGTCCGAAGCTGCTGCATGAGAAGCAAGCAGCAGCAGCTGTAGGCCAAGTGCTGCTCATGCAGGCGTATCAGGAAGCTTTTGCCCAGCATGGAAAACTACTGCACAAATCCTACTAACCCGTACCGACTTCTGCAGTCGCAGAGCTATGAATAACGCTATGATGACGGTAGAAGAGTTGCTTCGCCAAGGCGCTGTGCCCGTATTTAACGAGAATGACACCGTCTCCGTGGATGAGTTGAAATTCGGCGATAACGATACGCTATCCGCGCTCGTAGCCAACCTGCTGAAAGCCTCCAGATTGCTCGTCTTAACCGACATGGATGGCTTATATAGTGGAGATCCTCGGAAACATCCCGACGCTGTTCGCTATCAGTTCGTTGATGATATTACGCCGGAGATTTATGCCATTGCCGGAGGGGCTGGCTCTAGTGTGGGAACGGGCGGTATGCGTTCAAAAATCGATGCTGCCAAGATCGCTACGCGTGGTGGTGTGCCTGTCTTTGTTGGTAGAGCTACCGAACCGGGAGATTTACAGCTCGCGGCCACTGGGACTGGTAGAGGTACCTATTTCGCAACCAAGTTATCGTCTCTCCCAGTCAAAAAGCAATGGCTAGGCTTTATGTCTACCCCACTTGGCTCCCTATACGTGGACGAAGGGGCTGTAGAAGCTCTGCTCCATGGCGGTCATAGTCTGCTGCCTGTCGGCGTCAAGCAGATCGAAGGCAACTTTCACGCAGGTGATGTTGTAGAGGTCCTTGGCCCCGACTCCAAATTACTGGGACGTGGGATTGTGAATTACGATGACACCCAGCTGCGCAGCATTCAAGGCCTACCAAGCCGTCAGATTGTACCGAAGCTGGGAGAAGTACACCGGCTGGAGGTCATTCACCGTGACGAATGGATTACACTAAGGTAAGAGATCTTTTCCATACAAATTTAAGGAGGAATCGTCATGAGTGAAGTTGTCAATAAAGCAAAATTAGCCAAGGAGACCACCGGAGTATTAGCTAGTCTAACAACTGGCCAAAAAAATGAAGCACTCCTAGTTATGGCCGATGCGCTTCGTCGCGAAGCCCCAGCGATTATCGCTGCCAACGGGGAAGATCTGGAACGCGGACGCCTAAGTGGCACTCCTGAGTCCATGCTCGATCGACTAGCGTTAGATGTAAACCGAATCAACAGTATCGCTGAAGGGCTTCAACAAATTGCTGTATTACCTGATCCGATTGGTGACACGCTAGAAACCATTGAACGTCCAAATGGTCTCAACATCCAGAAACTCCGTGTTCCACTCGGTGTCATCGGTATCATCTACGAAGCACGTCCAAACGTAACTGTAGATGCCGCTGGCCTGTGTCTTAAGACTGGCAACGCTGTTGTACTGCGCGGTGGCTCCTCCGCTCTGTCCTCCAACCGTAAAATTGTCGAAGTTCTGCACAAGGCTCTAGCAGAGACTTCAATGCCGAAAAATGCGCTACAGCTGATCGAAGATCCCAATCGTTCCTCTGTTGATGAAATGCTTAAGCTCAACGGACTACTTGATGTAATTATCCCTCGCGGAGGTAGTTCTCTTATTCAAAATGTTGTGCTTAACGCAACCGTGCCCGTAATTGAAACAGGTGCAGGCATCTGCCATACTTATCTCGACGCAAGCGCCTTGCCAGAAATGGCTCTGAACATTAGCTTGAATGCCAAAGCACAGCGACCTTCGGTCTGCAATGCCATGGAGACGCTGCTCGTTCATCGGGATTACGCAAACGAGTATCTGCTATCTTTAGCCGAAGCTTTCCGTGATGTTCATGTAGAATTACGTGGCTGCCAAGAAACAATATCTCTTGTCCCATGGGCATTGCCAGCAACCTTGGAGGACTATGCTACAGAATATAACGATTATATCTTGAATATCAAAATCGTCAGCGATTTAGACGAAGCTATGCAGCATATCGCCCAGTATGGTACGAAGCATTCGGAATGTATCGTAACAGAAAATCTGGATAACGCCACACGCTTTTTACAGGAAGTTGATGCTGCAGCTGTTTACCACAATGCCTCAACCCGCTTCACAGATGGCTTTGAATTCGGATTCGGTGCAGAGATCGGCATTAGTACACAGAAGCTCCATGCTCGTGGACCGATGGGTCTGCCTGCTCTTACTTCAACCAAGTATAAGATTTACGGAACGGGTCAAATTCGAGGTTAGTGTCCACGCATCTGTTTTCAATTACACAACTTTTTAGGAGGATTTTAGCCATGTGTCAGCAACCTTCCATTCCACTTATGAATCATAATATTGTTTTTTATGGCGCAGGCTCCATGGCAGAAGCCATCGTTCGCGGGATGATTAGCCGCAGTATCGTGAAATCGGATAATGTTATTATGCTTAATCGTAGCAGTAGTGAACGTCTGGCAGAACTAAGAGGTCGATACGGCGTAATTGGCTCAAATGATCCTGAGCAAAAAACAGATTACCTACGTACCTCACCAGTAATCGTGTTAGCTATGAAACCAAAAGACGCTGCAGAAGCGTTACGAGGACTTGGCCCACTTCTTTCTCCAGATCAGATCATAGTTTCTGTAATCGCTGGGCTGTCTATCCGAACGATGCAAGGTCTGCTTGGCAAAGAGCAACCCATCGTACGTACAATGCCGAATACTTCTAGTTCCATTGGTCTTGGTGCCACCGGCATAGCCTTCTCCAAAGAAGTCGATGAGAAAGACCGACGCCTTGCACTTAACATCTTTGAAGCTGTCGGACTTACAACAGTCATTGATGAAGAACGTATGGAAACCTTGACGGGTATTTCCGGCAGTGGACCTGCCTACATTTATTACATGATGGAAGCGATGATCGCTGCAGGTATCCGGGGTGGACTTCCGCTTGATCAAAGCACACAGCTTACCGTTCAAACGGTTCTAGGTGCGGCCCGAATGGTGCAGCAGACGGGTGAGGATCCAGCTGCACTTCGCAAGAAGGTCACTTCCCCGAATGGCTCTACACAAGCAGCGATAGAAGTGCTAGAGCAAGGAGAATTCTTTGAAACTGTTATTGCGGCAGTAAATCGATGTGCCGAACGTTCCCGTGAAATGGGCGCTGCGCTTGAGAAAGAGCTGCATTCGTAAAACTAAAAAAGATCGCTTCCCAAACCCTCATCGGTTAGGAAGCGATCTTTTTCATATTTTAAATGGTAAGACAGAGATTATCTCGTTACAACATTCCCATAAATATCACGAACGATCACTTTAACATTAGCCGGAGCCGCAACAGTCACGTCTAGCGCATTCCTCGAGTTATCGAATAGCAGATCTCTAGGCGTTTCCCCTAAAATAATGTATAGCGTGTTCCCAACATGCTTAGTTTGAAGTAGCTGTTGCTCTTGTGCTTCTTGTAGCTTCCCTTTATTTGAGGAATAGCTTCCAAAGACATTCAGCTCTTTCCCACCCGTATGATCCACTTTAATCCCATAAGGCTCGGGAGCTTGGATAATGATGGTACTTACGCCTTCTGGAACGGCCCCNNACGGCACGGCGTAATTCTTGTGTTAATCCTAAAGAGCTAAATCCCGCGAAAACCAGACAGCACACAGCTATAAACCCTACGAACAGAACGCAGTACAAGCTCATAGTCAACGGGTAATTCTCTAAGTCGATCACGTTTACGTTTGGCATCGATTGCCTTATTTAAGGCGATCCGCGTAATCCAAGATTTCAAGCCTTGATAACGGTAGTCAGGGAGAGATTTATACATCTGTAAAAAAGCTTCCTGAGCAGCATCTTCAGCCATCTTGATATCGCGTAATACAGAATAGGTAACTTTAAATATCTGCTGACTGTATGTATTTACAAATTGGCGGAACGCATCTTCGTCTCCTTGGCATATCCGCTTGATTAATAGCTCTTCTTCAATGACTCTCCCCTCCTTCCCACAGCAATAGACGCCCACGATTACAACTACCCCTGCACTTTTAAAAAAGATTTTCAAAAAAAGAACCGCACTGACTTTAGCTATAGGCTAAAGCAATGCGGTTCTCTCCTGAACGATCTATCTTCCGCCATTGCGGAATTTTTGTGTATAGTTCTTAACATCCTGAGCGTTCTTGACCCGGTTGCGGGCCCATTCCAGCAATATTCGATCAATATAACGGAAATGAACCTTTCCTGCAAATACGGATTCCTTCAGCGCTAACAGAATCAGCTCTTCAGGGTACCGATCTTGATCCACCCAACTGGATATCGTCTCACACTCCATTGGAGATAGCGGACGTCCGAATTCCTTTTCGAAAATACTGAACAGATTTCGGCTTTCCTCTTCAACTCCAAGTTGAGAAGGAGATGAGGGGGGCTTTCCGCCGAATCCCCCCCCTGATGCAGCCCGGGGAGCCGACGTTGCATAGCCCCCCAGGTGCTTATCTTGCTCATGTTCTTGCACAACTGTCGCTAGATAAGCACCTAGCTTTCCGTATAACCCTGAGAAGTTGTAGCGTTCATAATGAATATCTCTTAGTTCATCGTTGTCTCCATCGATGCTAATAAAACCTTCCTTCATGAGCTTCTGCAATTCTCCTGCTAGAACAGATATGCTACGGCCTGTTACGACCTGAAGCTCCTCAAGAGAAGGGAAGTCAATCCCTTCCACCNNCGCTTCCGGTAATACTTCAGTAATGCGTAAGGTATGACGGCCATTCCGTTCTCCAGACCGAAGGAGACGCCTTCGCCCCAGGTACTCCATCCTTTGCCGTCCATGAACGTCCCCCTTTGTTCAAATATAAGAACTTATGGGTAAAGACGGTACAGTGTACGTGGGAACGCAATGGTCTCACGTACATGGTCAAGACCACAGATCCAAGCTACAGTACGCTCAAGCCCAAGTCCAAAACCAGAGTGAGGCACAGATCCGTAAGTACGCAGATCCATGTACCATTTGTAAGAGTCCATCGAAAGGTTGTGCTCTTTGAAACGCTCTTCAAGCAGCGCAGGATCGTCGATCCGCTGTGAACCACCAATAATCTCTCCGTATCCTTCTGGAGCGATCATATCCGCACACAGCACGACTTCCGGACGATCTGGGTGTGGCTTCATGTAGAACGCCTTAAATGAAGCTGGGTAATGAGTAATAAATACTGGTTTGTCGTATGCTTCAGCGATTGCTGTTTCATGAGGTGCACCGAAATCATCACCCCAAGCAATATCTTCAAAACCTTTATCGTTCAAGAACTTGATCGCATCGTCATAAGAAATACGTGGGAATGGTGCTTTGATATTCTCCAGTTTGGAAATATCGCGACCTACCGCTTCCAACTCAGCACGGCAATTCTTCAATACGGATTGCACTACGAAGCTAATAAACTCTTCCTGAACTTTCAAACTTTCTTCGTGATCTGTAAAGGCCATTTCCGGCTCGATCATCCAGAACTCGATTAAGTGNNNATATATAACTGTCCGCTTTGTGTCAGATAGGCATCCTCATCGAAGTACTTCGTGTGGAACAAGTTAGTAGTTCCCTCTGCTGACGTTGGCGTCAGAATCGGAGGATCCACCTTTGTAAATCCACTCTCGTTGAAGAACTGTTGGATTGCACGAATAATCTCTGCACGAATTACCAGAACAGCCCGTTGCTTCGACGCACGCAGCCAGAGGTGACGGTGATCCATCAAGAAATCGACGCCATGCTCTTTCGGAGTAATTGGATAATTCTCTGTAAGATGCAGGACTTCAATTCCAGTTACAGTCATTTCAAAACCAGATTGACTGCGAGGTTCCTCGCGAATAATTCCGGTCACATACAAAGAACTCTCCTGTGTGAGGCTCTTAGCTGCATCCCATACCTCTTCAGGCACTTCTGATTTCACTACAACTCCCTGAATATAACCTGTACCATCGCGAAGCTGCAGGAACTGAATTTTACCACTGGAGCGCTTGTTGTTTACCCAACAACCGATAACAACACTCTCTCCAACATGTTCATTCACGTTCTTAATTACACTCTTGTTAGCCATGCCTTCAATCTCTCCTCTAATTTAGCCGTTAATTCCTTGCACAATACGGTGTGTATCACGTGCAATGACAAGTTCTTCGTTTGTCGGAACTACTAGCACTTGTATCTTGGAATCTACCGTAGAGATACGACGTGGATCGCCGGAACGAACTTTGTTAGCTTCAGCATCCAACTCAATACCCAGGAAAGTAAGGTTATTTAGCAGTTTCTCACGAAGCAATGAAGCATTTTCACCAACACCGGCAGTAAATACGATCGCATCTACACCGTTCATGGCAGCCACATATGAACCGATATACTTGCGCAAGCGGTACTCATACATTTCAAAAGCTAACGTGGAATTAGGCTCACCTTTTTCCATACCATCAATAATATCACGCATGTCACTGCTTACGCCCGAAATTGCTAAGAGACCACTATGTTTATTCAACATGGAGTTAACTTCGCCTACGGACAATTCTTCCTTGTTCATCACGTAAGGGACAATTGCTGGGTCAAGATCACCACTACGAGTACCCATCATCAAACCTTCCAGAGGTGTCATACCCATGGAAGTATCCACGGACACTCCACCTTGAACTGCAGTTACACTACCGCCGTTACCGATATGACAAGTAATGATCTTCAGATCTTCCAGCGGACGTTCCAAGTATTCCGCAGCAGCCTTGCTTACGAAGTCATGTGAGGTACCGTGTGCGCCATAACGACGAACTTTATATTTATTGTACAGCACTCTAGGAATAGCGTACATATAAGCTTTTTCAGGCATTGTTTGGTGGAATGCAGTATCGAATACAACAACCTGCGGTACACCCGGCATATTTACTTCAGAAGCCGTAATCCCCATCATTGCTGCTGGGTTATGCAGTGGTGCAAGGTCAAACAATTGACGAATTTTCGTTTTTGCGTCAGCATCCACAAGTGCGGAGGTTTTAAAGAACTCACCACCATGCACTACGCGGTGACCGACAGCATTGATTTCCTTAATGGATTCAATAACGCCATGCTCTTTGTCTGTAAGACAAGCAAGGACTTTACGAATCGCTGTATTATGTTCCAGAATTTCGCTTACTTCTGTCACTTCCGCTTTGCCAGTCGGTTTATGATTCAGAATGGAGGAATCCATTCCAATACGTTCAACCAAACCTTTAGCCAAAACCGACTCATCGGTCATGTTATACAGCTGATATTTCAAAGAAGAACTACCTGAGTTAATAACTAGAATATTCATACACGGTCACCATCCTTGTCGTACTTGAAGAAGCCTTCTCCTGATTTCATACCCAGTTGTCCTGCACGTACCATCTTCTTAAGGATTGTGGAAGGACGGTATTTCAGTTCTCCGTATTCACGGAACATATTTTCGAGTGCAGCAAGTACCGAATCCAGGCCAAATCTGTCAGCCATTTCAAGCGGTCCATATTGGAATTGATAACCAATACGCATAGCATCGTCAATATCCTGTGCGGAGGCAACGCCCTCTTGCAGCAGATGCATAGCTTCATTGATAAACAAGCAAATGAGGCGTGATGTTACAAATCCTGGGGATTCATAAATCATTACACCTTTTTTCTCAACAATCTCATCAACAAAGGATTTTGTGTCTTCAAAAGTAGCATCTGAAGTTTTCAGACCACGTACAATTTCAACAAGATCTACTTTAGCTACAGGATATATGAAATGCATGCCGATCACGCGTTCCGGATACATTGTAGAACTTGCAAGCTCAGTCAAGCTGAGTGTTGACGTGTTGCTAGCAAGAATAATGTGATTTGGACATACTTGATCCAGCTGATTTAAAATCTTTTTCTTTTCTTCCAAATCCTCAACAATGGTTTCGATGACCATGTCACAAGAGCTGAGCTCCGCGAAATGTGTCACTTTTTGAATGCGGCTAAGAATCAGCTTCTTCTCTGCTTGAGTGATCGCCCATTTCTCCAGCTGCTTATCTAGACTTGTCTCGATCATTTCGTAAGAGTAGTCCAGTTTCTCTGCGGTTTTCTCCACCAGTAATACATCCAGGCCTTTGGCTGCTAACATTTCAGCAATACCTTGTCCCATTGTGCCACCGCCGATGACACCTATTTTTTTGAAATTCATAAAAAGTCTCCATCCTTTCAGGTATCTATACTTTTGTATTGTACCTTGTCTGTCGCAAATATTTATAAAGCCCGACATATAATGATATCTTAGCATGCCTGAAAAGTAAAAAAAAATAACCAGCATAAATATTTATGCTGGTAAAAGGACGCTGTCACGAAATTGACATCGAAATTGCTCTCCAGAGAGTACTTCTTCCTTCATTAAAATGTCAAGAGAGTAATCAAATACATGTCGTTGCTTTTCAAGGTGCTCATGTGTGCGAGTCATCAAATCATCCAATATCTTACTATTTTCCTTCATAAGCTCTTCAGTGGTAACCATTTCCAATTTGGCTATACCAAGCGAAGTTAGACCCGACTTCATCATCGTTTCCACAATATTCAGTGCCTGATCGAAGTCACCTCGCGAACCTGTGCTTCGTCCACCATAATACATTTCTTCAGCCGCCGCTCCACCGAGTGCGATCATAATCTGATCTTCCAAATAATCTTTGGTGTACAAATACTGCTCTTGCTGAGGATTATGTCGCACATATCCAAGTGCTTGCCCACGCGGGGTCAGCGTAACCTGACTGACGCTTCCGGGACGAAGTAGCTCTGCCATAATGGCGTGTCCTAATTCGTGAATTGCGACCCTCTTTTTCTCTTCATGATTTGTTTCTCTATCCGTTTTTTCACCCATCATTACCTTGTCAATCGCCATCGACAGATGCCTTTGCTCAACTTCCGTCAAGTCCTCACGCATCATATAAATCGCAGCCTCATTCATGACACTTTCAAGCTGAGCGCCGGAAAAGCCATAGGCTTCTTCAGCGATTTTGTCGAGGCTTACGTCTGCATGAAGAGGTTTATTCTTAGCATGCAATTCGAGAATCGATTTACGGCCTTTTTTATCAGGCATGTCCACTTGAATATGACGATCGAACCGTCCAGGACGTAGCAGCGCCGAATCGAGCATCTCTTTCCGGTTTGTTGCAGCTACTAGCAGAATACGTGGTGTTTCGTTATTATAAATGCCGTCCATCTCGGTCAACAGCTGATTCAAGGTCTGATCATATTCACGCTGCTGCCCGCCTTCACGCTTACCGCCAATTACGTCAATTTCATCTATAAAAATAATAGCGCTTTGCTTGTTCTCCTTAACCGCACGGTTACGAGCATCCTTGAACAAATCGCGAATTCGGCCGGCCCCGACACCTACATACATTTCTACAAATTCACTACCTGATGCAGCCACGAATACGGAGTTTGTGTAATGAGCTGCAGCCCGTGCCATAAGAGTCTTACCTGTTCCTGGAGGACCCGTAAGCAGAATCCCCTTCAAAGGCCGAATCCCAAACTTACTAATCTCCTCATGCCGGATCAAAAAGTCGAGTGCTTCACGAAGCTCTTGCTTCGCATTGTCTTGTCCACCAATTTCTTCAAAAGTGAGCTTAGAAGGTCCTTCCTTCTTGCGTTTCTTCCCAGCACCAGCGTTTACCGTAAGTCCGCCTCGTAAATGAGCAATAATAAGTAGAGCAGTAAGCATTCCAGCTGCTATAACAATTGGGAATATATTAATCCCTAGAAAAGCCATGAAAATAAACAGTACAGGAATAAATCCGAGTAAAATTTCTTTAAGGTACTTAGGCATTATTCCATACCCCCAAGGTCGCAGGTTTTCGCGGCAAAATAATAAATTTACTTTCTTTTCCATTACTCAAGCTGACGTACACATTGTTGTCGTCGATTTCAGTAGATGCTATCACATCTTTATATTGCGAATATTTCTTTTTCAATCCATCAAGTTCAGTAGGTATTATTGTATATTTACGGCTCTCCATGGCTTCAGCTACAGAGAACATCGCTTTATCCCAGTATTCATCCAAAAGTTCACTGGAGTTTTGCTCCAAATCCAGTTTAAGTTTACGTCCATCAATCACTGATTTTCCTTCTTTGGATACGTATGAAACTAGATCACGTAAATTCGTTCCCGGCTGCAGATCAAGTTTCAATGTGACCTCATCGCGGTTAATACTAATATGTGAATCATTTACTCCTTCATATCCGGATACAATCTTTTGAAGTGGTTCCTGTAAAGCAAACTGACGATATAAAAAGAATCCTCCGAACAATAGAGTAGCCGACAGTAGAGACGTTATCAGTACAGGTACAAGACGTAGTTTCAAGAAACGTCCTCCTCTCAAAAATGACAAAATGTAAACAGAATGATCATAAATCATAGCTAGTTGAGAACTCATCAGAGCTTAACTTTCTCATAACACCGTTCTAATTACAAACAGTAGTATATCACAGGTGTATATACGAAATTGAAATAAAGTGTGAAGATATTTAAAATTTTATTTTTTAATTCCTTCCATTTCATTAAATATATTGATTTATTTCGACAAAAAAGGGCCGATATTCATAATAAATCAGGCCTAATTTTTCATGTATTTCTTGTTAAGAATATATTAAAATCACTCTTATAGTATATCACATTTTATATACTAATAGTATATCATTTGAGTGCTTCCAAACAAAACAAGCGAACCATAAATAGTCCGCTTGTTTCTCCTAAAGTACATTTGTTAAACTTAATGGCTGGGTAAACTGAATCCTTCACCCATTCGAGCCCCATCTGAAAACCGATAAAATTGATAATAATACCGACCGCTTTGTTTATAAAAAAGCTGCCATGCATACTCTCCGTTATATACTCCCGGTAACAACCGCTCAATGCTGATGTCCGGAAGATCGGCTTTTATAATGCTACGTATTTTTGCTTCAGAGGTCCCTTTACTTAGTTCCTCAGCATACACAGCGTCGGCGCCTTCAGCCAACTTCCCGTCTAAAGTAAAGCGAACCCATACCATCAACTCGGTCCCAGCTTCATTCTTCCCTGTTAAGACCCAGTACACCGCATTCTCATCCCACACGGATTTCTGTGCTTTGGTTACCTCTGTCAGACCAGCGCTGGTTTTGGCGACATCCTTTGCGATATCTCGCTCGTTCCATTGATCTTTCATAATATAGGCATAGAACTGGATAAGTCCAAACAGAAGGAGCAGAATCAGAACTGACCCCAGGAGGATCCATTTTTTCCTTTTCTTCAAGGTGCAGCTCCCTTTCTAGTAATATATCTTTTTTGATTATATAACACACCCGTGTGTTTATCCAAAGTTTCATGTCCATCCAACATTATCTAATCATCAAAGCAAGCATAAACGCCTTCGGCNNATAAGGACGGTAAGCGTTTATGTGAGAAATATAAAGATTTTATAATTGTGCAGCATATAAATACTTATATTTACACAAAAGGCCGTAACTTTTGCAAACGCAGAAAGTTACAGCCTTATAGTTATTCCTTATTATCTTAGACTAGCGCTTGAGCAGCCCCTCAAAGGATTCTTGCGCCTTACGGCGGATAGCTTCCTCATCTAGCGTTACACATTGTCCATGTTTCACAACCTGTTTACCATTCACCCATACATGCTCAACATCTTTGGCACTGGCAGAATAAACGGCATGCGACAATAGATCTGTGTGTGGCAGCAAATGCGGCTGATCTATATCAATGGCGATAAAGTCAGCTTTCATGCCTACAACGAGTCTACCCACATCATTTAAAAAGATAGACTTTGCGCCATACTCCGTAGCCATACGCAGAGCTTCCGGAGCTGGAACAGCCGTAGGGTCACCACTTACACCTTTATGGATGAGCGCTGCAAGACGCATTTCTTCAAACATATCCAAGTTATTATTACTTGCCGCGCCATCCGTACCCAGAGACACCTTCACACCAGCTTTTAGAAGATCCGTACCTCGAGCTACTCCACTAGCCAGTTTCAGATTACTCCCTGGGTTATGAGACACACCTACATTATGACGAGCCAGAATCTCGATCTCTTCATCATTCAAATGAACGCCATGAGCAACAATAGACGGACGTGTGAACATTCCAAGCTTCTCCAGATGCGCTACTGGACGTAGTCCGTAATCCACCACATTTTGCTCCACTTCGCGCTTCGTTTCGGACATATGGGTATGCATCGGTAAATCCAAATCATGTGCCGCCTGTACAAACTTAACAAAGAAGTCCGGTGGGCAGGTATAAGGGGCGTGTGGCGAGATCATCGTCGTAATTCTGCCGTCAGCCTTGCCATGCCAATTGCGTGCAAAAGATATCGCTTCCGCAAGCTTGTGATTCTGAACTTCCACTGGACATAGTCCTATTACGCCTCTCATCAATACGGAACGAATTCCTGACAGTTCAACAACCTCAGCAACTCTATCCATATGATCGTACATATCCAGGAAGGTAGTAGTGCCACCCTTTAGCATTTCCAGTACAGACAAGGAGGTTCCCCAGTACACATCTTCTCCGGTGAACTTTTCCTCCATCGGCCACATCTTCTCCTGAAGCCACACCTGAAGCGCTAAATCATCTCCATAACCACGTAGTAACGACATGGCGGCATGACCATGCGTGTTTACTAGACCAGGCATGAACAGCAAACGACTGCCATCAACAACTTGCACACCATCTTCCATCAAAGGCTCTTCTTTTCCTATGTAAGTGATCAAATCATCTTCAATAGTCATATATCCACTCAGAACCGGCTCTTCCGTTCCCGGAGTAAGAAAACGTCCGCCCTTGATAATAGTTTTATTGCTCTTCATGTCCACTTTCTTCCTTTCCGTCTTTCAAATAATAAGCAAGGCTTTGCAAATCCGTTGTAAAATCGGCCGCATGAACCCTGATATTAGGTGGTGTTTTTAGAATCACTGGCGCAAAATTCAAAATCGCCTCAATCCCTGATTCAATGAGGATATCCGCTACATTCTGGGCTTCTGAATCAGGCACTGTAATAATCCCAATTCGAATGCCTTGCTCACGAATCGTCTTGCCTAGCTCCTCCATCGGTTGAACTGTAAGAGAGTTGATTTTCCGCCCAACCTTAGGTGCATATGAATCAAATACAGCGGTGATCTTCATGGTATCCTTCAAATAAGTATTGTAATTGGACAAGGCATGACCAAGATTACCTGCTCCTACCAAAGCCACGTTCAGTTGCTGATCAAGCTTCAAGATATGACGGATTTTCTCGATAAGATAAGATACATCATAACCAATACCTTTTCTACCGAAGTCGCCAAAATAAGCTAAATCTTTACGAATTTGAGCGGGATTCAGATCAAGTTTTTGTCCAAGTTCCTGAGAGGAAACGGTTAATATTTCACGATTCTGAAGATCATTCAAAAAACGCAAGTACACAGGTAATCTGCGAACGACGGCTTCTGATATTTTATCCGATTTCATAATATACCTCCTAAAATAAGTATTACTCTTTTCAAACCCTATCTAAAATCACTTCACCTCGTCTCAATGAAGAGCGGTATTCTGAATACCGCCCTTCATTGTAGAGTGCGTACTTAAACTGAAGACGAACGTTTCAGGAAACGCCTCCGTCCTCCAACCACTCTGCTATACGAGGAACCATTTGATCCGTAAGCATATGCTCCATTTTCGGGCCAGGCAACGAATAAAGGAAATACTTCCCATAGTGAGATTCGATAACCCTAGTATCATAAACAATAACAATACCCCGATCCTGCGCCGTCCGTACCAGTCTTCCAAATCCTTGCTTGAAGCGAATAACCGCCTGAGGAACAGACAACTTCATAAACGGATTCTTCTTCTGGGCTTGTAATAACTCAGACTTCGCCTCCGCTAGTGGGTGATTCGGCGGTTGGAACGGGAGCCTCACGATGGCCAGGCAGGTCAGCGCTTCACCCGGAATATCTACACCCTCCCAGAAGCTGCTTGTACCAAGCAGAACAGAGGCTGCACTGTCTTGAAATCGGCGGATCAGCTTGCTACGGCTGCCACCTTCCACGCCTTGACCTAGCACCGTGATCTCTTGTGAGGCTAGAGCCTCTTTCAGAGGATCATAAACCTGGCGCAGCATCTTATAAGAGGTAAACAGGACAAGCATCCGCCCGCGAGTTGTTACTGCCGCTTCCGCTAGCGACTGAACAAGTGTATCTACAAAACGTGCATCTCCCACACTGCCCTTCACACTAGGNNCGGAATAACCAGCAGCGCCTGTTCCCGATACTTAAATGGAGAAGGTAGTAGCGATGTCATCAATCGCCCTTCTTCCGCAGCCTCATTTAATCCAAGATTATCAATCATAAACTGAAAAGACTTATCGACAGAGAGCGTCGCTGAGGTTAACACGATACTCTTCTTCTTGTCGAAGAACAGCTCCTTAAGCTGGGTACTAACATCAACAGGGACGGCATACAGCTGTAGCGATTTGCTGCGGTAATTTCCATTCGCCTCCAGCCAATATACTACATTCTCATCGTTTAATCCCATAGAAAACCGCACTTGCTCACGAATAGAAGCTAAATCCTTAAATAAGCCGCTAATATCGGTAACTAGACTATCTGAAGAAGATTGACCTTCTTGATCGCGCATCTCATTAAGCATTTTATCACCTTTACGGATAATTTCGCTTAATGTCANNATAGTATTCTCTAAAGCAACCAATTCATCCCAATCTTTCGGTTTACGGGCAGGAAGTAAACGCATGACTAATTGTCCAGCTTCCCCCGCTGCTGCATCACTGCGTTCCGGCAAGAGACTGAACAGTTTGTCACTAAGTAGATCCCAGGTTTCTTTTACAGTAAGCAGATCTGGATAGATTCTATCGATGACTCCGCTCCATTCAGAAGCTTCCTCACTGCCTGATGACTGAAGCATTTGGCGAAGAGTAGGGAGTTGGCCATTTCTACTATCCTTGTATAGACGCGATAGTGTATGCGCCACCGTGAAATGCTTCATATGCATGCCTAAATGCTTGCCAGCTACATCCTCCAGATGGTGGGCCTCATCAATCACAAGATGTTCATAAGCCGGAAGTAGCTGGTGACCAGCCTTAACATCTGCGAAGAGCTTGGAATGGTTCGTAATGACCACGTCCGCAATACCAGCTTCATGCTTAGCCCGGTGATAATAACACTTGCGGAACCATGGACACGAACGACCCAGACAGGAATCGGTATCGCTTGCGACCGTCTCCCAGAAATCACCGCCACGACCGCTTAAATTGAGCTCTTCATCATCTCCAGATTCACTTTGGGTCAGCCATACGATCATCTGAGCCGCAGTAAGTGCATCTTCCCTTGGGCTAATAAAGTCTTTTTTGTTAATTTTATGTTCAAACTTACGTAGACACAAATAATGCCCTCTGCCCTTAAAAATTGCAGCTTTAAATGGAAAAGGAACTACCTGCGTTAACAAAGGAATATCTCGCTCCCGCAATTGGTCCTGCAGATTAATGGTATGAGTGCTGACCATGACCTTTTGATCGGTGCGAACGCTCTGATAAATAGCCGGCAACAAATAACCGAGTGATTTACCGGTTCCTGTTCCCGCTTCGATCAGTAGATGTTTGTCTTCGGCGAGTGCCGTAATCACCTCATTGATCATAATATCCTGAGCTTCTCTGCTTTCATACTGTGGTAAAGTGTCTTTAAGCCGTTTGGTTACTTCATCCATATAATCTGTAAAAGATAAATTCTCTAACGGATTCGCAGCATGCTCATCTCTAGGAGGGGCTAACTCATTCCAGTCTCCCACAGCAAGCGCTAATTGACGATAAAATGTCAAATCACCTTCAGGTTGAAGCGTCTCCGCTTCCCGTTCTCGCAGCAGACCATCAAAATACCAGCCCAGATCACTGTCCTCTTCGGTAAACAGCTCACAGAGTCTTTGGATCGTAAGCAGTGGCAGACTGTAAAGCTCCTCCAGACACTTTAACAGCACAAGAGCAGTCGCCAGTGCATCACTATCTGCCTGATGCGGGCGATCGTGTGTCACTCCAAAATGTGCACTGACCGATCCTAGTTGATAGGATGTGAGAGAAGGAAAGCAAATTTTCAGAAAATCAATCGTATCCAAAATCCGCCCTTGAAATGGTAAATACCCACATCGATCTAAAGCGTTTTGTAAAAAATGGAAATCGAATGCGACATTATGCCCTACAAGCACAACATCATCCAGCAGCGGAACAAGCTCCATCATCATCTCATCCAGCTCAGGTGCATCCTTTACATCATCGTCGGTAATCCCCGTCAGACCAGTTATAAAAGGAGGAATCGGCGTTCCGGGCTTGACGTAGGAACCATATACCCGGGAGATGGACCGGTCTTCTTCTATAATTGCAAGGCCAACCTGGATAATTTCACCCACGGATTGGGTTCCCGTTGTTTCAAAATCAAGCACGGCAAATTTCATTATAATTCTATTCCCTTTCAATTGAGACTCTTAATCAGCATAACAGAAGTTGCGAAAAAAGGCGATGCACACCACTGGTTCAGGGGATGCATCGCTTGAATGAAAATGCGGAATAATAAACCGTAAACGAAATATTTTACAACAATGAAACAAGCTGATTTCCGAAATGAAGCTTTCCTCCTCGGCGGCGGCAAACTTCCAAATTAACGGTTGGTTCAGGAAGTGCCGGGTCAAGTTGCAAAGAAAGGCCGAACAGCTCCTGCGCTTCGTTGAAACGTTCCTGAGATGCTCGTATGCAGCCTAAAGCATTGTAAACCATTGCTTTCAGCTTGGTTTCCCGTATCAAACCGAGCATATGGTTCAGATGACTCCAAGCAGTTTCCCCATCCCCTTCCTGCAGGTAAGAGATGGCTAAATACAATCGAGCAGCCAAACTATCCGGATATTGCACAATAACTTCTTTAAACTGTTCAATACATTTTCCATACATCAAGAGCTTATAATACCCCTGACCTCTTACAAAAGTATCCATGCACAGCTCGGGCGCTTCCTGCTCTGGCACTTCCTCTTCGACCACTGATGTAATATCCACACTTTCGCGAAAGTGACTAAGCTTTTCAGCAAAAGCGAGCCATTCATCCATCACTTTATCGCTTAGTCTATGCAGCATATTATAATTGCATAAAAGCTCATTCCGGCGGACACCCTCCGCTGTAGGGTAATCTGTTACGATCTCCTGAAGCACCTTGTTCATTTCAGCAAACAAATGTTGAAACATGGGCTATCCCCCCTTACTGAAGATGAAATCAGTTCAGCTTGCCTGACTTCATTTTCTGCGAGATCGGGGTCTTTCATCCCTGCCATTCATTACATGGCGTAAGTCCATTAATTAAGCGATTGTAGCATGCAATTCATGATCAGTCAGTTTCACGGGTCTGTCATTCTCATCCACGAATACCACCGTTGGCTTATGCGACGCCAGTTCTTCCGAAGACAGCATCGCATACGAGATGATAATTACTGTATCTCCCGGATGAACGAGACGAGCGGCCGCACCATTCAGACAGATCACTCCACTTCCACGAGGCCCAGGAATGACGTATGTTTCTAACCGTGAACCATTATTGTTATCCACAATCTGCACTTTTTCATTCTCAAGAATATCTGCCGCTTCCATTAGATTCTCATCAATGGTAATACTGCCCACATAATTCAAATTAGCTTCCGTCACCGTCGCGCGGTGAATTTTGGATTTCATCATATGTCTAAACAAGAGCGGCAACCTCCTTTGGAATAAATACATTATTGTCAATCAAGCGTGTTCTGCCAAACTTCACTGCAAGCGCTATAATAAGTTCCCCATCTACATCCGTTAATAGAACTTCGTTCTCCATGCCTTCCAGATCAGGGAATGTCAGTATTTCCGCATAATCAATTACCGCTAAAGGCGAGCTGGAAATAACCGATGTCAACAATTCCCGTACTTCAGCAACTGTTCTTACTTTTCCCTCTTCGATGCACTGACGTGCCTCACGCAGAGAACGGGATAAAACCAGTGCCTGACTACGTTCCTCTGGAGACAAGAATATGTTACGTGAGCTAAGTGCAAGTCCATCCGCTTCACGAACGATAGGGCAAGGAACAATTTCAACATTCATATTCAGATCGGACACCATTCGGCGGAGCACAGCGACCTGCTGAGCATCCTTCAGCCCAAAGAAGGCATAATCCGGCTGTACGATATTGAAGAATTTATTAACGACTGTTGTTACACCGTTAAAATGCCCAGGGCGAGAAGCCCCACAGAGCTTTGTGGTAAGCTCTGNNGAGTCGGCTGCGGATACATTTCTTCCACGCTGGGGATAAATACAATATCGACACCTTCGCGTTCCGCTAGCTCCAAATCACGGTGCTCATCGCGCGGATAGGAATCATAATCCTCATTCGGTCCGAACTGAAGTGGGTTCACAAATATGCTCATAACCACCGTGTTGCTCATTTCTCCTGCCCGGCGAAGAAGACTGGCATGTCCCTCATGTAAGTATCCCATCGTTGGAACAAACCCAATCGGGGTATGCCCACCTTGTCTCATATACTCCAAAGCTTCGCGTAACTGCTCAATGCTTCTAACGACTCTCATCTTATTCCCCTTCCTTTCCGGCATCACCGTATAAAGATTCCAGAACGGTTTCATCTGCATTAAACACATGGCCTTCATCTGGGAAGGAACGATCTTTCACTTCTTTCACATATTGGCTGATGCCCTCACGGATTAGGTTCCCCACATCCGCATATGTTTTGACAAAACGTTTCTCACGGTAAGGAGAAGCATAACGAAGTAAATCATGGAACACCAATACCTGTCCGTCACAGTAACGGCCTGCACCGATCCCAATCGTTGGGATGCTAAGCGCCTCAGAAATCACTTGTGCTACTTCTTCTGTTACCAGCTCCAGTACCACTGCAAAAGCACCCGCTGCTTCAAGAGCCTTAGCTTCATTCATCAGACGCTGAGCATCCTTGGCATCCTTGCCTTGAATACGGTAACCACCAATCATATTCACCGATTGGGGAGTAAGTCCAATATGTCCAAGCACAGGAACTCCCGCAGCTACAACAGCAGCTACAGTCTCACAAATCTCGAGACCGCCTTCCATTTTGACGGCATGAGCCCGGCCTTCCTGCATCAGGCTGCGCACACCCCGCAGGGTCTCATCTATACTTCCGNNTCAATCGTAACGGGTAAAGTTGTATCATATCCAAGTACCACGTTTCCCAGGGAGTCACCCACCAGAATAAGGTCGATACCGGCTTCTTCAGCAAGTTGAGCTGATGGGTAATCATAAGCGGTCAACATGCTTAATCGCGCACCATCTGCTTTCATTTTTTTCATTTTTACAATATTTAGCGCCTGTTTGTTCGCCATTTCTCTCTTCATCCTCCTTTTTGAAATTACATCCCCGTAAAAATCGCAACAAAAAAACCTTTTAGCAAATATTTGCTAAAAAGGTCCGAAGGGCAAAAAAGAGTCACTCGCGATCGTCCCTTCTGTCTCGGTCCTTACGGCTCAGAGCAGAATCCAACGTAACCGTCTAACGCAGTTATGAAGGTAATTCCAATAACAAAAATATAATAAGTTCAACAGATCAAGAGTACAGTTCGCTAAACGATACCGCCTCCGACCCATAGTATATCAAAAAGGACTCGGAATTACACGAAAAAAATATGACAGGGGATGACACCCCTGTCATATAAAAAAGATTTATAAAAGCTCAATTTCACCTGAACACACGCTAGAAATCTCCCCTGAGCTGTTTTTAAGGAGTAGTCCGCCCAAGTTATCCAGACCTACCACCACACCTTCAGAGCGTCCCTGAGGGCTATTCAGCGCGATCTGACGACCCAAGGTGACCGACATCGACTCCCACAGCTCTTTGATAGGCTTAAAACCTTGCTTCATGTACAGATTGTAATGCATCTCCAGCTCATCCAATACTGCTCTTACCAGCTCCGAACGGTCAACAGGAACACCGCCCCGCTGAATCCGAAGTGAAGTGGCTAATTCCTTCAGATGTTCAGGATAATCTTCTTCTGTCATGTTCGCAGAAATTCCAATCCCAGCGATGCAATAATGAAGCTCCCCTTCTCTTAGCGAAGATTCGAGCAAAATTCCACATATCTTACGACCGCCCGCAAGCAAATCATTCGGCCATTTAATGCCGGCATCTACTCCGGTTACTTGGCGAATCGCCTTACAGACGGCAACCCCAGCCAACAGTGTTAACTGAGGGGTCTGTAACAAAGGTAACTTCGGCCGCAACACTATACTCATCCAAATCCCTTTGCCACGAGGAGAGAACCATTTCCTACCCATTCGCCCCCTAGCACCGGTTTGTTCTTCGGCGATCACGGTTGTACCCTCCGGTGCACCGCTTTCTGCCAATCCTTTGGCTTCTTCCTGAGTGGACACGACAGTTTCCAGGAGCTGAACTCTGTCTATCCAATTCGAATTGGAAGCTTCTTGCTTCAATTCGGTCAGCGACAGTGCCTCATCATAGCTCATGTCCATCCATCCTTTTTGCTTCAAGCAGCAATAATTGTTTATCGTTCAATAGATCACCTGAAGCAGCAGCTTGCAGGAGTGCATTTAGCATTTTGCCAAGCCATGGGCCCGGATGTTTGTCCAATGCCTCCGCCAGCTCATTGCCTGTAACTGCAAGCTCCGAAAGGCTAGTCAGCGGCATTTGCGCGATCCACTCTCTTGCCGCTTGTAAATGGATCAGGCCATTTACAAGCTCTGGCGCCGCTGGGGTGTTGACAGCGGGCGAGATCTTTGAGAACGCTGGGATACTGACAGCGGGTGAGTCTTTCGAGTCCGCTGGCGAGGTCGCAGCGGGAAGGGCAGCTGCTGGCAAGATGGNNAAGCAGCGACAGCCACCCTTCGGCGGCTTCCACGCCGAAGGACAGCACGGCGGCGATCCAGCGCCGCCGTAGTAGATCCGTGCCACCCGGTTCCCCCGGCGGCACTGCTTCAAGGGCAGCGGTCCAAGCTTCGCGGACCCGCAGCACCTGGACGACGCCGGTCCGCGTCGTCCCAGAGAACGTCCATGCCCTCAGCAACTCATCGGCCTCTTGGGCCGACTGCTTCAGGGCATGGAGGAGAAGCGCCCACCGTAGGCGGGCGCTCTCCAGTTTCCCGATCCCGGCCGTTAAGGCGGCAGCAGCCGCCAGATCGGTTCCGGTCCAGGGGAACGGGGCTTTGCCGCGCGCGAGCAGATCGCAGCGCGCAAGCATGCCGAGGCCGCGCCAAGGATGCGGTCCTTCAACAATGCGTTCCAGCTCCGCGCGGACACGCTCCACAGCAATATGCGCTAGTCTTTCCCGCTTACGCAGTAGCCCCCTCCACGTATTCTTGGCGATGGAGAAATCTAACACCGATGCGAAACGAACGCAGCGAAGCATGCGAAGCGCATCCTCATCGAAGCGTTCCTCTGCATCACCCACACAGCGGATCACACGGAGAGCTAGATCCTTCTCGCCTCCGAAAGGATCAATTAGGTCTCCACCCCGCCCGCAGCATATAGCATTGATCG
>DJUJ01000138.1:34440-34806 GCA_002438345.1 Paenibacillus sp. UBA6285
CATGCACTGGCCTACCTAATAGCTCATCGCGAATGCATCCTCCGACCCAAAAAGCCTCATGGCCGTTTTGAATTAACTCGGAAATTACATTTTCCGCCGCAATAGCCATAGCGGAAGGCGCCATTTTCCATTCCATTACGAACTCCTTACCCCCTGACTGTATCCAGTCTAGGTACCTTGCGCCCCAGCACACGGTAATAAATATCCTCATACTGACTTGTAATCGAATCCTTACAGAAATCTTTGCAAGCCGTTTCCAGACAAGCTTGTCTGAACTGCTGCACCATGCGATCATCCGATAGGAGTTTAATGGCATATTCCGCCATAGTCGTTGTATCACCAATCGGGGAAATGAATCCTGTCTTG
>DJUJ01000138.1:34835-39135 GCA_002438345.1 Paenibacillus sp. UBA6285
CCTATAGTCGGTACGCCACAAGCCATCGCTTCCAGTGCAACCAGACCAAAGCTTTCCTTCTCTGAAGGCAACAGTAACAGATCAGCCAACGAAATAACCTGAGCGATCTCATCCTGTCTTCCTAAAAAGCGCACTTTATCTTCCAGACCCATTTCGCTAATCTTAGCTTGGATCTTAGGAAGATCTGGCCCTTCGCCAACAAGCAGCAGACGTGAAGGTATTTCACGATTCACTTTAGCAAATATATCCACCACATCGCTTACCCGTTTAACCGGGCGGAAGTTACTGATGTGCATTAGAATCTTCTCCTCAGGAGAAGCAAAATCTTCCCGCAGATTGGATACATCCCGTGGGTAATAGACACGATGATCCACAAAGTTATAAGTGAGATCGATCTCGCGTGTGATATCCAGCACTTCTCGTGTTTCTCTAATGAGATCCTTCGATACAGCTGTTACAGCGTCACTTTCATTAATTCCAAGACGGATTAGGTCTTTTAGAGATTCGTCCTGTCCAAGTACCGTAATATCAGTTCCATGTAAGGTAGTTACAACCTTTATATCATTACCAAGCATCTGCTTGGCAAGGAAAGCACAAACAGCGTGCGGAACAGCATAATGAACATGGAACAGATCCAGATTCTGCATTTTGGCAACCTGAGCCATCTTAGTAGCAAGTGCTAAATCATAAGGAGGATATTTGAATACATAATAATCGTTAACCTCTACCTCATGGTAAAATATATTTTTTTGAAACTTCCCTAACCGGAACGGGATACTATGTGTAATAAAATGGACTTCATGTCCCTTCTCGGCCAAGAGTTTTCCTAATTCAGTCGCTACTACGCCTGAGCCGCCAAGAGACGGATAACAGGTAATGCCTATTTTCAAACGATCCATATTCCGTCCCCTTCTTCACTTTATGAAGTATGATCCCCCGCAACAAACAGATCTACTACATAAGGAACTTTTGTTGCAAACCCTTCTGCATAGGAAATGAGTCTCCGCTGTCCAAGCAACATGTCTCTGAAGCGAACACGTTCAATGTAACCTTCCGTTAGTGGTGTAGATACAGCATCGGCACCTGGCGACTTTGTGAACTGGGAGCGATAGCAGGACAACGCCTGCTCCTTCACCCCATATTGTTTAGTAACATCTACAATAAGATCCGTACGTCCTAAATCATTTATAAAATAAAAAAACAACTGTGGAGCCGGAACTGCTGGCTTGTCCGGCATAAATTTACGTAGTTTGGCATTAAAGACAGCTTCTTCTACCAGCTTACTGCATGCAATATGATCCGGATGACGATCTTCCCAATAAGGAGCAAAAACAATCGTAGGAGCAAACCGGCGAATTTCTGCTGTCACAGCTGCCACATGCTCTTCCGTAATAAAGAGACCTCTGTCAGATAGACCTAAATTCGTCCGCACCGATACGCCAAGCAGATCAGCAGCTTGCTGAGCCTCTTCCTTGCGTAGCTCTACAGTACCGTTCGAGGACATCTCCGCAGCCGTTAAATCGCACAGACCCACTTGAAGTCCTACAGCGGTATGTTTCGCAATCGTACCTGCCATACCGATCTCCGCATCGTCCGAATGAGCTCCAAATACAAGAATGTCAAGCTTCATTCATCAACACCTGGTTTGTATTTATGCACTAGTTCACGCCAGGCAAAATCACCGCGATCAATCGCCTTTACAAGCACCTCAGCTGTTGCGATATTCGTAGCTACAGGTATACCGTATACGTCACATAGACGAAGTAAAGCTGTAATATCTGGTTCATGTGGCTGTGCCATTAATGGGTCGCGCAAGAAAATAATAAGGTCCAATTCATCCTGTGCTACCATTGCGCCAATCTGCTGATCTCCACCTAAGGGTCCTGACATATAGCGATGAATTTTCAAGCTAGTTACATCCATGATCCGTTGGCCAGTCGTCCCCGTAGAAAACAGTTCATGACCTACAAATACATGCTCATAGGCTAATACAAAATTTACAATTTCATCTTTTTTACGATCATGTGCAATAAATGCGATCTTTAACATGGTGTTCTCTCCTGTCTATTCTATAAAGTGCTCAAATCCATAGATCAAGCCGGTATATCCCATTACCTTTTGAATCCCCATCTTAACGCCTGGCATATATCCTGCTCGCTCATAAGAATCATGCCGGATTTTTAATGATTGTCCGAACCCGCCAAAAATCACTTCTTCTTGAGCAAACACGCTAGGAAGACGGACACTATGTATCCGGAATCCATTATAATAACCTCCACGGGCACCTTCAATGGTTTCTTCTTCATTAGGGTTGCCTTGTCGAAGTTCTTCCCGTACTTCTGAAATCATCTCTGCCGTTTTGATTGCAGTTCCGGATGGAGCATCCAGCTTCTGGTCACCATGATACTCGATAATCTCCAGATGTGGGAAGTACTTTGAAGCTTGGGCCGCAAATTTCATCAAAAGAATAGCCCCTATGGAGAAATTCGGAGCAATGAGTCCGCCTATCCCCTGGTCTTGACACTGCTTGTCCAGTTCCACAATTTGCTCCGGTGTGAATCCGGTTGTACCGATAACCGGACGCACTCCATATTTAATGGCTAGCGCTGTATTCGTATAAGCTGATTGCGGTGTAGTGAAATCAACCACAACATCTCCGTTGCTTCCCGCGAGGGCAGCCTCAAGATCTGAAGTTACAATGACTCCTGAGTCTTCCAGACCTACTAGACGACCTGCGTCAATATCCATCGTTGAACGATCTACCGCAGCTGCTAGCTCCAACTCTTCGTCCTGCAGCACAAGTTTAACAACCTCTTTACCCATTCTCCCGCCTGCGCCGGATACGATAACTCTGATCTTGTTGCTCATATCTTTTCATCCTCGCTTTCACTGGTTATATAGTTATTGCATATACGATTGTATGGATTTCTGAAGGTCTACCATCAATTCTCGCAAACCAGAATCATCCGGATGTAAAGATATCACTTCTTTCAAGGCAGCCATAGCCTGCATATGTTCATTCACCCGACTATGAGCGATGGCAAGCCATACATAAGCATCCCCATATAATGGATCAAGGGTGATGGCCTCTTTAAGCAGCGTAATCGGATGATATGGGTTGCGAGTTTTGTTATCTTCATCTTCTATCAACCGCTTAGCTTCTTGAACATGCATCATAGCTTGCAGATGCTGTAGATGGAGACTATACTCAGGTTTGCTGCCATCTAACTTCATAGCGGCCTGAGCATGAACTAAAGCTTTATCTAGCATACCACTGCGGGCATACGTAATGGAACAACGATATCTGACTTCAGCATCAGCCGGACTTGCTGCAATCGCGGCCTCAAAGCAAACAATAGCTTCTGCAAAGTCACTACGCAATATAGAGCGGTAAGCTTCTCTTACATAATCTCTTTGATCCATATACACACCATCCTCACAGCTAAATCCCGTTCGTTTGGTACAGCATATGTTTTAGAGGCCTAATCGGTGTCTTTTGGCGTCCAACGCCCCGCGTCTCGGGTATTGAACTTATGCATGACCTTATTATGCGCTTCTGTCAGATCTATCCCAAGAGAATTTGCAAAACAAACGGTAATAAACAAAATATCTCCCAGTTCAAGCTCAATAGAATTCTCGGCCTCATCAGACTTCTTCGGCTTCTCACCGAATTCATGATTGACTTCCCGGGCCAACTCTCCGACTTCCTCGGACATTCGGGCGAGCATAGACAGCGGACTGAAGTATCCTTCTTTAAACTGCGATATATAAGCGTCTACTTCACGCTGAATGTCACCAAGACTTCTGTCCATAAAATGTATCTTCGCCCCCTCTATTTATCTTGCCTTCTGTTTGCCCCTATGTTATCGTAAAGACGTTTTGAAGACAAATCTTTTTTGAATATTTTAACACCTGCAAGAAAAGGTATACTTATTATAGGAAAAGAAAAACTGCCTTAACAGNNTTATGAATTCAGACAAGGTAATCAAAATTAGCAAAACAGTTGCTCCCATCATGCTCGGAACCGCAGTATATGCATTTGGACTACTGTATTTCATCATTCCCAGTCAACTAATGGAAGGCGGCGTAACGGGAATCACACTACTCCTTAATTATGCCTTTAACATTCCGATCTTTTTAACAACTCTGCTGATCAATCTCCCATTGTTTCTGCTGGGTTGGAAAGTCCTAGGCGGCCACCAAATTGTGTACACAGGTGTAGGGATCGGGTTTTTATCCTTTTTCTTGTGGATCTTCGAAAGATTGATCTCTGCTGGATGGATTGTGCCGTTCAGTACCG
>DJUJ01000046.1:0-209 GCA_002438345.1 Paenibacillus sp. UBA6285
GTGAGTAAGGACCTGTTGAACGGGCGTGAATCTTATCATCAACCATGTGCGCAAGTTTGATCATATGCATGACGCCGACAGTAACTTCACGTTCGAAGCGTTCGCCTGTCCGGCCATCGTACAATATAGTCTTACCATTACGCTGCATGCCAGCTTCTTCCATCGTATCAAACACGTCATACTCACGTGCTCCGTCGAATACCGGCGTG
>DJUJ01000046.1:319-20744 GCA_002438345.1 Paenibacillus sp. UBA6285
TTGTTACCGTGACGTCCGGCCATTTTGTCACCTTCAGAGATCTTACGTTTCTGAGCGATGTAGACACGAACCAATTGATTCACACCTGGAGGCAGTTCATCACCATTCTCACGCGTAAATACTTTAACGTCTACGATAATACCATCACTACCGTGAGGAACGCGTAAAGAGGTATCCCGTACTTCACGTGCTTTCTCACCAAAGATAGCGTGAAGGAGACGTTCTTCTGCTGTTAGTTCTGTTACACCCTTCGGAGTAACCTTACCAACCAGAATGTCACCAGCGCTGATTTCCGCACCGATACGGATGATTCCGCGCTCATCAAGATTGCGCAGAGCCTCTTCGCCCACGTTCGGAATATCACGTGTGATTTCTTCAGGTCCCAGTTTAGTGTCACGAGCTTCAGATTCGTATTCCTCGATATGAATCGAAGTGTATACATCTTCCTTAACAAGCTTCTCACTTAACAGGATCGCATCCTCGTAGTTGTAACCTTCCCAAGTCATGAACGCAACGACTACGTTGCGACCAAGAGCGAGTTCGCCCATTTCTGTGGAAGGACCATCTGCCAGGATATCACCTTTCTTAACAATGTCCCCTCTTTTAGCTAGAGGACGTTGGTTAATACAGGTACCTTGGTTAGAACGCATAAATTTGTGTAATTTATATTTTACGATATCGCCTTTAACTTCCTTGCCTTCGACAGTTTCAACCCGGCGCAGCCAAATTTCATTAGCTGAAGAACGTTCGATAATACCGTCATACTTGGAAACAACACATACGCCAGAATCCTTAGCGGATTTATGTTCCATCCCTGTTCCGACCAGCGGAGCTTTAGGAATTAGAAGCGGAACGGCTTGACGTTGCATGTTTGATCCCATCAGTGCGCGGTTGGAGTCATCGTTCTCAAGGAACGGAATGAGCGCCGTAGCGACGGATACGACCTGTTTAGGCGAAACGTCCATGTAATCTACGCGATTACTTGGCATCGTTGTAATGTTGTCTGAGTCTTTGTTGTAACGAACGATTACCATGTCTTCCTTAAAGGAACCCTCTTCATCGATCAATACATTAGCCTGAGCAACTACATAATTATCTTCCTCATCAGCAGTCAGATAATCGATTTGTTCAGTTACCTTACCTGTCTTTGGATCTACCCAACGATACGGTGCTTCAATAAAGCCGTATTCATTGATGCGAGCAAAGGTAGACAAGGAGTTGATCAACCCGATGTTCGGACCTTCCGGTGTTTCAATTGGACACATCCGGCCGTAGTGACTGTGATGGACGTCACGAACTTCAAAGCCCGCGCGTTCACGCGTCAGACCACCAGGTCCGAGTGCAGACAGACGACGTTTATGCGTAAGTTCCGCAAGTGGGTTCGTCTGGTCCATAAACTGAGACAACTGGGAGCTACCGAAGAACTCTTTAATGGACGCGATAACTGGACGAATATTGATCAGAGCCTGAGGCGTAATTGCATTAGCATCCTGAATCGACATTCTCTCGCGTACAACGCGTTCCATACGGGACAAACCGATACGGAACTGATTCTGCAGAAGTTCACCTACAGAACGCAGACGACGGTTACCCAAGTGGTCAATATCATCGGTATTACCAATTCCGTGAAGCAAATTAATAAAGTAGCTGATCGAGGATATAATATCAGCTTGAGTAATATGCTTAACAGATTTGTCGATATTGCCGTTAGCGATCAGCTTAATAACTCGACCTTCTTCGATTGGTGAGAATACGTCAATCGTTTGAAGCGGAATATCTTCACTGTCCATAACCCCGCCAGTAACACGGTAGTTCTTAAAGGCAACATTCTTTTCAAAATAAGGAATCAATTCATCAAGCAGTCTGCGATCGACCATTTGGCCGGATTCTGCCAGGATTTCTCCTGTAGATTCGTCAACCAAAGCCTGAGCAAGACGTTCATTGAAAAGACGGTTCTTGATGTGCAACTTTTTATTGATTTTGTAACGGCCTACATTAGCTAGGTCGTAGCGTTTTGGATCAAAGAAACGCGCGACCAGCAAACTTTTGGCATTGTCAAGTGTCGGCGGTTCGCCCGGACGCAAACGCTCGTAAATTTCAATAAGCGCCTTCTCCGTGGAGTCCGTGTTGTCTTTATCCAGCGTATTGCGAATATATTCATCATTGCCAAGCAATTCCAGAATTTCGGCATCACTACCGAAACCGAGAGCACGCAAAAGTACGGTAACAGGAATTTTACGAGTCCGATCGATACGAACATACATAATATCCTTAGCGTCGGTCTCAAGTTCCAACCAGGCTCCGCGGTTCGGGATTACTGTGGCGGTGTAGGTTTTTTTGCCGTTCTTATCCACTTTTGTGCTGAAATAGACGCTTGGAGAGCGAACCAACTGGCTGACAATAACCCGTTCCGCACCGTTAATAATAAAAGTGCCGGTCTCCGTCATCAGCGGGAAATCTCCCATGAACACTTCCTGCTCTTTGACCTCACCGGTCTCCTTATTAATGAGCCGCACCTTTACACGCAGAGGAGCCGCATACGTTACGTCCCGCTCTTTAGCGTCGTCAACCGTATATTTCGGTTCACCCAGGCTGTAATCAATGAACTCTAGTACCAAATTACCTGTGAAATCCTGGATCGGCGAGATGTCCTGAAACATTTCCCGCAATCCTTCCTCCAAAAACCAATCATAAGATTTTTGTTGGATCTCGATCAGGTTCGGGACCTCGAGTACCTCGTTAATTCTCGCATAGCTCCGCCGAGTGCGTCGACCATACTGAACAAGATGTCCTGCCAACTTTACTCACCCCTCATGTCTACTCACTTAAAAATTGATTGCGAACCCTTGTTTGGAACCGTATAATGGAACCATACTACAAGGATTCAGTCATAAATAAAAGAAAAGCCCTTATCGAAATCTTCGAAAAAAGAGCGCACTTATCCATGACCAAAATACTCCTTATCCAGTAGATTTGCCCAAAACGTACATATTATACGTCACCAAGCAACAGTTTATGCGCTATTATCTATTACCGCGTAGCACCCGCTACGCCAGAGCATAGAGAACCAATTCGCAAAAAACTTGCCGTACGGCATGCGCTAGCCGGCGACAATATATCGCTTGACATTTTCAGCAAACTAAAGACATGGAGCCTATCTTAATACTGACATTTTATAATAATACCATTATCACTATCACATGTCAATAACCTATTGATTTTTATTTTTGAGCTTTAATAATCCGATAACCTTTGTCTTTCCCCACTTCTTCCACCACCCGGAACAAGCTTTCAAGTTTAGCTACCGCTGACGGAGCGCCCTGCTTTTTCTGGATTACAATCCACAGATAGCCACCTTCATTTAAATGATCATAAGCTTCTTCAAAAATCTGATGCACGACAGCTTTTCCCGCACGTATCGGAGGATTGGTAAGAATCACATCGAACTTTCGCTGCTCATTCAATGCGCCGAGCACATCGCTTTCCATTACCGTAACATTCCGAATTCCATTGTGCTGAGCATTCTCACGCGCCAGTTCTACCGCACGACTGTTAATATCAATCATCGTTACTTGCCCTTTGGGGGCTAGGTATGCTGCACTAATGCCTATCGGTCCATATCCGCAACCCACATCAAGTACTGCTGAACCGTCTGGAATAATTATAGCTTCAATGAGAACTCGGCTACCGTAGTCGATGTCTCCTTTAGAGAACACACCCGCATCGCTCGTAAAACGAAAGCTTTTGCCTCTTAGAACGGTGTCGATGGTACGTCTGTCATGACGCACTTCCGGTTGCTGCGAATAATAATGTTGCGACATCTCTATCCTCCCTTTCCCTTATGTTAATAGTTTGTATTTACAACCCTACTAACTCTATCAAGCATAAACGCCTTTGGTGTCCTTATAAGGACGGTAAGTGTTCATGCGAGAAATATAAGGATAAAGTATAGTGTGAAACTTATACTTTATCCTTATATTTTTATAAAATAAACCCCTTGAACAAGTTCAAGGGGTTTTCAGTATAGAAGGAATTACTTCACTTCTACAGCTGCGCCTGCTTCTTCCAATTTTGCTTTAGTAGCTTCGGCTTCTTCTTTGCTTACTTTTTCTTTGATTGCTTTTGGTGCGTTGTCTACAAGGTCTTTAGCTTCTTTCAAGCCAAGGCCTGTGATTTCGCGAACGATTTTGATAACGTTGATTTTGGAAGCGCCAGCGCCTGTCAAAATTACGTCAAATTCGGATTGCTCTTCAGCAACTGCTGCTACCGCACCGCCAGCTGCTACTGGAGCTGCTGCTGTTACGCCGAATTCTTCTTCAATTGCTTTAACCAGGTCGTTCAGTTCCAATACGCTCATGCCTTTAATTGCTTCCAAGATTGCTTCTTTACTCATGATTGAACCTCCATTTTATATTTAAATTTGTTTTTGGTATTGATTATGCTGCAAGAGTCAAAGGCTTACGCGCTTTGTTCTTCTTTTTCAGCAACAGCTTTAACTGCAAGCGCGAAGTTGCGCACTGGAGCTTGAAGTACGCTAAGCAGCATGGACAGCAAACCATCGCGGGATGGAAGCTCAGCCAGTGCTTTCAGTTGGTCCGCGTCAATGACACGACCTTCTACAACGCCGCCTTTCAATTTCAAAGCGTCGTTTTTCTTGGCGAAATCGTTCAAAATTTTAGCTGGAGCTACCGCATCAGTTGTACTGAATGCGATAGCTGTTGGACCAGTCAAAACTTCATCCAACTCACTCAACTCAGCCGCAGCAGTTGCGCGACGTAGCAATGTGTTCTTCAGGACTTGAAACTCAACGCCAGCTTCACGAAGTTGCTTACGCAGTTCAGTCACTTGGGAAACATTCAATCCACGGTAGTCCGCTACAACAGTCGAAAGACTGTTTTGCAGTTTAGCAGTAACGACGTCAACCGCATCCTGTTTTGCTTGAATTACTTTTGTATTTGCCAATGTATACACCTCCTGAAAATTTATGTGTCGGCGTTCTTTCCAAGGAAAGCATCACCGCTCCTACGCAGGCATTAGAAAAGCCTCCGCAGAATCACGAAGGCTTGATAAAACGAAAGTTATACGAGCGAACTCGTTACTTCTTGTTTCTATCACAACACCTCGGTAGGGAATTAAGCACTAAGGCACCTACTGTCTACGGTAAGCATATTCAAGGTTAAGATTGATACCTTAAGTTTCACNNTCGACTCAAAGAGTCAACCTTTATTTATCTGAAGACGGTTGTGTTCACACGAGCGCTAGGTCCCATTGTGGAAGAAATCGAGATGCTTTTAAGGTATACACCTTTAGCAGCAGCTGGTTTCGCACGGTTCAAAGCATCGATAAGAGCTTTAAGGTTATCGTTCAATTGCGCAGCATCAAAGGACACTTTGCCGATTGGCGCGTGAATTTGACCTGCTTTGTCGAGACGGTATTCGATTTTACCGGCTTTGATTTCTTGCACAGCCTTGGAAACATCGAATGTAACTGTGCCAGCTTTAGGGTTAGGCATAAGACCTTTACCACCAAGCAGACGACCCAGTTTACCGACTTCACTCATCATGTCAGGTGTAGCTACGCAGACATCAAATTCAAACCAGCCTTGTTGAATTTTGTTGATCATGTCTTGATCACCAACAAAATCCGCGCCAGCAGCTTCTGCCTCTTTCGCTTTTTCACCTTTTGCAAATACAAGCACGCGTTGTGTTTTACCTGTGCCGTGAGGCAGGACAACAACACCACGAACTGCTTGGTCTTGTTTACGCGGGTCTACACCCAGACGAACTGCTGCTTCAACGGTTTCGTCGAATTTCGCAGTCGCTGCCTTTTTCACAAGCTCTACAGCTTCTGAAGGCTCGTAAGTTGCTTCGCTGTTGATCAGCTTAGCAGCTTCTTGGTATTTCTTACCATGTTTAGCCATGAAAATGTTCCTCCTTTGTGGTGTTAGCGGAAATTCCTCCCACATACTTGCGGGTCACGAATGACCGATTCTTCGAAAACTACTAGTCTTCGATTGTGATACCCATACTGCGAGCAGTACCTTCAACCATACGCATTGCAGCTTCTACAGTTGCAGCGTTAAGGTCGGGCATTTTTGTTTCAGCAATTTCACGAACCGCTGCGCGGTTGATTTTTGCTACTTTTTTCTTGTTTGGTTCACCGGATCCTTTTTCTACTTTAGCAGCGATGCGAAGCAGAACAGCAGCCGGAGGAGTTTTAGTGATGAAAGTAAAGGAACGGTCTTCAAATACTGTAATTTCAACCGGAATGATCAAGCCAGCCTGGTCGGCAGTACGAGCATTAAATTCCTTACAGAATGCCATGATGTTGACACCTGCTTGACCTAACGCCGGACCTACTGGAGGCGCTGGATTCGCTTTCCCTGCAGGAATCTGCAGTTTCACCATTTTAATAACTTTTTTAGCCATGAGTGACACCTCCTTGCAAAAATAGTGGTCTTCGAACGCCATTAGCGCTCTCCCACAAGAAACCCTTAGCTTATGTTATATTTTCTCCACTTGAGTGAAATCCAACTCTAGCGGGGTTTCCCGTCCAAACATGTTAACATGCACTTTAATCTTGCTCTTGTCAGCCAAAATTTCTTCCACGGAACCCACAAAATTCGCAAACGGACCAACCATAATACGTACGGATTCCTTGATTTCGAAATCAATCTTCGCTTTAGGTTCAACCATGCCCATATGCTTCAGAATTTGTTCTACCTCTTCCGGAAGCAAAGCTGTTGGTTTAGACCCTGAGCCTGTCGAACCAACAAATCCAGTAACGCCCGGAGTATTGCGGACAACATACCAGGAATCATCAGTCTGAACCATTTCCACCAAAACATAACCCGGGTAAACTTTACGCATAACGGTTTTTTTCTTACCGTCTTTGTTTACGATTTCTTCTTCCATAGGAACAAGAACGCGGAATATTTTGTCTTCCATGCCCATGGACTCAACGCGCTTTTCCAAATTGGCCTTGACCTTATTCTCATACCCAGAATAGGTATGAACGACATACCATCTTTTTTCCATATCAAGCCACCTGGGACCTCTCTAAATAATCGCTTCAATCACAGCGGAAATACCGATGTCCAGAACCCAGAAGTAAATAGCGACAACTACAATTGTACCGAGAACGATCAATGTATAGTTGGTCAATTCTTTACGACTTGGCCAGCGAACTTTTTTGAGTTCACTCCAGCTCTCAGTGAAAAAGGAAAACATAGACTTGAAACTACGTTTCATGCCGACTACACCTCCACAGACTATCTGGTTTCGCGATGAGGAGTTTGCGAGTTACAATACTTGCAAAATTTCTTCATCTCCATGCGGTCGGGGTGATTTCGCTTGTTTTTGGTAGTCGCATAGTTTCTTTGTTTGCAACTTGTACAAGCCAAAGTGATAATTACCCGCATGATGTGCACCTCCCGAGACGTCCTTCTAACTAAACAATTAGAAGACGTAAATATTGATCCTAAAAAAAGCCGCGAATTTAGGCCTACCTAAAACACTTTAGCATAATGTCAAGGTCTGTGTCAACGAAAGAATTCCGTTCTGCACTGGGTAATTTCGGGTGTTATAGTCATATGGCCGTACCCTGTCTTTGGGTCTATCTCNNGATATGGGGCATTCCGACTGTGTATAAACCTACCCTCAACGGCAACGACTAAAATCGACTCAAATAGGAATTTATGGTGTTAGTTCCTAATTCTATCCGAGCAATTTCATGAGACTAAAAAAAAGAACTCGATGTCCGAGCCCTCTTGTGTACATTATATCATTAATTGTCACGTACTTCTAGATATCTTTCTAATTTCCGCTTTACTCGCTGTAAAGCGTTATCAATAGACTTCACATGCCGCTTAAGATCTTCAGCAATTTCCTGATAAGATCGTCCGTCTAAATACAACATCAGAACCTTGCGCTCTAGGTCACTTAAAATCTCCGCCATCTTATCTTCAAGTCCGATGAATTCTTCTTGATTAATAATTAGCTCTTCTGGATCTAGAACCTGAGTTCCACAAATGACATCCATAAGCGTTCGGTCGGAATCTTCATCATAAATGGGCTTGTCCAAAGAAACATAAGAATTGAGCGGAATATGCTTCTGACGAGTGGCCGTCTTTATAGCGGTTATAATCTGTCGTGTAATGCAGAGCTCAGCAAATGCCTTGAATGAAGAGAGCATGTCACCTTTAAAGTCACGAATAGCCTTATATAGACCAATCATTCCTTCTTGTACAATATCTTCACGGTCTGCCCCGATCAAGAAATAAGAGCGGGCCTTAGCACGTACAAAATTACGGTATTTATTAATTAAGTGTTCCAATGCGCCACTGTCGCCACCACGGAAAGCCTCGACAATATCTTCATCACTTATGAAATCATACTCAGACAGCATTATTTCCTTGAGGTCGACACTCACCAAGAATCCCCCCGGCTGCAACGCAAGACACATCGTTACTTCGCGAAATATAGGATCAGTATATATTATGTTACCTTACACCGTCAACCGGATTTGTCCAAAAACAATCTAGAATAGCATAAAATGGAATAAAAATTTTACCTAAATCTTCCCACTTGTCACTGCCTACGCCAATTTTCCAGCTTACTCCGCACATCAGGAGGCAGCTTGTCTCCCAANNTAGAACTGATACTCCCCGGTTCGATAGCCTTTTTTACTTGTTTCTGGTTCTCCTGAATTTCTAGGAGTAGTTCTCTTGCAGAAATCCGCAGTGCACCTTGGGCAAAAATAATATGCTGCTCCACAAAGTCACTCGTTGCAACATAGATCTGCCGGCGCCGGTTGCTAAATTCCCCAACCAGCCGCTCGATGCATTCATCTGCGGTTTCTTTTTCCTTGGTGAAAAACACCTGGACTTTGCCCTGGACAAATGACCTTCCCAATCCCGGAACGCGATATGCATCAAAGACAGCAATAACTCGTCGTCCAGAGTAAGCCTGGTAATCAGCCAGCAAATCCATCAAGCGGTCGCGTGCTTCCTGCATACCAATCTGGGACAGTGCCGCAAGTTCCGGCCAGCCACCGATCATATTGTACCCGTCCACAAGCAGCACATCGCGCCAGTCGGCCATAGTTATCCCTGCTGTTGCCGAAGGCGTACCACTTCATACATAATGACTCCTGCGGCGACAGAGGCATTTAATGAATTGATCTTTCCGGCCATCGGCAGCTTGAGCAGCACATCACATTTCTCACGAATCAGGCGTCCCATCCCTTTATTCTCATTACCGATTACAACAGCTACCGGTCCTGTGAAAATATTAGATCCAAACAGATTCTGATCTGTATCCACATCCGTACCTACTACCCAGACTCCCTGTTCTTTAAGACGGTCAATGGTCTGACCCAGATTTGTGACCCGTGCAACTGGAACGTATTCCACGGCACCTGCAGATGTTTTGGACACGGTAGCAGTAATTTGAGCCGAACGGCGTTTAGGTACGATTACCCCATGCACTCCAGTGCAATCTGCTGTCCGTAGAATGGAGCCCAGATTATGTGGATCTTCAATCTCATCCAGCAAAATTAAGAATGCGGGCTCTCCTTTGGCTTCTGCTGCAGCCAGCAGATCATCCACCTCAACATAGGCAAAAGGTGCCGCTTGAGCAACTACCCCTTGATGTTGCACTCCTGGAGCGAGTTGATCCAGCTTACGCTTGTCCACATGTTGAATGACAATCCCCGCCTTACGTGCTTCGGCGACGATTGGTGCTGTCAGATGCTTCTGAGCCGTTTCTGCAATCCATATTTTATTTAATGTACGACCAGCACGAAGCGCCTCAAGCACTGAATGTTTCCCAGCCAATATTTCCTCTTCTGTCTTCAAATCTTCTTCCATGTTCACTTCTCCTATTCTCTATTTCGCAAAAGCCTTATCAAGGCTGATTCAACATAAACTGTATTCCACTGTGTACAATTTCTTGTATTCTCTCCTGTTGACCTGTGTAGTACAAGTAACCAATCAGGCACTCAAAAGCAGTAGCATGACGGTATTCAAGCACATCCGCATTCTTAGGAATACTTCCCGATTTAGCATTTCTCCCCTGACGGGCGACATCTTTTTCCTCTTCTGTGAGAATTGGCTCCAAAAAAACCAGAATTGCACACTGTGCCTTAGCGGATACAAGTCCTGTAGCAGAGCGATGCAAATGGTTTGGGCGCAAATTCGGAAGAGATACTAAATACTGGCGAACCGAAACTTCGTAAATAGCATCTCCTACATAGGCAAGCACGATTGGCGAGAGGAGTCGCGCAGGTTTGGAAGGTTCGTAAGGAAACCATCCGTTCTTAAAATTGCGTTCCTCGCTCATTTACGCCGCCACCGCATTCCTTGGGGAGTATCCTCAAGCAATATGCCCAAGCGACCTAATTCATCACGGATCTCATCAGACCGGCTCCAATTCTTATTCTTACGCGCTTCAACCCGCTCCGCGATCAACCGTTCAACTTCTTCACTCGCGATCTCTTCTTCAAGCTCAGGTGTCAAACGCAGCACAGCATTCATTTCCCCAAAAGCTTGCAGCAGCGCAGCAAAATCAGCAGGGGCTGCCTCATTATTCGCAAGGGTATGATTGGCAAGACTCACCCAATCAAACATAGCGGTGATCGCATCAGGGGTATTAAAGTCATCCTGCATTCTAGCATGAAAATTAGCCACAATAGCAGACAACTTATCATTAATCTCTAAGCTCACCTCACCTTTAGCACCTTCAGCAGCAAGTTCAAGACGATGCTTAACGTTACTTTCTGCAAATGAGATACGTTCTACGCTCTTTTCGGCTGAAGTCATTGAATCCACCGAGAAGTTCAACGGATTACGGTAATGTGTCGATAGCATGAAATAGCGAATGGTTCCTGCTTTAAATTGCTTACGAATATCTTTGACAAGCCAACCGTTACCAAGTGATTTTGACATTTTCTCATCACCGATGTTGATAAATCCATTATGCATCCAGTAATTAGAGAGTGGCTTACCTGTCAGCGCTTCTGTCTGAGCGCATTCGCATTCATGATGCGGGAACTGCAAATCTTGTCCACCACCGTGGATGTCGATCGTATCTCCCAAGAACTCTCTTGCCATGGCCGAGCATTCAATATGCCAGCCTGGGCGTCCATTTCCCCATGGGCTCTGCCAGTACACTTCACCTGGCTTTGCTGCTTTCCACAGCACAAAATCCTCAGGTTTCTCTTTACGTGAATCAACTTCCACGCGAATACCAAACTGCAATTCATCTAGATTCTGACGAGACAGTTTACCATAGTCTTCAAATTTAGAAGTACGGTAGTATACATCGCCACCACTCTCGTATGCATACCCTTTTTCCTCAAGCTCTTTTATGAATTCAATGATCAGCTCCATGCTTTCAGTTACCCGCGGATTCAAAGTCGCTGGTTTTACTCCAAGCCCTTCGAGATCCTCACGATAGGCATCAATGAAAATCTCCGCAACCTCAGCTACTGAAGTGTTCATTTCTTCTGCTTTGCGTATCAGTTTATCATCTACATCCGTGAAATTCGTAACATAACGTACTTCATTGCCGAGTTGCTCCAAATAATTCCGGACCATATCAAAGACAATAATAGGTCTAGCATTTCCGATATGCATATATCCATAAACAGTTGGACCACATACGTACATTTTCACTTTGCCCGACTCCTGGGGCACAAACTGCTCCTTGCTGCGTGTCATTGTGTTGTAAATTTGTAAAGCCATCCTATTCCCAACCCTTTCTGTCGCTTCCCGATTTCTTAAGTACCGGATATGCTTAGATTTCGTAATCACCAATATACTGCTGAGTTTCAACCAGCCGCTGTGCGGTCTTTTGCTTATCTTCTTCGCCAAGCTTCTCTCTGATCTCTTCGATTTCTTTCTCCAGAAAGCGAAGTGAATCCACAAGCGGGTCTGGCATCTTGGTATGATCCAAACGATCGGATACACGTTCACCATTACGTTTTACTACACGGCCCGGATTCCCTACTACCGTACTGTTATTCGGCACTTCACGCAACACAACCGCATTCGAGCCTATATTTGAATTGTCGCCGATACGAAACGATCCTAATACCTTCGCACCAGAACCAATAACTACATTGTTTCCAACTGTGGGATGGCGCTTACCTTTTTCTTTCCCTGTTCCCCCGAGGGTAACACCTTGATAGATAATAACATCATCACCGATTTCACAGGTTTCTCCAATAACAATCCCCATACCATGGTCGATAAACAGCCTGTTTCCGATGACGGCTCCGGGATGGATCTCAACACCGGTCATAAATCTACTAAACTGTGAGACCATACGGGCCATTGTATACCAGCGGNNCGTGCAACCCTGCATATGTGAAGACAACCTCGAACCAGCTGCGGGCAGCGGGATCGTTATCAAATACAGCCCGAATGTCCGACTTAATATGCTTAAACATCACGGTTCCTCTCTTCTTGACTTCCCCATCTCCTGTTTACAGGTGCACAAGGAAGGTATTGTCTCCACTCCATCATTCTTATCATACATATGCTGTGGGTGTTTGCTTGGTTTGTAATATAGACAAAAAACGCCCCTGCAGCATAAAGCTGCAGAGACGTTTAACCGCGGTTCCACTCTGCTTGAACGAATCAAACGGGCTGCTGTTGTTACAATTGACAGAGTTCCTTCGTTCCACTTGGCATCATTAACGGCGATGTACCCGGCGCGATCTAACGAGCCTTAAGGATCGTTCAACCGTGCAGCTCACAGGCGCATGTTCTGCCCCGGACAAATGAATAACTCCCAGCCCGAAAGGGTATCCCTTTCTCGGTTATTCTCTCTGGCAATTGCCTTTAATGGACGTACTTCTCCTGATCACAGCTATTATCATATGGTTCTATCTTAGCGTAAAAGCTAAGGGACTGACAAGAGGCTTAATGATAAGTAATACTACCTTAAGCTCCTTTAATTTGTGATTTCAAACGTTCGATAACTCGGTTTTGGCCGAGCAAAGCAATCGTTATATTAAGATCTCGTCCGTGCGTTTGTCCGGTCAAAGCCACACGTATTGGCATAAAGAGCGCTTTACCTTTGTGGCCTGTTTCCTTCTGCACTTCCTTAATCAGAACAGCCATGTTGCTAGCACTGAAATCCTGACATGCTTCAACCTTAGCCAGGAAAGCAGACAAGACTTCAGGTACTTGGCTTTCAGCCAGAACCTGTGCCGCTTCCGTTTCTAACTCCAAATGACTGCGGAAGAATAGTTCCGATAGCTCCACGATGTCAGAAGCAGAGGTCATCTGCTCTTGATACAGCGCCACAAGGCTTTCAGCCCAGACTTGCTGTTCTTCAGTGAGTTCGGCCGGTATTTTTCCTGCCTTTTGTAGATGTGGAATAGCCAGCGCAGAGATCCGTTTAGGATCAGCATGCTTAATATAATGATTATTCAGATGCGCCAGCTTGTTCTTATCGAATACAGCAGGGCTTTTGGACAAACGGTCCGCATCAAAAATAGAAATAAGTTCTTCTTTACTGAAAATTTCTTCTTCACCCTCTGGCGACCAGCCTAGGAGAGAAATGAAATTGACCAAAGCCTCAGGCAAATAGCCCAATTCGTCATACTGCTCGATAAACTGAATAACCGATTCATCCCGTTTACTGAGCTTCTTATGGTTGTCGCCAACAATAAGTGTCATGTGACCAAATAAAGGTGGTTCCCAGCCAAGTGCTTCATAGATCATAAGTTGGCGCGGTGTGTTGGAAATATGATCTTCTCCACGCAATACATGGGTAATAGCCATCAGATGATCATCAACAGCTACCGCAAAGTTGTAGGTCGGAATTCCGTCCTTCTTCACAATAACAAAGTCACCCATTTCTTTCGTATCAAAAGAAATGCTGCCTTTTACGAGATCATCAAACGCATACGTACGATCTTCGGGTACACGGAAGCGAATGCTCGCAACTCGTCCTTCAGCTTCAAAAGCAAGGCGCTGCTCTTCCGTCAAATTACGGTGTTTGCCGGAATAACGAGGGGTTTCTCCGCGAGCGGTCTGTTCTTCACGTTCCGCTTCTAGTTCTTCCTCTGTGCAGTAGCAGCGGTAAGCCAAACCTCTATCCAGCAAATCCTGCCAGTATACACGATAAAGATCCAGACGTTCAGTCTGGCGGTAAGGTCCGTACTCTCCGCCAACATCAACACTCTCATCCCAATCCATACCTAGCCATTTCAAATACTTAAGCTGGCTCTCTTCGCCGCCTGCGACATTGCGCTTCACGTCTGTATCTTCAATTCTGATAATGAATTTACCGCCTTTATTACGGGCGAACAGATAGTTAAACAGCGCCGTTCTGGCGTTACCTATATGTAAATGTCCCGTAGGGCTCGGTGCGTAGCGCACCCGGACTTGATCCGTCATTGTATTCCCTCCGCTTCATATGATTAAAACTTAGATTTACTACTTAGACCATCTCAAGATGATATCACATCTTGGAGTAGACAGACAATAGATTGTGCGGCAATTCCTTCACCGCGTCCAGCAAATCCGAGTTGCTCAGTAGTCGTAGCTTTAACGTTCACCTTGGACGGGTCCGCATTAAGCGCACGAGCGATAATCTCAGTCATTTGCGGAATGTATGGCGCCATCTTTGGCTTCTGGGCGATAATCGTTGAATCGATATTTCCAAGCTTATAACCACGCTCGCGAGCAAGCGCCCACACCTGTTCTAATAGCTTCAAGCTATCAGCGTCCTTAAACGCTGGATCTGTGTCCGGAAAATGTCTGCCAATATCACCGAGTCCAAGCGCGCCTAGAATCGCATCACTTACTGCGTGCAGTAGCACATCTGCATCGGAATGTCCCACTAATCCTTTTTCATAAGGAATCGTAACTCCTCCAATAATACAAGGCCTTCCCTCTACCAGTTGATGTACATCAAATCCTTGTCCTACAGCGATCATGATTGTCCCTCTCCCCTGTTTCTTTCTGTGAATTCTGCAAAATCCAAATCATCAGGTGTCGTAATCTTAATATTTCTGTAGCTTCCCTCCACCACAGAAACCTGAATACCGGCACGCTCCGCCAAGCTGGAATCATCGGTACCTAGAAACCCATCCCGCTCCGCCGCCACATAGGCTTCCAGCAATTCAGAAAGACGAAAAGTCTGCGGGGTTTGAATCGCCCACAGACTTCGCCGATCCGGCGTAGACAGTACTTTGCCTTCGTTATCCACCTGTTTGATCGTATCTTTGACGGGTACAGCAAGAACTGAAGCACCGATCTGCCTCGCTCGCTCGTAACATGCCTCAATTTCATTCGGCTGCACAAACGGACGAACACCATCATGCACCATTACCCACTGTGTCGTAAGTTTCAACAATCCTTTATGCACGGAATGCTGACGCTCAGATCCACCAGGTATTATAGCCTTAACCTTGTCCAGCTTATAGAGCTGTATCCATTCCCGGCAGCGCTCAATATCCTCTTGACCGGTTACGAGCACGATTTCAGAAATCANNGCTGAAATACCTCCAGCGTATGAACGATAATCGGTTTACCCTGCAGTAACAGATATTGCTTGCTCTCCGCAGTCCCCATTCGCGTTCCTCTGCCTGCCGCCACAATGACGACGCCCACACTGTTTGACATTACTCTGGCTCCTGTCTTTCACGTATATTCCCATCATAACGTGTTTGGCGGGCATTTCCAACCCATAGGACAGTTGCAGAATACTTTATCTTTGCTTATTGTGCTTTTTCCAAGAGCTTTGGCTGCGCAAATATCATCCGTCCAGCTGAAGTTTGAAGCACACTCGTGACGAGAACCTCCATCGTAGTCCCGATATATTCCCGTCCGCCTTCCACAACGATCATTGTTCCATCGTCTAAATAGGCTACGCCTTGTCCATGCTCTTTACCATCCTTAATGACCTGTACTACAATTTCTTCTCCAGGCAGCACTACGGGCTTCACGGCATTTGCAAGATCATTAATGTTCAAGACAGAGACTCCCTGCAATTCGCATACCTTATTCAAGTTGAAGTCATTGGTCACTACTTTACCTCGCAGTACCTTCGCTAACTTCACCAACTTACTATCCACCTCAGAGATTTCTTCAAAATCCCCCTCATAGATTAACACCTTCACATCGAGCTCTTTTTGAATTTTATTGAGAATATCAAGTCCACGCCGTCCGCGATTCCGTTTCAGTAGATCTGAAGAATCTGCGATATGCTGGAGCTCCTCAAGTACGAATTCCGGTATAACAATCGTTCCCTCAATAAATCCAGTTTTACAAATGTCGGCGATCCGGCCATCAATAATAACGCTTGTATCGAGGATTTTATGCTCCTCCAGCCCACGGCCTTCCGGCTCAGCCGCTTGCCCCCAGCGTCCAGTTGTCCAAAGTGCTGCTAGTTCCTCTTTTTTCTCAAGACCGATTCGCAGCCCCATATATCCGAAAGCTAACGTAACCGGTACCTGCAGCAACTGCCCAGCTTTTCCAAGCCAAATCATCGCAGGATATAACAGAAGAGACAGCAGCAGCCCCCCTGTAAGCCCAGCTGCACCGGCAGCCAATTCATTCATTGGTATACGCGAACAGTACAGAACCGCCTCCCGCAGTTTTGAACCTCCCCATTCCGCGCATAAAGACCCCGCAAACAAAAAAATAATGGCACCCAGCACCGTAAATAAAATGCTCCCCTCTACAGGTAAACTTTCACCCAGCTTTTCCATTCCCTTGGGGAATCCTCTTTCGAGCGCATGGTATAGCGAAAAACCAGACCAAGCTCCACATATTAAAGCAAAAGACAAAATCACTTTTTTCCACATAACCTAACGCACCTCCTTTTTATTCATCCTTGAATGATCTATTCCTCACCAGTATGTTCCAATTTCCAAGACGATAAACTTGAGTTCGCGCTGTAATTGCAAAAAGGCTTTGCCATCCTCGAGGGACGACAAAGCCTTTAGCTATATTTGTATTGGTTTAACCTTACTACAAGAGACTGCTTTAACCGTTCTTCGAGTGATACACTTTATCTTCTGAACGTCTTCTACGACGGTGACGGCGTCTGGCTGTCAATCGATCGATGTTTTGTTTAAAACCATACAATGCGTAAATTCCGAGTAAGACGAAGATTACCTTAGCGATTTCCTCTGGGAACACAACGGCAACTGCCACGGCAACAATAATAACTACTGGTGCTCCGACAACCACTTTTTTAGGCAATCCGACCTTCTTAAAATTAGGATATTTAACAGTGCTGACCATCAAATACGATAAGAGCAATGTAGCCACGATCATAAACGGAGCAGAAACATCTTTATTAAAAAGAGCTAATGTGGCAAGTACACCACCAGCAGCAGGGATTGGCAAACCGATGAAATAACCAGGAACCCCTGGGTGAACATTAAACCGAGCAAGGCGCAATGCACCAAACACCGGGAAAATAGCAGTTACTGTCCAGGCTAATGCAGAATTTAAATCATGCAGGCTTGAGACGTACATAATAACAGCCGGTGCTACTCCAAAAGAAACGACATCAGACAAAGAGTCCAGTTCCTTACCAAATTCACTCTCACATTTAAGTGCACGAGCAACCCGGCCATCCAATCCGTCTAACAGCATAGCAATAATAACCATGATAGCGGCCATGCTAACTTTACCGTCAAACGCCATCATGATACCAAACATTCCGAGCATCAGGTTACCTATGGTAAAAAGACTCGGAATTGATTTTTGTATCATTTCTTCACCTCAATTTTCTCACATTGGCCTTCAACAGCTCCAATATTACGTGATTGTATGTTATTTACATTTGCCTGTCAATAAGAACTTGCTTCTGTAAACGCTTGAGCCCATCCTGAATATTACGAGCCCGCACCTCCCCAATTCCGTCCACTTCATCCAGTTCAGCTATGCTTGCAGACATCAAATTAGGCAGCATTTCAAACCGCTCCACCAGATTATGAATGATCACATTTGGAAGCCGCGGAATTTTGTTAAGCAGACGATATCCACGTGGTGTAACCACTTCTTCGGAAGAAATTGCCGTAGAAGAGTAGCCCAACAATCGAGCGATATGGTTGTCATCCATTAGATCATCATCACTAATACGTTTGAGACCGGCAATAATTTCACGAATTTTGTCTTCTTGCTCTTCCTTAGCATAGTCTCTGTAAAGGAGCCATGCTTCTTCCTCTGTATTTCCAACCAGTTCTTCCATCTGCATGCTGATTAAGCGTCCTTCGTTACCCAGTTCATTAATATACCGTTTAATTTCCATTTTGATACGCAGAACCATCTCTACCCGCTGAATAACCCCAACCACTTCGGCGACAGTTACGATCCCCTCATACTCCGAAGCAGATAAATTAGTCAGCCCTTGTGTAAGAACCGCTTTATACTTTTCGAGGGTCTGAATCGCTTGATTAGCCTTAGCCAAAATAGCGCCGATCTCTTTTAAAGCATAGCGGATTGAGCCTTGATACAAAGTAATGATATTGCGGCGTTGTGAAATGGAAACCACCAGCTTCCCCGTTTGCTTCGCTACGCGCTCCGCGGTCCGGTGACGAATGCCTGTCTCGATTGAAGAGATGGAGGAATCCGGAATAAGCTGTGTATTAGCATACAAAATGCGTTTCAAATCCTCACTAAGAATAATGGCACCGTCCATTTTGGCGAGCTCATATAAATAATTGGGCGAAAAATCGCAGTTAATGGAGAATCCTCCATCCACTACTTCCATCACCTCAGGACTATACCCAACGACGATAAGTGCTCCCGTCTTAGCGCGCAGTACATTCTCCAGACCTTCCCGAAAAGGTGTTCCCGGTGCCGCCAGTCTGAGCAGATCATTCATATTCTCTAATTGGTTATATTCTTTCATAATCCCTGTGCCCCCTAATCTAACGCGACCGATAGTGCATCTGCTACGGTACTGACGCCAATAATCTGGATATCTTGCGGGTGCTTCCAGCCCTTCAAACTCTTTTCTGGCATGATCACCCGCCGGAAGCCTAGCTTTGCGGCCTCCTTTACACGCATTTCCGCGCGCGAAACACCTCTTACCTCACCTGTAAGCCCTACTTCACCGAAGAAAACATCGTAAGGTTTTGTTGAAATATCACGAAAGCTGGAAGCGATACTAATAGCTACTGCTAAATCAATCGCCGGTTCATCCAGCTTTACTCCTCCAGCAACATTAAGGTAAGCATCCTGATTCTGCAGGAACATGCCCATCCGCTTCTCCAGTACAGCGATAATGAGCGCCATCCGCTGGTGATCCATACCTGTGCACATCCGCCGCGGGGAGGGGAAATGGGTGGCAGCGACAAGAGCCTGAAGCTCTACGAGCACTGGTCTAGTTCCTTCCATACTGGCCACGACGGTAGATCCGGCTACGCCGAGTGGACGTTCCGACAAGAAGAGCTCAGAAGGATTCTCTACTTCTGTTAGCCCCACTTCACCCATTTCGAAAATGCCGATTTCATTCGTAGAACCGAAGCGATTTTTTACAGCCCGCAGAAGTCTATACGTATGATGCCGCTCTCCCTCAAAATACAGCACACAATCCACCATATGTTCAAGCATCCGTGGGCCTGCAATAGCTCCTTCCTTGGTGACATGCCCAACGAGAACTGTTGCAATCCCCCGAATCTTAGCGATACGCATAAAACTTGTCGTACATTCCCGAACCTGGGTCACACTGCCTGGCGCACTGGTTACTTCTGGCATGAATACAGTCTGAATCGAATCGATCACAAGAAATTGCGGCTGAATTTGTTCAATCGCTTCTTCTATGCTTTCCATATTCGTCTCACATAGTACATATAGCTCAGCTGACAACGCACCGAGGCGATCCGCGCGTAGCTTAGTTTGCCTTACCGATTCTTCGCCCGAAATGTACAGTACTCGCAATCCCTGAGTTGTCAGTGCATGCGACGTCTGTAATAAGAGCGTAGATTTACCGATTCCTGGGTCTCCCCCTACTAGCACCAGCGATCCTGGCACGATCCCCCCACCGAGAACACGGTTAAGCTCACCTATACCTGTCAGTATGCGCGGTTCCTTGTCACTTTCTATACTTATGATTGATTGTGCCTTTTCTTTACTATGAAAAATAGGGGCATTCATTCCCTGTGTTTTGACTACGCTTTCTGTTTCCTCCACCATGGAGTTCCAAGCTTGGCACCCAGGACATTTACCGAACCATTTTGGCGATTCGTATCCACAATCGGTGCAAAAAAATTTAGTTTTTGGTTTAGCCATTTGTTCTCCTTACGGTCCGAACTTTTAAATTGCGGATATTTTCTTCTAATGAAAGTTTACCATTTCTGCCCCTTTAACGAAAGGTCATTCGGAATTTGTACTAAATGTATATTTTAAAGAGATTAATTTACAACAAGTATAAACGATTTCGGTGTCCTG
>DJUJ01000046.1:20854-27875 GCA_002438345.1 Paenibacillus sp. UBA6285
ATTCTACTTCTTTTTCAAGCAATGGCGCTACTGGAGCATCCACTTTATTCACTACAAGTTCTCCGCCAACTTCATCAATGTTGAGTGAATCACCCTTTTGGATATTTCCTCTCAACAATTCCTCGGAAAGACGGTCTTCAATATGCTTCTGAATCGCACGACGCAGTGGACGTGCACCAAAGGCCGGATCGTAACCTTCCTTAGCTAAGAAAGCCTTCGCTCCATCCGTGAGTACGAAATCGACATCATATTCACGCAGCCGCTTGCGTAGTTCATCAGACATCAACGTAACGATTTCAGCAATATGCTTCTCATCGAGGGAATGGAAGACGATGATTTCGTCAATCCGGTTCAAGAACTCAGGACGGAAGCTCTTCTTAAGCTCTTCCATAACCTTGCCCTTCATATTACCGTATTCTGCTCCGGCATCTTGCACAGCTGTGAATCCAAGTGTCGAATTCTTCTTGATCGCCTGTGCNNTCTTTCAGGCTCTTGAAGCCGTCAGATTCGATGGCTTTGAAGTGAACGAACAGGTCGTCGCCGCCGCCTTGTGGGGTGATGAAGCCGAAGCCTTTTTCATCATTGAACCATTTGACGGTGCCGGTTTGGCGATTGGACATGGGTGAATCTCCAGAACATTTAGTATTTTCGGTGGTGCAATGCGGCCAAAGCTACGGAGCACCGGTACATCATAGTCTAATTCTGCGGCTGTCGCGTCTTTTTACCTTCGTGGTAGGTTGATCCAGCGCAATTTACCGCCGGACACGCGCAGCTACACAACATCAGCTTTTAGGTGCGCAGGCCTGTTTAACGACGTTTTGCGCCTTTTGCATGAGTTTGGCGTCCACGCCATCCTTGCTGTCGAGGTCAGCAATTTCAGCGTCGGAGAAATTCTTCTTGATCGCCTGTGCACCTACGTTAGAAGTCAGAATAATTAATGTATTACGGAAATCGACTACCCGTCCTTTAGAGTCAGTCAAACGACCATCTTCAAGAACTTGCAGCAAAATGTTGAATACTTCTGGGTGCGCTTTTTCAATTTCATCAAGCAGCACTACAGAATAAGGTTTACGGCGTACCTTCTCCGTTAATTGGCCACCTTCTTCATAGCCAACATATCCAGGAGGGGCTCCGACTAAACGTGATGTGGAGTGCTTCTCCATGTATTCCGACATATCAATACGGATGACCGCATTCTCATCGCCGAACATGGCTTCAGCCCGAGCACGAGCCAGCTCAGTTTTACCTACACCCGTTGGACCCAAGAAAATGAAGGAACCCATTGGGCGTTTCGGATCTTTAAGACCCGCACGCGCACGGCGCAGCGCACGGCTAACCGCCTTAACGGCTTCGTCCTGACCGATCACTCGTTCATGTAGTAAAGCCTCCATGTTAAGCAGACGGTCTGTCTCCTCTTCCTTCAGCTTGCTTACAGGTATCCCTGTCCAGCTAGCTACGACCTGTGCGATATCTTCAGGTGTAACCTCAGAATCGGTGCGACCTTGTTTTTCTTTCCATTGGTTCTTCGTCGTATCAAGTTCTTCACGGATCTTTTGCTCTGTATCACGCAAGGCAGCCGCTTTTTCAAACTCTTGACTCTGAACTGCGGAATCTTTCTCCTTGCGGATATCATCCAAGCGCATTTCCAGTTCCTTCAGATTTGGCGGTATGGTGTAAGAGTGAAGCCTTACTTTAGATCCCGCTTCATCGATAAGGTCAATCGCTTTATCTGGCAAGAAACGATCTGGAATGTAACGATCGGACAGCTTCACTGCTTCCACAATAGCTTCATCGGTAATCTTCACGCGGTGATGCGCTTCATAACGATCGCGAAGTCCGAACAAAATTTGGACCGCTTCCTCCGGAGACGGCTGATCCACCGTAATCGGTTGGAAACGACGCTCTAATGCNNTTTCAATATATTTACGATATTCGTCAAGCGTAGTCGCGCCTATGCACTGAAGTTCTCCACGAGCTAAAGCCGGCTTCAGAATGTTAGAAGCGTCAATTGCACCTTCTGCGCCACCTGCTCCAATCAGAGTATGCAGCTCATCAATAAAGAGCACGATATTACCTGCTTGGCGAATCTCATCCATTATTTTCTTGAGGCGGTCTTCAAACTCACCGCGATATTTCGTACCAGCCACTACAGAGCCCATATCGAGCGTCATTACGCGTTTGTCGCGTAGCGTTTCTGGGATTTCATTATTGATAATCTTTTGTGCAAGTCCTTCAGCAATAGCTGTTTTACCAACCCCAGGTTCACCGATGAGTACCGGGTTATTCTTAGTCCGGCGACTCAGCACCTGAATAACACGTTCAATTTCCTTGCTACGGCCGATAACTGGATCTAGATTGCCCTCCTTAGCATAGGCGGTCAAATCGCGCGCAAGACCATCTAGGGTCGGTGTGCTGACGTTAGCCGGAGTCCCACTATGACTAGAGGCAGCCTCGCTGCTTCCCAGGAGCTGTNNTAAGCACACGAGCCGCGACACCTTCCCCTTCACGGATAAGTCCAAGCAGAATATGCTCAGTGCCGACATACGTATGACCCAACTTGCGGGCTTCGTCCATCGACAGCTCAATAACTTTTTTGGCGCGAGGAGTATAAGCAATGTTCGTAGGCTGTTCTTGGCCTCTGCCAATCAGTGTCTCCACTTCGTCCTGGATTTTCTCAAGACCCAGACCCAAAGCAATTAACGCCTTAGCAGCAATGCCGTCTCCTTCACGAATAAGTCCGAGCAAAATATGTTCTGTGCCAATATTGTTGTGTCCTAAACGAACAGCTTCTTCCTGCGCCAGCGCTAGCACTTTTTGTGCGCGTTCCGTAAATCTTCCAAACATCATATCTCCTGCACCTCCATGAATAATAAATATCTATATTAATGTTGTGTTCCCAGTGTCTCTCGGAGCAGTTTCGCCCGATACATATCTCGTTCAGTGGCGTTCAACTCGTCACCGAACATCTTTTGCAGGAATCCTGGCTGTGTCTTAACGTTAAGTTCATTAAGCACTGAAATCGAAGGGCCTTCCAGAATGCCAAGGTCAACCCCAAGTCTCACATCAGACAGCCGTTGTGCAGATTCCTTAAGCTCCATAAGAGCTGCATAACACAAGATCCCATAAGAACGCTTCACTCGGTCCGTAATTCTCAGTGCGGAATCAACAAGCAACCGTTCACGGGCATTTCGCTCATGCTCAATAATCTGAGTGACTACGCTGTGAAGGTTCTCTATAATTTCACTTTCCGTTTGACCGAGGGTGATCTGATTTGAAATTTGAAAGATGTTCCCTACTGCTTCGCTACCCTCACCGTAAATTCCTCTTACAGTCAACCCCACTTGATTCACTGCGGACAGAATGCGATTGATCTGATGAGTCATTACAAGCGCTGGTAGATGCAGCATCACCGAGGCACGAAGCCCAGTACCAACATTGGTGGGACAACTGGTCAAGTATCCTCTTTTATCATCAAAAGCGTAATTGACAGCCGCCTCGAATATATCATCGATCGCTGTCGCACGTTCCCATGCTTCTCTAACTTGAAGACCAGGAAACAGACATTGGATTCGCAGATGGTCTTCTTCGTTAATCATGATGCTGACCGACTCATCTTCATTTAATAATACAGCCGNNCACGTGAATCATTAGCTAAGTTAGGACTGATTAGATGCTTCTCGACCAGTACCTTTTTGTCCAGTTCATTCACTTCATCAAGCTTTAGGAGCTGAAAAGATCCGAAATCCGCAGCTACTTCCTCATGAAACACAGGGGCCAGCAGCTCTAATACCTCTTCCGATTGCTCTAAGGAAGCTATCATAGGGAACGGAAGATGCTCTAGATTACGGGCAATACGCATACGGCTGCTAATTACAATCTCGGAGTGACTACCTCCAGAGCGCATCCAATCACTAAGCGCTTGTTCAGTAAATCGGAGACTTGACATGTCATATCCCCCCTATATATCAAAGACTTTACTCTTGTACTATTTCTTTTTCAAGTCGGCGAATCTGATCCCGCAGCTCCGCTGCTGTCTCGAATTCTTCCTGTGCAATACTTTGCTGTAATTCCTGCTTGAGTTCATCAATTTGGCGTCTAAACACAATCTGGGCTCCTGCACGTTTAGGAATCTTACCTACATGTGAGGTATTGCCATGCACTCGCTTAAAAAGCGGGTCCAGTGCGCTGTTAAAATATTTATAACAGGAGCTACAGCCAAAACGGCCTAATTTACTAAACTGGGAGTACGTCATCCCACAATTCTCACATTGCAGACTCTGCGTAGTCTTCGTTGCAGCGGACTTCTCCTTGCCAGCGCCTTCAAGATCAAGCAGTCCTGACAGCAGACTGTGGATGGAGAATCCCCCAGCAGTTCCAGGAATCAGTTCACCCTTCTCCCGTGCACAGCTCTCGCAGATATGAAATTCCGTCTTCTCTCCATTCACGATCTTAGTGAAGTGGAGTGTTGCCGGCTTGACGCCACATTCCTGGCATTGCATAAGCGAAAGCCCCTCCCTTATGGTTGACAATTATTTGCCTAACAAAGAGATTAACATCGCCTTCATAATCTTGGCACGAATCTCATCCCGGTATGGAATCTTAACCGTTAGGCATTCCCGAGAAACAGCAGCGCGCATAAGGCACGCTTCACGCTTACTTAGAAAACCAGCTTCCTCCAGCTGATAAATCAGCCCTTCAGCAGCGTTCTGATCAATCCCGCCACCTATAGTATGGTTTAAATGGGCATGCAGTGCCACGTTTGGTGGCAATTCAAAACGTTGAATACGAATATATCCCCCGCCACCACGCTTACTTTCCACCACATAACCTTTTTCCAGAGTAAAGCGTGTACTGATGACATAATTGATCTGTGACGGTACGCATGAGAACTGGTCCGCCAGGTCATTTCGCTGGATTTCCACCGTACCTTCGGGACTTTCATGCAAAATATTCTTCAGATATTGTTCAATAATATCAGAGATATTGCGCATCACTCATCCTCCAGTGCTTATAGCTTTATTATATCGCTTGCGGCTTGCATTCATAAAAACAATAATCTTTAATTGAACTTAAACATTGCGAATAATCCACACGTTCAGAGGATCGGATCAATGTCATTATGTTGCGTTGACTTTGACTTTCTTTGACTTTTTAATATTATAACATATTCTGTGCTAATTCCAAGTGGATTCTCTTATTTTTCACTTTTTTCGGCGAATGTATTCGGAAATAAAGAACTCTCCCAACATCTTTCGAAGGGGAGAGTCTAATTTTTGTCAAGTATAAACGCCTTCGGTGTCGTTATTAGGACGATAAGCGTTTANNTACTTTCTTATATTTTTAAAAATGATCAAATAATGCAGTTTGTGCTTGTGGAAGGATTTCTTCGAACCATTCCAGTGCCGCTGAGTGGCCTGAGATACGTCCATAACGGGCCATCTCTATAGGACGTTTATATCCAAGCATTAAGGCCGTCAATGTACCTATGTCACAACTTAAGTCTGCTTCTGTCCGTTCGCCTTCAATTCGTATCAAAGTAGCCGATCCCTCATTAGAGATATTCCATTCCCACAATCCATCATTCCAGGGTGCATATTTATCTTCGATAAATATAACCTGTTTCTTTTGACTGCTGTGACTCTTAAAAGAATAGCTCTCAACAAATGCTTTGGCGTTAACAATGCGCCCCATAAAATAAGGAAAATTCTCCTGTCCTATACGCGGATCTGGCAGCAAGAAGGGCAACATGTCGTCCGAAGGCACCAGCTTTAACGATGCACCTGTCACCATCGAATCATGGTTCGCCAGAAACGTCCACAGCCCCTGCCGGGCTTGTTCATTCAAAAATACAAATTCATCGATGACCAGTTCTCTATTCTCTACCTTATACAGCACATATCCCTCTGGTTCACCAAGCACGGAGTAAAACACTGCACTTTGTCCTTCGTCATCCAAAACAGAGTTCTCCCACCAGTCCAAAGCACGCTTAAGTGTTCCGTTATATCTGACAGCAAATCTATTGTATAAGTTATCTAATAATTCGATATCTTTCATGCCACGTTTAACCTTGCCCTCAATTTCAACCTTTTTAGGAAACTTCGCTACAGGAATGGAGTATTTCTTATATTCACAGTAGATCTCCCAGCCAAATTTACGATAAAACGGAATCAAGAACGGGTGTAGAAAAGAGAGCGTTTGACCCGCCTCATTCATCGTACGTAGCGCATGAGAAAGTAGATTTGCCACATGTCCTTGTCTACGGTTCTCTGGCCATGTCGCTACTCCGGCAATACCACCCATAGGTACCAATCTGCCCTGTATATTCACTTGGAAAGGAATAATCGTCAATTTAGCTTCTAATGTTCCGTCCTCAAAAGCACCCCATATCTGTTCTGGCTTGAATCTCTCCTGGGCAGTTGCCCGCTTTTCACTGGGAAGCTTGTACTGAAAAGCATATTCTGACAAGTTCATGCTGGCATCGAACTCTTCTGGACGTAGTTGTCTTATTACCACAAACTCACCTCATCCTTTATAAAATTACATTTAGGATAAGTATAACAAGAGCGTCTATTGTGCGCTAATCTATTGCATTATTTATAACTTTATTTTTAGTTATCCACAGCTCTATGCAGTTTTAAAAATAGTCTTGAAATCTTGTCCCATCCAAGTTAAAATAGTTATCCACTTATCAATAGCGCTATCCACATAATCCCGGCTATATCCACAGCAACCCGTGTATTACTTAGGTTTTCTGTTGACAGATCCACATAAATATGTATTTAATCCACACTATTTAGGGATTATTTCTCTTTCGTTCGTCTATCCACATGTGCGTAACTTTTCTGAAAAATAATAACATTATCCACAAGTTTTCCACAGATTATAATAAACGCAAAAAAGCCACTGTCGATTACTCAACAGTGGTCTAAATTTGCTTGGCGGCGTCCTACTCTCCCAGGACCCTTCGGTCCAAGTACCATCGGCGCTGGAGGGCTTAACGGTCGTGTTCGGGATGGGTACG
>DJUJ01000180.1:0-11162 GCA_002438345.1 Paenibacillus sp. UBA6285
AGCCAGAAGTCTCTTAATTCTTATCACTCATGCTTTAAATTTTTTTCAATAAGTCCCGGGCATCCTATTGCCTTTTTTCCATCCTCTCTTCATACTCTTGTTCGTGTGCATCCTTACATTTACGTAAAAAAAGATGCGATCATCTAGATCACATCTCCCTCCGTTTCAATTCTAGGATGCTCTAATTACCTTCACATCACCAGGAATTACTTTCTCACCTTCATAAAGCATGAACCGTCCATGTTGCCATTCCACACGCAGAAGTCGAGAATCATCTGACTGATATTGCCACACATGTTGCTCTCCGCCATTCATAAAAGGGGTTTGACCTGCGACAGCAACAAATCCCTCATATTCTTCCTCTAGAAAAAAAGTATAGCCGTCCAGTTCAAGTGTTGTTGGAACTTCAGCAGGATTATCTAAGCGCCCATCAATGGGTTTATACAATCCGTATTGTAGTTGTTCCCGCTCCTCAATATGCAAATAAGCAATCTGACTTCCATCTCTTAGCGTCAGAACTACTGCATTTCGTCCACGATTATGAGTCCTGCCGGTTACCTCATAGGTAACAAGCGATACTTCACAGATGTCTCCGGGAGACAAATTAAGCATACTTTTCTGAACTTCCTGAGCCACTGGCTTGGAGAATAGATTACCTATACGTTTCCATATACTCAACTTGATCGTTCCTCCTACATAAATGCAGAAATAATTAATGCTCCCGTAATTTGCAGCGAACCTGATAGTAAGCCATACCCGATTTTGCCCAGCTGTGTACCATGATCCAGATCCAGATTCCCCCATTTAGCCAATAGAAGACGGACCGTTCTTTCCAAAATAAGCAAAAGAAAAAATGATACTATCGAGATCAGCAAAGCATCTAGCAGGCTGTTAGAAGCAGCTATCGATGACGATAAAATAAATGCTTGTGCCAATAGCTTCATTACAAAACGTGTAGTAACTGCCATATTTCCAGCCTTTAACTCTTCTAAATCATTGTATCGAGTGAAAAGTGAATCTACGAACATCAGCACAAACAGTAACACCGCGCCGCTCACCGTCCACACGACCATGGACACCAGGATATGGAGATCCATTCTATAGCCCCCGCTTATTCATTTTGCATGCCTGTCATAAGCATAGATAAAGCGAAGAGGAAACGATATTCCTGTCTCCCCTTCGCCTGTGAACATCAGCCGTGAATCGGCTAAGATCAAATGTTATTGCTTCTCGTATTGTTTCATCAGAGCAGCCAGTTCATCTTCCACTGCTTGATCTTTATTCAGCTTCTCGAACTCATCATCAAGTGATTTGTTGCTCGAGCTCATCTCATTGCTAGCTTCAGCTTGAGCTTCTGCTTGCAGCATTTTATCTTCCATACGTTTCAGACCAGCTGATGCGGAATCGGAGCTGAAACCACTCATTGCTTTGTTAATCTCAGTTTGAGCTTTGGCAGCATTATAACGAGNNCATTTGAGTGAGCTGCTTGCGCATCTCGTCAAGCTTGCCACGAAGATTATCCGCAGATGCCTTGTTCTGGTCGAAGCTAGTTTTGTATTCTACCAGTTTAGCTTCAGCAGCCTTCTTCTCTTCCAGAGCACGGCGAGCAAGGTCAACATTACCAGCTTGAGCTGCAGCATGTGCCTGTTGAGTACGTTTGTTAACAAGCGCCTCCTGCTCTTCATAAAGCTGCTTGAACTTCTTCTCAATAGCGATTTGAGCCGCTACAGCTTTTTCTGCATCTTCCAAATCTTCGGTCATATCACGAATGTACTGGTCCGTCATCTTAATCGGGTCTTCTGCTTTGTCAATAATCGCATTTACGTTAGACATTGTTAAATCGCGCAATCTTTTAAATATAGACATGGTTTCATTCCTCCAAAAGATAATTTAAATGCTTACTTGATATCTTTTACGCAGAATTGCCAATACCGTTTCAAATTTGTTGCGCTAAATATTGATTTACTTTATTATTCACAATCTCCACGACTTCCATAATGCCTTCTTTCGAGAGATCGTCGTAGTGAATCCCCATTACAACTGTGACTGTCCTGTTCAGCGCCTCAGCTACCCTGACCGCAATAGACTCGCTTATCGTATGCTCTTTATGATGTGGAACAGCAGAGGTCAACACCTCAACCTGTTCTCCATTTAGATAAGCGGTACTTGCCGCTCCGATATGACGAACACCTCCGCTAATCAAGAGCAAGAGATCGCGGCCAACAGCCGTCGCCGTCAGTTCTATATCATCAGGGTTGATCTTATTAGAAGCCAATAGTATCTCCTCACTACTCCACTTTATATAATGCCACGTATTTCATCCAGTGATTGGATGTTCTCTTGAACCATGAATTGCTCAAGCTCTTCAACAAGCTGACTACCTGCTCGTAAATTCATGAAATTGTAAGTGCCCACTTGGATAACCGCAGCTCCTGCCATAATAAATTCAATAATATCAGTGGCTGTGGTAATGCCACCCATTCCGATCACAGGAATAGATATGTTCTGGGCAACTTGATGCACCATGCGCAGAGCGACTGGCTTTATCGCAGGTCCGGACAGTCCGGCATACAAGTTATTAAATACACTACTTCTACGGCGTACATCAATCTTCATTCCGGAAATGGTGTTAATTAGCGAGACTGCGTCTGCTCCCTCTTCCTGACACATTTGCGCCATTTCAACGATATTCTCCGCGCCTGGAGACAGTTTTACTGCAAGTGGCAGCTTGGTGGCACGTCTAACGGCCTGTACTACTTTTTGAGCTTCAGAGGTCTTGATCCCAAATGCGATTCCGCCTTCTTTTACATTAGGACAGGAAATATTCAATTCAATCATATCTACAGCTGTCTTCCCTAAGCTTGAACGGAGATCTGCATCACGCTGGATCATCTCTGCTCCAAGTACGTAATCCTCAAGAGTGCCGCCCCCAAGATTCACTAAACGAGCGGTATCGAGCGTTTCCCAATAAGGGCATTCTTTTTCTAAGAACGCGTCTACACCTGGATTCTCCAGTCCTACACTATTCAGCATTCCAGAGGCTGTCTCGTATACACGAGTGCCAGGATTACCTGCTTTTGGATGGAGGGTCAGCCCTTTACCTGAGATTCCACCTAGCAAAGACACATCATACAGCTTTCCATATTCACGACCAAAGCCAAATGTTCCAGATGCCATAATAATCGGATTCTTAAAATGAACGCCTGCAATAGTTGTACTCATCTTAGTCATGGAAAATCACCTCCTCAGCAAGAAACACAGGTCCGTCTGCACAAGCCTTTCGTTGACCATCACGACAGGACACACTGCAGACAAGACAGGCTCCAATACCGCAAGCCATTCGGTTCTCCAAAGATAGGTAAACTTTTGTTCTGCTGCCTGCCTCTTCAGCGGCTATACCTTTAAGCTGTGCAGCTTTAAGCATAGGATGCGGACCGCAGACAAAAACATGATCATATTGACTAAAATCCACACGATCCAAAATAAATCCGCCCACATCTACTGTAAGCTCATTGGCGAATGGACGGAAAGCTTCTGTCCGGTAAGCTTCTCGGCTAAAGCCTAAATAGATATCACATCCAGAAAGCTGTTTCGCACAATAATAAAGTGGCGCAATTCCTATTCCACCGCCGATTAGTGCAACCTTCCCTTCGACCTGTGGAAATCCCGTGCCAAAAGGTCCCTCGAGCTCCACCGAATCACCTGAAGTCAAGCGTGAGAATATCTCAGTACCTTCTCCAACAACATGATATAGAAATTCAATACTATCTTCGTTTACTTCATGTATACTTAACGGTCTGGAAAGAATGGGATATGCGCCCCATGCCCGTAACATGTAGAATTGACCCATTTTACCGCCACTATTCGTTTCAACCTTAAGGTGGTACACTCCGTCTGTTAGCCGATCGTTACTTAAAACCATCCCCATGTTATCAAGCTCCTTCAAATTTTATCTTTATTAAGATTGCCTTAGAAGGAACATAAAATCTGTGACAAACTTCACATTCAAAACGAGTTATCCTCTTTTCCAGATCCCACGTTCATAAGGTTTAGGTACTTTAATTACGCCTCCAAGCGCTTCTTCCGCATGTAAAGCCCAATATGGATCGCTTAGCATCCCGCGGCCAACGGCTACCAGTTCCGCCCGTTCTTCAGCGACGATGGACTGTGCCTCAGTATAAGATTCAAGCCGCCCCACTGCAATTACAGGCACGTGTAATCCACTACGGATATACTCTGCCAGCTCTACTTGATAGGCAGGTCCTGCGTTAGGCCCCCCATTTGAACCTATGGGACCTTCCCCACCGGAAGAAACATGGAACATATCCACTCCAGCATTCTTATATCGTCTGCAAATATCCAGGGCGTAAGCAGCATCATATCCACCCTCTACATATTCCTTCGCAGATATTCTCATGATTAATGGCATGTCCACANNACAACTTCTCGGACTGCTTTAACTACTTGTTCTCCAAATAGCGCAGGATCTTGTCCATATTCATCTTCTCTGACATTTGTCAGTGTTGAATGAAACTGGTGAATTAAATAACCGTGTGCACCATGAATTTCGACCGTATCAAATCCTGCCTCCACAGCTCTGCGCGCACCTTCACGGAAGGCTTCAATCATCTCAGAAATCCCTTCCTTTGAAAGAGCCTGTGGCGTTTTGGAATTAGCATCAAAAGGAATTGCAGATGGAGCCACTGGTGGTTCAGCATCCACTGCTTTACGTCCAGCGTGTCCTAATTGAATAGCGATTTTTGACCCATAAGCATGTACACCATCCGTGATCCTACGATAAGCTGCAATTTGCGTGTCACTCCAGATTCCTGTATCTCGATTGGTGATTCTACCGTCTGGATGAACACCCGTCATTTCCACGATGATAAATCCTGTACCTCCAATAGCACGGCTTACATAATGAACATAATGCCAATCATTAGGGATGCCATCCTCTTTATCCACCGAATACTGGCACATAGGCGGCATAACAATACGATTCTTCAACGATAACCCCTTCAACTCATACGGTGCAAACAAATCAGACATCATTGTCTCCATCCTTCCGAATCTATAATTGGCTCGGGAATCTCCCGTTCTATTAGTATACACGCATTGGTTCCTTCAAGAAATCTTAACTCAACCTCATCGATAAGTAGCATAAATTCACCCATCTATGGAGATAACAATTAAGAATATGGCGATGTTCAGGTAGTAAAGGAGGCAGATGGGGATGTATTTTCAACGGAGAGGTAAGAAACTACTCATAATATTAGGAACAATCATACTTATGCTATTCCCAACCTATTCTTCAGAGGTTGTGTCAGCCCCTGTTCAGAGTCAGAAGACTCCACAGGATCATACACAAAGTGTACCCGCTTCAGACGAAGATAAGGCGATTTCAGCAGGTAGTTCTGCTACAAATAGTTCGACGCTTAACAACCATAAGACCATTAAAGGTCTGACGTTAAGTCAGTTATTACACAAATATCCAGAGACATTTAAGACTAGTGGGCCTCGGAATAAAGTCATCGCCCTTACTTTCGATGATGTTCCTGACCCAAGATTTACACCCCAATTGCTTAACATCCTTAAGAAATATAATGTCAAAGCAACCTTCTTTGTGGTGGGAAGTCGAGCAAAGAAACATCCAGCTATGGTGAGAAGGATGATTAGAGAAGGACATGCCATTGGAAATCACTCGTATAACCACCCTCAGTTTGTGAAGCTGCAGATGAACGATTTTAGAACACAAATCATTAAGACCGAAAATATTATACAAACCTTGGCCGGATATAAACCCCGTCTAATTCGCCCACCCTATGGGGACATCAGTGAACAGCAGCTAAAATGGGCAAAAAATAATGGCTACACGCTCGTGAATTGGAATGTGGACTCTTTGGACTGGAAAGGACTATCCAAAAACCAAGTTAGAAATAACATTCTAGCCCATGTTGGAAAAGGAGCTATTATTCTTCAACACGGTGGAGGCGGTCCGGGTAGTCATCTTCAAGGATCGATTGAAGCCTTACCTGAAGTAATAACAATTATGCGAAAACGGGGCTATACTTTCGTTACCGTTCCTCAATTACTACAGGTCTCCAAAAGTAAATAAAATTTCCCCACAAAGTGGAGCTTTGCTTCGATGCGTACTAAGGTACTTTGTGAGGGCCCCAAATATATATCGTTAAAAAAACGGAGGCAGCCGCTTAGGACTCCCTCCGTTTCTTGTTTAATCATATCTGAGAACTTTCCATAACTCTAAGTTATCTTTATAATTCTCTCTATTATTATCTACCTACTTAACAATGTATAATTGTACATATTGATAACCAAAAGACGCTACAAAGCTTTGGCTACCAGGAATAAAGATGTCGATACGATTACCCTTAATCGCACCGCCCACATCTGTTGCCGTAGCTAAAAAAGCTTCTTTGGGCAATCCATCGTGTGAATGACCCGTGACCAATACTTTGGTACCGATAGGAATCACATTTGGATCAACAGCAATAGTCCCAAGCTTGAGAGGATTACCGAGATAATCGACTGCGCCCCATCCTCCGTTCTCACTGCTTGCGGAAGAATACGCTGAAGCTTTTACTTGAATCGTTTTGTCATAATTGAAGGACTTACCCCATGCTTCAACTGTTTTAGTATCTGGGTTTACATTTAGACTTGGCGTAATCACTGTTGATTTGTCTGGCGCAGGTACGGACTCAGCCTGCATTTTACTAGGTATTGTAATTTCGAGACCTTCGTAAATGTTCAGTGCTGCAACGTTTGGATTAGCTTTCATTAATTCATTCACACCTACATTGTATTGCTTGGATAAAGTATAAAAAGTATTGCCTTCCTTAGCGATATGAACACTGTCCGCATGAGCTGGAACGGCATGCAGTAATGCACTGATTCCCATAACTGCAGCAAGGGCTTTAATTGTTCTGAATTTGTTCTTCATAATTGCCTCCTCATTAGATGAGCGTAAACAGTATGACTTCCGTATACGCTCGTGTACATTTTAAGTACTTATGTACATCTTGTGTGATGTCTTGATGTGTTGCAGTCTTTTGTAAAACTGACAGGACTTAATATATCACAATTTTGTAACCAATGCTTATGTAATTGTTACCATTATGAAATATCAAGTTTCAATATTGTCATTTTTGCGGATGGTTGTCAACATAATTTTTATTATGTAAACCAACTCACAACACATATGTACCTTTTCAAAAAATTATCATATAAAATTCCCGAAGATTTTACATAGAGTTAACATTTCATACTTTATCCAATAGTAGAATGATAGAATATGATAAATAGATTAGACAACGAATCATATTTGGAGGTCCCATGAATACAGAAGAGCATAAAAACAACCAAAGCAGTCCAGCCACTGCTTACCTCAATAGGGATTTGAGCTGGATCGAGTTTAACCGACGCGTGCTTAAAGAAGCGCAAGACCCTGATAATCCGCTAATGGAACGAGCGAGATTTTTGGCTATCGTCTCAAGCAATCTTGATGAATTTATAAGCGTTCGAGTAGCAGGAATACAAGATCAGATCCGGGCAGGCTATACAAAAAAAGATTTTACTGGCTACACCCCCTCCGGGCTATATAAACGCCTCATCAAACGAGTTACCAAAATTGTTGCCGACCAATACCGAATTTTCCGTGATATTTCACGGAGTTTGCATAAAGAAGGTATCGTTTTTGTGGATTATGAGGATCTCACTCATGCACAAGAGCAGTCCATAGAACAATATTACCGGGATATTATCTATCCTGTACTTACGCCATNNAAGAATGGTCATGAAGAAGAGCCTTATTTTGCTATTCTACAAATTCCATCTAATCTGCCAAGATGTATTCCTCTTCCACACCGATCTAACAGCAAGAAACGGCAGTTTGTATTTATCGAGGATGTTATCCGTCATCACATTCAAACTTTATTTAGTGGTTACGAACCCGTTGCCGTTAGTGAATTTCGTTTGACTCGCAACTCTGATCTCACGATCGACGAGGAAGGTGCCGAGGATCTTCTAGAAGAGATTGAAAAAGAGCTGCGCAAGCGTCGTCGCGGAGTTCCAGCAAGGCTTGAAGTACAAAAAGGAATCCATCCGTATGCTTTGGAACAGCTCCAAGCTGAGTTTGAACTGGAAGACTTCGTATTTGAAATTGAAGGTCCACTGGATCTAGGTTTCCTTCGTAATTTTTCCGGCAGTATAAAAGGCTTTGGATACTTAAACTATCCAAGCATTGAGCCCGTCTACCCTGCTGAATTTGAAGAAAACGAGGATTTGTTTGAGGTATTGCGTGAACGGGACGTCCTAGTCTACCACCCTTACGAATCCTTTGATGCGATGACGGACTTCATTATTCAAGTCNNGACGAACATGTGATGGCCATAAAGATGACTTTATACCGAGTTAGCGGAAACTCTCCTCTGATCACCGCACTCGCTAATGCTGCTGAGTCCGGTAAACAGGTTACAGTCGTTGTAGAGTTAAAAGCACGATTTGATGAGGAACGTAACATCGCTTGGGCCCGCCAACTTGAAAAATCCGGATGTCATGTCGTTTATGGTCTTGTTGGACTCAAAACACATGCCAAAGTTACCTTGATCGTCCGTCAAGAAGGTCATGAATTACGTCGCTATGTGCATGTAGGCACAGGAAACTACAATGACAGTACAGCCAAAGTCTACACAGATCTCAGTCTATTTACCGCTCAAAGCGATATCGGACTCGATGCTTCTGAGCTATTTAATCAAATGACTGGTTATTCCGCTGATTTTGACTGGAACTCCTTCATTGTAGCTCCAACGGACATGAGCCTTTCCTTACAAAAGCTAATGAAACGTGAAGCGGAACATGCCGCTGCTGGCAGACCTGCACGTATCATTGCCAAGATGAACTCTCTATCTAATCAACAAGTAATTGACGATTTATATGGTGCCGCACAAGCCGGTGTATCCATCGATTTAATCGTTCGGGGGGTTTGTTGTCTTCGTCCGGGGATTGAAGGCTTAAGCGAAAACATTACTGTTCGCAGTATTGTAGACCGCTTTTTGGAGCATTCAAGAATATACTATTTTGAAAATGGCGGAAAACCTGAGGTGTATTTATCCAGTGCAGACTGGATGACTAGAAACCTAACCAGACGGATCGAGCTGATGTGTCCAGTTAGAGACAGCAATATTCGTAAACAGATCGTTAAGATTCTTGAACTATCCCTTAAAGATAATGTTAAGGCCAGCTTCTTACAACCTAATGGATATTACGAGCAACCAGACGACAAAAAGGCCCCTTTCCGGAGCCAGTTCGCAGCAATGGATGTTACGCGTTGGAAGGGAAACCGAGTTTTACCTTCACCGCCCAAGCATTCTTAAATGCTTTCAAGGCGTTCTCAATGTCCTCTAGACCAATTAGAAGTGCTGAAGCGCCCTCTAAGTCCAGATGAAGTGTGTTGTTGTGCAGGTTAGCTTTCAAGCCGCTTACAATCCCGATCTCGGTGCTGTCTAGTGCAATGCTTAGTTGTACAAGAGATCCGAGCTTATGAATCCACTCTTCGTCGGAAGGCAGTAAAATGTCCTTATGCATCAGGGACAGTTTCTGCTTCCGGCTTTTTGTGCTATACGAGGCAATCATTGCGCACAGGATAAGCTGGCGATGGCTTAATCCACGAATCGGTGAATTCATCAACCAATACAGAGTATGTCGTTTGTATTGATAATAGTTAATGTTCGATCCCGTTCGATGTAGCATGATGGATACGTAAATTAACATTTCATGTTCAGCTTTATTCTCTTCATCTTTGAACGCGTCAAACAGACTGAGAGCAAGCTTGTTGATGTGATCTAAATACCGTTTAGAGGTATGAATATCAAACCGGATGATCGTGTTTAAACTGTATTCAAGCGCACTGTCTCGTACCGGTTGCTCCGGCTCCAGTAGGTCATGTAGCATGCCTTCCCTGAGCCCTTCCCCGCTGATTACAGCCTGGCTAGCACCAATATACTGATATACAGTATGGAAAATAATCAAACCGGATACGATGATATCTGCTCGGCTCTTAGACAACCCATCTAAATCTTTACGTTTATCATAAGGCATCGAAGGTAACGTGTTCATAAAATGTTCAATCGTCTCACTAGGCATCGTGTAACCATGAGAGTTAGGTAATGAGTATGCTCTAGTCTTCTGATCCAGCTTGCCTAAGGAACGAACCGTCCCTCCCAAACCAAATAATGGAAGTCCTGCTTTTGCATTAAGCCAATCATGCTCTACCAATCTCCCCAGAACAAAAGTCTCCAGTTTGTGAATCTGATCGCCGTTCCAGTTCCCACCCTGACCAAACATAAGATTTGTATTCACCGCCCCAAACGGGAAGGATATGCTATGTTGATAACGACGCCCGCAAAAAAGAGTTATTTCAGTACTCCCGCCACCAATATCGATGACATAACCATCCTCAACATTAAATGCGTTTATGACGCCTAAGAAGCCAAAATAAGCTTCTTGATGGCCACTGATGACCTCAATAGGTATGGTAGAGGCTTCTGACAGAAAGGCAATAATTTCACTTGAGTTAGCTGCGTTTCTTATTGCCGCTGTAGCACCTGCACGAATATTCTCCACTTCGAAAGCACTGCAGATCTCCTTAAACTGACGCAAGACTGGAATAATCGTCTCCATGTCCTTCCGCTCCAGTCGACCTTCCTTCGTAATCTTCTCACTAAGACGTGCGGAGTACTTACATTCCTTGATGATCTTATAACCTCCTTCCGGCGTTGTATCATAGATTACAAGACGAATGGAGTTAGAACCAATATCGATAATGCCTATCCGGCGCAGATCATCTCTCATTATGTATGTACTCCTTTTCAAGTTGATTGACCATCTATTATACATGGTTTACATAAATAAATGATCTCAGTCCATTATATCCCCAAATTACGCTACTGTTAAAAAGTAAAGCGGCCCTCGGATAACTTGTCAGAGGGCCGCTACAACTTAACTTTTTATAACACTTTACTTAAAAAATCCTGAGTACGTACATGCTGAGGATTCCCGAATACTTGTGCAGGTGTACCCTGCTCTACAATCACACCGCCATCCATGAATAGAATACGGTCGCCGACTTCGCGGGCAAAGCCCATCTC
>DJUJ01000180.1:11236-24286 GCA_002438345.1 Paenibacillus sp. UBA6285
AAAGCATCCTTCTTATCTTCAAGTCCTACAGTCCTGAGTAACTCCATTGCGAATTTATCGGCTTCAGCCTGTTGTTTTTTTCTTACTTTAATCGGTGCTAGTGTAATGTTCTGAAGAACTGTTTTGTGAGGGAAAAGGTTAAACTGCTGAAATACCATCCCCATCTTCTCACGCGTTACATTGATATCGTGCTTCTTGGAGGTGATAGATTCACCTTCAAAAGTGATTTCGCCACCTGTTGGTTGCTCCAGTAGATTCAAACATCGCAGAAAGGTACTTTTACCCGATCCACTTGGACCGATCACAACAACGACCTCTCCCTTATGAATCTCTAAGTCGATACCTTTGAGAATTTCCAGCTTCCCATAATTCTTTCGCAAGTTCTTAACGGCGATCATCGGTATTCAGCCTCCTTTCCAGTCTGCCTAGGATCTTCGATAGCGTAAATGTCAGAACAAAGTACATAAATGCGATAATTACCAGTGGTGTCATACCATCGTATGAAATCGTTGTAACTGTACGTGCTTGAAACATCAAATCCGTTACTCCGATAAAAGAAATAATCGATGATTCCTTGATAATGGTGATGAATTCATTTCCGATTGCCGGAAGAACACTCTTGAGTGCCTGAGGGAGTATGATATGGCGCATAGTCATCCCTTGTTTCATTCCAAGCGAACGGGCTGCCTCCATTTGTCCACGATCGACACCCTGTATCCCGGCACGAAAAATCTCTGCAAGGTAAGCAGAACTGTTAATGGATAAAGTGATTGCCCCCGACTGAATCGGTGTAAACTCAATCCCGAACGTAGCCAATCCATAATGGATCAGAAACAGTTGTACAAGCATAGGTGTGCCACGAAGGAACTCTACCCAGGCTGTTGCCAAGAAGCGAAGCACACCCCATTTGGACATACGCAGCAAGGAAACGATAATCCCTAGAATAAAACCAAAGAAAACACCCAGAACGGCAAGCAGCAAGGTATACTGCAAACCGGTCAGGAAAAAATCACGATAATCATAAGCCATTTTAAATAAAGTAATGTCCATACCTATCCTCCCATCTCCAAAAAAATAGAAAATAGCAACGTTCCGCTATTTTCTGTATACAATACAATTTATTTTAGCAGAAAATAAAAATAATCTGTACCTTTACTTCGTGCTATCTGCAAGTTCACTAGCTGCCGCCACGTACTCATCAATTTTACCTTCTGAGTTTAAACGTGTCAGTGTACTGTTTACTTGATCCAGAAGCTCTTTGTTGCCTTTTTTAATACCAATAGTATAACCATCATCTTCAACTTCTGGCTTAGCATCTGTAATTACAAGACCTGGTACATTCTTAACGAATGATTTGGCCACAGGCCCTTCAATAATAGCAGTATCTACACGATTGGATTGCAATTGTAGAACGATTTCGGAGATTTTACCAAGCGAAGTGACCTTTGCTCCCTCAATCCCTTTAGCAATATCCTCTTGAATCGAACCTGTCTGTACACCTATTTTGGTACCTTTCACAGCGTCCATAGTGGCGTATTTATCTTTATCAGCTTCGCGCACAACAATGGCTTGCTCAGCTTTGTAATAAATGTCTGAGAGATCAACTGCTTTTTTACGTTCTTCAGTCGGGCTAAGTCCAGAAATTACAATATCTACTCTCCCGCTGGACAATTCGTTTAGCAGTGAATCGAATGGCAAGTCCTTAATTACAAGTTCAGCACCCATATCAGCAGCAATTTCCTTAGCAATGTCGATATCGAAACCTACGATAGTATCTTTACCATCCACCACTTTATGGAATTCGTACGGAGGAAAATCTGCACTTGTTCCCATAGTTAGCTTCTTAGTAGCCCCACCGTTAGTTGCATTTCCACTTGCAGCGGTATCATTATCATTTTTATTTTGACCGCAGCCTGACAACAGACCTACCGCTAATATCATCCCTAAACCAAGTTTACCCCATTTGTTCATTTCTATATCTCCCCCTATTCTTATGAAAAAATCTAAGTAGTCCCTTTGACCGATTTATTATAAATCAAAACGCATGAATATGCAAAGGCATAATTGTGACAATAACTTCCTTTTAATGGGTTTCAAAGTGAAATTCTCATTATTCAGAAACAAATTAAACAACATTTATTCACATTTGATATATTTTTATACATTTTTACTATTCCCTATCTTAACCAAATCATGCGGCGAATTGACCCTAGTTTCCATAAAAAAAGGAGTGCCCTAAAAGTATGAGTCATACTTCAGGTACACTCCTTATTAACCTAGTACTGAATCAGATGAACCCTTATTCTGTAATTTCGTTATAAATATCAATGTACTGCTGAGCGGATACATTCCAGCTGTAGTCGCCAGCGAACGCGTTTTTCGTAATCTTTTTCCAGTGTTCAGGCTGCTTGTATAATGAGATCGCTCTGCGAAGCGTAAACATCATATCGTGGGCATTGTAGTTATTGAAAGTAAAGCCGTTTCCTTCACCGGATTCTTCATTATAAGCTTCAACAGTATCATTTAGGCCACCGGTTTCCCGCACAACCGGTATGCTACCGTAACGTAAAGCGAGAAGTTGACTGATCCCACACGGTTCAAACTTAGAAGGCATGAGAAAGATATCGCTGGCGGCATATATTTTGCGTGAGAGTGCATCATTAAAGAGTATTTGTGAAGACAACTTTGTTGGATAACGCCACGCCGCTTCTCTGAACCATCGCTCATAGGTTTCATCCCCTGTTCCAAGCAGAACAAATTGTATGTCATCAGTATATAGAAGCTCATCCAACACGCGAGTAAGCAGATCTAAGCCCTTGGAATCCACAAGACGAGTAACCATGGCCACCATTGGAATATTAGCGTCCACAGGTAATCCTAATTCCTCTTGCAAGGCTAACTTGTTCTCAGTCTTCTTCGACAAATTGGAACGATAACGGGTAGCGAGACTTGGATCTGTCGCAGGATTATAACTTTTCGTATCAATTCCATTCACAATTCCGCTTAAAATGTCCGCTCGTGCATTCAACAAACCATCGAGCCCNNTAAGGTGTCCGAATTTCTTCCGAGTAGGTTGGACTAACGGTGGTGACACGATCACTGTAAACAATACCACCTTTTAAGAAGTTCACATTACCGTAATACTCCACGCCTCCAAAATAACTGCTATCCAGACCCAATAGCTCCCCAAGCACTTCATAAGGAAACACTCCCTGATATAACAGGTTATGTATGGTGAATACACTTCGCATTTCGCTGTAAAATGGATTGTGTCGATAATGCCCCTGTAACAGCATCGGAATCACGGCCGCATGCCAATCATGGCAATGCAGTACATCGGGCTGGAAATCAATAGCTGGCAGACACTCCAGCACTGCACGATTATAGAATGCGAAGCGTTCTCCATCGTCCATGTATCCGTAGATTCCATCCCGTCCAAAATAATACTCATTGTCGATAAAGTAAACAGGGATACCGTCATAAATAATTCGTTCAATCCCGCAGTATTGATTGCGCCAGCCAATCGGCACGTACACTTCCGTTAAATGCTCCATTTTCGNNTCCCACGATACTTAGGTAAAATCACTCGAACATCCACCCCAGCACCCTTCAGCGCTTTAGGTAATGCCCCCGTGACATCGGCCAGACCACCCGTTTTGACAAAAGGATGAGCTTCAGCTGCGGCAAATAAAACTTTCATGATTATTTCCCCCTTTAAAGTGTACGGATTCTCTATTCGAACTTTGATCTATAACTCATTTACCTCTTTACTTTTACCCAATCGTGCCGTTTTCTTAAACACCAGGAAGCTAAGAGGCGGTAGAGTTAGCTCTATGCCGTTCACCTGATTGTGCCATTCCAGCTTTTTGCTCTTCTGAGGCACATTGTGCAGACCTGAACCTCCATACTCTACAGCTTCCGAGCTAAAGACTTCTTCATAAGTCCCTGAGCGCGGAACTCCAATACGATAATGTTGACGTTCAACGGGTTGGAAATTGATGATAAATAGCAATGTATCTCCAGGTTTCTTACCTCTACGCATGTATGAAATAACGCTTTGTTCATTGTCATCCGCATTAATCCATTGATAACCCTCTTGGGAATGATCAAGCTCCCACAGTGCTTTCTCCGAGCGATACAGTTTATTAAGTGCAGCAGTGTAGGCGAGCATGCCGCGATGGCTGTCATAGTCCAGCAGTAGCCAATCCAGCTGTTCCTGATCCTTCCACTCGATAAATTGGCCGAATTCCCCGCCCATAAACAGAAGCTTTTTACCGGGATGCGATATTTGATAACCAAGCAGTTGCCTAAGTCCTGCGAACTTTTGTTCATAAGAACCAGGCATTTTGTCCAATAACGACTTCTTGCCATGTACAACCTCATCATGTGATAACGGCAATGCATAATTTTCGGCATAAGCATAACATATTGGGAATGTTAGTAAATTATGATGATTAGGTCGCCCCCAGAAATCATGTTCTATGTAGCCTAAAGTGTCATTCATCCATCCCATATTCCATTTGTAATTAAAGCCGAGGCCACCTTCATGAACTGGCGCTGTAACTCCCGGCCAAGCACTAGATTCTTCAGCCATCATCAATGCCTTTGGAAAATAATGAAATATTGCTTTATTCAGATTCTGTATAAATTTGATGGCCTCTAAATTCTCCAAACCACCGTTCACATTACGCCGATATTGATGAGCCTGTTTTTCAAAATCGAGACGAAGCATACTCGTAACTGCATCAACACGCATTCCATCAATATGATAATACTCAAACCAAAAGAGTGCGTTAGAAATGAGGAATGAAGAAATTTCAGGCTTGCTGAAATCAAACGAAAGTGTTCCCCAGCCTGGTTTTTCCGCTAACATCGGATCTGCATATTCATATAGTGGCGAACCATCAAACATCCTTAAACCGTGTGCATCTTTTGCAAAATGGGCCGGANNTACATCAACTCATGGGGCTCACCATATCGACGCGTCGCCGCGAAATACCCAGTTCCTTGATAGCCCCAAGATAAATCGTATGGATGCTCAGCTAGCGGCAAAAACTCAACATGGGTGTAGCCCATTTCCACCAGATAAGGAATTAATAAATCACTCATTTCCTGATAGTTATAAAATTCCCCATCTTCTTTTTGACGCCAAGTTCCAAAATGCATTTCATAAATGTTCATCGGTTGATGATATGGAACTTTACTCTTACTCCGCCATGCAGCATCTCCCCAACGATAACCACTGAGATCCGTAACCACGGATGCAGTCGCCGGGCGAACCTCAGCTTTGAAGGCAAATGGATCAGCTTTTAGGAAGCTGGAGCCATCACTGGCAACAATCCTGTATTTGTAAAAAGTTCCCAGTTCTTTTCCCGGAAAAAAACGACTCCAAAATCCTGAATCGGGTATCTTATATAACGAGTCCACGTCCAGCATTCCATCCCAGCCATTATGATCACCAGCTAGTCCTACATATGTCGCATGAGGAGCCCACACGGTAAAGCGCACGCCCGTAACGCCTTCTTCAGCGGCAATGTGCGCACCCAGCATAGAATAGCTGCGATAATTGGTGCCCTCATGGAACAAATAAATATCAGCAACTGACGGAAGGGTATCGATTTTTGCTATTTCAGCCAATTCTACNNTGAATGCTTGTACCTATTACATTAACCGAATATTACCATTTTGAAAATGATTTGATGTGAAAAGAAAAGATTTTCTGATAAAGAAATATTAATTGTAATTTTTCTTTTTACACAGCAATATACTTCACCTATGTCGTTTCAAGTGCTTGTCGTAAGTTATATTACAAGCATTGACAAAATAATGGGAGGGATAACAAATGAATAACAAAAAAGATTGTATCGCCATGCTCTTGGCAGGAGGAGAAGGCCGTAGATTGGCTCCCTTGACTTCCAGTATGGCTAAGCCTGCAGTCCCTTTCGGTGGACAGTATAAAATTATTGACTTCCCGCTTAGTAATTGTGTAAACTCCAAAATTGATACAGTAGGTGTCCTGACTCAGTATGAAGCTGAATCCTTGCATGATCACATCGGTGAAGGTGAACCTTGGGGCTTACATAGTCAAGAGGACAAAGGTGTCACACTCCTTCCTTCCGGTGTTGAAGGCAGAGATAGCTATACAGGAACTGCTGATGCGATTTATAAGAACATTGAGTATATCGATACCCGCAATCCAGAACATGTACTCATTCTATCCGGTGATCATATTTACCATATGGATTACCGTAAAATGCTGGATTATCATGTAGGGAAAGCTGCAAAAGCTACAATCTCCGTAATGGAGGTGCCATGGGATGAAGCCAGTCGTTTTGGAGTGATGAACGTAAATGATGAACTGAAAATCTCTGAGTTTGCGGAAAAACCAAAAGTACCTAAAAGTAATTTGGCTTCAATGGGTATTTATCTGTTTAAGTGGGCTTATCTGAAGGAGCACTTGTTGCGGGATGCAGCTAATCCGAATTCCAGCCATGACTTTGGTAAAGACGTTATACCAACGATGCTTGATCAGAATGATGAGTTATTCGCTNNCTGCAAAAAAATAATGGCATGAAGCTCGACAAAGCTCATTGGCCGATGTATAGCCGGAGTCGCCGGACTAAGCTTGCTGTTCATAAACCACGTGTTCAGATCCCGTCAACGGACTCTCTCGTTAATGAATTCTGCACGCAAGAAGGCAGCTTGCAACGTTCTGTAATTTTCAATGGTGTGGAAATTGGCAAGATGAGCCAGATCAAGCAAAGCGTTATTATGCCTGGTGTTCGCATTGGACGTGGAGTACAGATCGAAAATGCCATTATTGGCGAAGGTGCAATCATTAAGGATGGGGCTGTCATCAAGGGAAGCATAAATAATATTGTAGTCGTTGGGCCTAACGAGACCGTAGCAGCTAAGCCAGCGGTTCGAAACCAACCTTCCCGTCTGTTTCAGGACGTGTATGAGAAGACAGGACGACTACGGGAAGTTCTCCCTTCATAAAAACCATTATATATATAATTACTTTATATAAAAAGGGGCTGTTGTCCTGGTCGATCATGACCAGAGCAACAGCCCCTTCGGTTGTTAGAAGAAAAATTTTATGAATTTTGGAGTGCTGACCATTCTTTATCTAAAATGCTCAATTCCACACAATCTACATATTGATCCCCAAACAGCGCCGCTTCGCGTTGAACACCTTCCCGCTTAAAGCCCACACCTTCATAGGATTTCAGGGCAACGGTGTTGAAAGCGAAAGCACCAAGGGAAAGACGATGCATACCCAAGCTCTCAAATCCGATCCGGAGCATTTCATTCATCATCCTTGTTCCAATGCCTCTACCCTGACAGTCTGGATCTACTACTACTCTGCCAATACGTGCAGATCGATTCGACCGGTCTATGGTTGAAAAGCTGATGTGACCCACGACCTGATGAGTAGCTTCGAGCACCGCACAGAAGATAAGGCGATCGGAATTCACTGGATGATTAGCACCACTTAAATACTTAGTAAGCTGGTCATCGTCAAGAGGAAAAGTAAGTGAAGGTCCAGCCCACTGCTTCAGATACTCAGGTGAGATACTCCATCGTTTCAAGTGTTCAAAGTCCGATTCGGAAATAAATCTAAGAATCAGACGATCGGGATCAGGTTGCTCCTCAAAATGCTCATACAGGTTCACTAAACGACCATTTCCCATATCGTTAGTGCCCATATAATGAAAACCCATGCTCTGATAATAACGATTGAGTTTAATGTTATGTGCGACGGTATCAAATCTGAGTCCTCTGCAGCCAAGTTCTTTGGCTCGCACCACCGCATATTTAAGCATATGCTGACCAAGTCCCTGACTGCGGTGTGAACCCGCCACAGCCAATCTATGCAAATAAGCATAAGACTCATCATTTTTGCTTCCCCAGTATTGAGGATCACTGAATTGTAACGTGAACATTCCAACTACAGCATCATCATCAAGCGCAAGATAAACATGCCTGTCGGTGAAATAGCGTGTGATATCATTCTCATTAAATTGGCCCGAGGTCCATTGCTTAATCCCATTTAACTCCATCCAATTTGCTGCTTCCTGCAGCAACCTCAAGATATCACCTGTCCGATCGGGTTCTCCGCGAACAATCTTAATTGAGTTCCCCAAGACTTCCACTTCCATACCTCCTAGACATCTGATTCAGGCAAGGTAGCTTGATTGTGTGCTACTTGATCTGAACTGACCTCAGGCAGCTTCTCAGTAAGTGGCAACACTACGGTAACTTCAGTTCCGCTTCCAAGCTCACTTTCCATTTCGAGCTTCCCGTTATGAAGTTCCACGATTTGTTGGGAGATGGCTAGTCCTAAACCCGTTCCTCCGTTCAACGCATCCACTTGAAAGAAACGGTCTTTAACTCTGGAGATATGTGCATCACTAATACCTATTCCACTATCACGCACCATGATAGCAGTCTCTGTAGCTGACAGTCTCTTCGCAGACAATTCTATACTGGAATCCTCATGGGAGAATTTCACCGCATTGTCTACCAGATTCAAGAACACTTGCTTTAGACGATTGGCATCCCCTTTAACATAGATCCCATCTTCACATTCAAGAAGCAAGTGGATTCGCTTCTTCTCTGCCTTGGCCCAAATATTAAGTATCGTCTCTTGAAGTAACACTTTCACATCAACAATCCCAATGGACAGTTTCATTTGGTTCTGCTGCAGCTTTGAAAAGTCGAGAATCTCCTCCACTAGACCAATCAAACGTTCACTTTCTTTGGAAATGATGCTAACTCCAAGCTTCGTCTCCTCCGGATCATAGCCACCAGAGACCAAGGTTTCACTCCACCCCTTGATACTTGTAAGGGGTGTCCGCAGCTCATGTGAAATGGACGAGATGAAATCATCCTTAATCTGATTGCTGCGCACAATTTCCTGAGCCATATAATTCAGCGTAGAAGCTAGCTCACCAATCTCAAACTTGTAGTTTCCCTTAATTCGCACATTAAATCTGCCCTTTGCCATCTGGGCTGAAACCGCCGTAATGTTATTGAGCGGCTTTACGATCGAATTGGCAAGTCCGAAGCTGAACACGATAACAACAGCCATGACAGCTGCACCTATACCAATTGACAGTAATGTAAGATTAAGCAAATCATTGTTAATACCTTCTAGTGAAGTAAGATATCTTAGAATATACGTATCACGTCCGTGAACCTGCAGCATCTTTGACACAGCCATAACACTCTCGTTAGTACCACTCTGGCGCCCTACCCAGCGGCCAATGCTGCCTCCTACCGCTTCAGGGACGTCACTAGTTGTAATCGTACGGTCAGGCTGAAAGCCAGTNNTAATCATGTCACCATTCAGGGTCAATACTTCTAGCTCTGTATTGGGCAGCTCAAATCTATCCAGCAGCACTTGCAGCTGGTTCGAGTTGTTATCGCCATCTAGCTCGTATTTATGAAAAAACGACTCTGCCGTGGTAATGTGATTTTTCATCTTGCTATATACACTGTCATAATAATACGTTCTGATGGCAAGCAGGAAGATAACTTCTACGAGGAGAAGCGCCAAAAAAACTACAAGAATGTAGTGTAGAACAATTTGTCTGCGCATCCCCTTCTTAATCATTGTACTTTACCTTTCCATCTATATCCGTGTCCCCATACCGTTTGCAAAAATTCTGGCTCTGACGGATTATTCTCTATCTTTTGACGCAGACGACGAATATTCACATCCACAATCTTGGGATCACCCATATACTCCTTGCCCCACACATGATCCAGCAGAAGATCGCGGCTGAGCGGCGTATTTTCTTTTTCGAGAAAGTATTGAATCAATGAAAACTCCGTTGGCGTCAGTTCAATGGCTTCATTATCACGTTTAAAATGTTTGGAAATAAGATCCAAGGTAAATGGCCCTGAAACGAAAGAAACTTTCGCTGACTGTTCACGATGAACGTTCACTCGGCGCAGCAGCGATTGAATTCGAGCAATCAGTTCTGTCGGGCTGAATGGCTTGCTAACATGGTCATCCGCGCCTACGGATAAGGCATACACTTTATCTTGCTCTTGAACCTTGGCTGTCAGAAAAATAATACCCAAACGTTCATTGGTTTCTCTGACCCGTCTACATACTTCAAATCCGTCAATACCCGGAACCATTACATCCAATAGAGCGATATCAATATCAGGGATCGTGGTTAACTTGTGAAGAGCTTCATGCCCATCCGCAGCCTCTATCACTTCGAACCCATTACGCTTCAAGTTAATGACAATAAAACTACGAATGGACTCCTCATCTTCCAAAATCAGTACTTTACTCATCTATTCCCTTCCTTTCTATAGGGGGAGCAATTTTATTGCTTCCTTCCTTTTGTGTACTTTGTTCTAACTTACCGCGGTAGGCGATGACCTTGTCATCACGCGCAAGCAGATCCCAACCGTCATTCTTCACACGGTCCCATTCAGAAGGAGAAAAGAAGGAAACCTCAGCAACCGTCTCACCGGTATCTGACATGATGAACTTAAGGTTCTCGTCCAGAACCGATTTCGTATCAACCGTTACCTTCCCATGCCATTCCGGAGAAAAATTAATATTGAATCGATCCGATGGATCATGATATAGCTGGGTTGCGAAGGTCAGACCGTCTTTCCCATCCCATTTATAATAGGAGGTAAAGTATGGAATTTCAGCGGGGTCGAAATACTCCCATCCTTTAGGCGCCTCAAGCAATCCAATTTCAATAATGCCATCATNNNAAGCTTGTTATTCTCCATAACGACAATAGAGGTATAGGTAGATTGGGAATCCACTGCAGCATCCAATACGATTCCTTCTTTATCCTTTGAGATTTTCCCTGCAACAATATTGTAATAATTATTAAAATAAGGGTCGATATTATCAAGCTTATCGAGTACCTTAAAGCCATCATTGTACTGATAGATCGAAATGGTTGCAAATTCATTTCTTTTAAAGTAAACAACGGTTATGTCTTCAATTCCATCCTCATTAAGATCATCAATCATATATTTTGTATAAGGATGTGAAAGCACTTCTTCTAATGATCCGCTGGAATAACTATAGACGACAAGACCCTTTTCTTCACCTTGTGAATAGCCGGTAACAATTTCAAGCTTCCCATCACCCGTCATATCCTTCAAATCAACCGACTCCAGCACAGATCCGTCGCCATCGAATACAAGCTTTTTGACCCAAGTGTCCCCCTGTTTCTCCAGTATCATCCCGTGAATCTGTACGGCTTCTCCTGGAGTCTTATAGAACACTAGCGTCTCCATAACTCCATCCTTATTGAGATCCTCAGTAAAGATGGTACTATCATCGTCATTGGTCGGACGAATCAACGTGGAACCTGCTGGCTTAAGTGAATTAATAGCAGCCATAAGTGTTGCTTTGTCAGCAGACAATTGTGGGGATTTCATCTTAGAAACAGGATCACTGATGAAAGTACAACCTGACAGTACGGATAACGTCAGCGTTGCGGCTACAAAGCACCTAAGACTTCTCATATTCAACTTCATCACTCTTTTCCTTATCCGTGTCCATATTTAAAGATTTGCACGTTCTTGGAACGTTAATCTACGTCCCTTTATATCATGCTTAATTCTGCCATCTTCTAGTACCCAAAGACGTGTAGCAAAACGTTCCGCTAATTCAATAGGTAGTACCGATATAACGGTAAGACCGGTCTCTTTACATAACTTCCGCAATGTTTCCAAGACACTCTCCGCGGATTTAGGATCTAACCCAGTTACCGGTTCATCCGCTAAGATCACTTTAGCACCGTGAGTCAAGGCTCTAGCAATCGCTACCCGCTGCCGTTCTCCACCACTAAGTTGACTAGTCTTCATCTTCGCCTTATCCAGAAGGCCAAGGGCATCTAATTCATCCATCGCACCCATATAATCATCTGAACGTACCATTCCGGTTACCATTCGCCATAACGGCGTTTGAGCGGACTGGCCGATCAGTACATTTTTCAGCGCTGTACGGTTAGGATTGAGCTCTGCATTCTGCTCCAGGTAAGCCCACTCACGGCGGATTTTTCTTTTACCCGTAAAGGCACTCGCCATAATATCTGTACCGTCCACTCTAAAATTCCCTCTATCCCACTTCTCACGCAGCGCTAAGCAATGCAGCAAAGTGGTCTTACCACTACCGCTAGCTCCAAGTATTGCTACGAACTCACCCGGCTCTAATTGAAATCCTATATCCTGTAGAACTGGATTTTTATCTTCCCCAACTGCCTTGGCTAAGTGTTCAACTGTGATCATAGTTCAGCCTCTCCCTGTCTTTATCTATAATCTATAGTGTACTCTGAAAGCCAGATGAATTTCCATGCGAGCACTCGTTCTTATCTTACCTCAAATTTTTTGTCGTGGCGAGAAAAATAACCCAAGCAATCCGAACATGATATATAAAGCACCCATTAAGCCGAAAATCCCCCCGCCCCAGCCGACTTGCATGAGCAAACCGCCGATACCTGGACCTATTATACTGCCTATACTAAAATGGAAGGAAGCAACCACATTTGCAGCAGGCAGTAGATGGCGAGGTAAAATATCCGCAGCTAGACTAAGCCCTAACGAGAAAAAGGAGCCAACAAGTCCACCTGCAATCATCAACAGCACCATAGTTAATTTGAAATGTTCACCCGCTAGTGGGAGCAATATGAAGGCAATTCCGCCTCCAATCCCAGTTAGAATCAATACCTTCTTACGACCAAATCGCTCGCTCCATAAACCCAGTGGAAATTGTAATAACAGTCCCCCAATGCCCGCAAAAGGCAATAAGGCCGCAATTTGATCCGTACTGTATCCGATCCGGAGACCATACACTGGAAAGTTACTGTTTAAGCTTGCTTCCATGAAACCATATAAGAGTGCAGGGATTAAGGCGAACCATGCTAGACTGTAGCAACGGCCAAAACGGCGAACCTGACTTTCTCCACTCTCTACTTTATCTGGACGGGAATCCGGAAGCATAGTAACTGCAAGTATTAGGACCAATAAAAAAAGAAATGCTAGAACAATAAAAGGAAT
>DJUJ01000236.1 GCA_002438345.1 Paenibacillus sp. UBA6285
AAGGTTCTATGCATGTTTAGTGCAGAAAATGCAACTATTCAATCGTTGAAGGTGTAATTGTGTCGGACGGTTATCGTCTTTAAATACATGGATATACCTGCCGTATTGAAAATCGCGTTGGGACATGCCTGAGGTAGAAGAAAGCTCTCAAGTAGAATAGAAAGGGGACGGATATGAGTGGAAAGCGAAGCGGTCGCCTTTGAAGTTCTTGTTTCAACCATGAAAAATGATAAAAGAAATAAGAACTTCAACAGCGATTATAAGCATATCCGTACCCTCCTGCGCTAAAGCGTTTGGATTTACTCCGGATCTTTAAAGGATCGAGCCGTAGGTGAGGTTTTTCTTAAAAAAGTCGGTTCATTTTATGACGAATGGAGTCATTTTAGGGAGATCCCTTTCTTGTCAAAGAGGATTGCCTATACTATAATGAGCAAAGATCATTAGGATTTTAGCGGTTTACAGTTTAAAAGTATAAAAGGGGGAACGCAGCATGAGTTTGCGCTATTTAACAGCGGGGGAAACGCACGGGCCCCAGCTTACGGCCATTATTGAGGGATTGCCAAGTAATTTGACATTGGATTTTGAAGAGCTTAATTTTCAATTGCAGCGCCGTCAAAAAGGGTATGGACGTGGACGCCGCATGCAGATTGAGAAAGATACCGCACAAATTGTAGGCGGAGTGCGTCATGGTTATACAACGGGTGCGCCAGTAGCATTGGTAGTAGAGAACAAGGACTGGACCCATTGGAAGAACATTATGAATATTGAGCCTGTTCCAGGTAGTGACGAAGAAAAACGGCGTGTAAATCGGCCGCGTCCTGGCCATGCAGACCTGAATGGCGGATTGAAGTACAATCACACAGATCTTCGTAACGTTCTGGAGCGCTCCAGTGCCCGCGAAACAGCAGCCAGAGTCGCATGTGGTGCTGTAGCGAGACAACTGCTTGCAGCCTTTGGTGTCAAAGTAGCAGGACAGGTTATCCGGATTGGAGAGATCGAAGCTCCAGTAAATAATTTGCCTATAGATGAGTTGATTGAGTTAACTGAAGCATCCTCTGTCAGAGTTGTTGATAAAGAAACAGAACAGAAGATGGAGTCTTACATAGACAAGATCAAGGAAGAGGGCGACTCCATCGGAGGAATCGTTGAATGTATCGTCGAAGGTCTGCCTATTGGTCTTGGTAGCTATGTACAGTCGGATCGGAAGCTGGACGGGGCTATCGCTGGAGCAGTAATGTCGATTAATGCATTCAAGGGCGTTGAAATCGGAATTGGGTTTGAAGCTGGTAAGCTTCGCGGATCGCTAGTGCATGATGAAATTATGTATGAGGCTTCCCAAGGTTACTACCGTGCAAGTAACCGTTTGGGTGGATTTGAAGGCGGAATGACTAACGGAATGCCTGTAGTAGTTCGCGGTGTCATGAAGCCGATCCCAACCCTGTATAAGCCACTTCAAAGTGTTGATATCGATACGAAAGAACCGTTTACAGCGCAAGTAGAACGTTCGGACGCTTGTGCGGTCCCAGCGGCATGTGTTGTGCTGGAAAGCGTAGTGGCATGGGAAATCGCTAAAGCTTTTCTTGATAAATTCGGTGGCGATTCACTGGAAGAGATTAAAGCGAATTATGAGAATTACTTATCACAGCTGGAGAGCTACTAATTATGCGTACAATTAACGTAGATTTGGGGGAGCGTTCTTATCCTATCTATATCGGTAGTGGTTTATTAAAGGACATTGCCCATTATTGTGCTGAAGCCGGATTTTCAGCTCGCAGCCCATTGTTGGTTGTAAGTGATAGTGAAGTAGCTCCGCGGTATTTACCAGCTCTTGAAGAGGCTCTGCGTTTGCAAGGTTATACTGTGGTTAGTCACATTATGCCAGCAGGCGAAGCGTCCAAATCACTAACCGTGTATGAAGAGGTAATGACAACCGCGATTCAAGCAGGACTAGACCGCAATTCAGCGGTTTTGGCTTTAGGTGGTGGCGTGGTTGGAGATTTAGCTGGATTTGTAGCGGCAACCTATATGCGTGGGATAGGATTTCTGCAAATTCCGACGACGATTCTAGCCCACGATAGTAGTGTAGGGGGTAAAGTGGCTGTCAATCATCCACTAGCCAAAAATATGATCGGGGCTTTCTATCAACCCTCAATTGTGCTCTACGATTTGGATACTCTACGTACTCTTCCGTCACGTCAAGTTTCATCTGGTTTGGCAGAAGTGGTAAAGCACGGTCTCCTCGTAGACAAGGAGTTCGCCTATTGGTGTCGAGATCATGCCGAAGAGCTGTTAGAGCTAAATGTCGAAGCCTTGGGTTATGCACTAGAACGTGGTTGTGCGATCAAGGCAGATGTAGTGGCGAATGATGAGCGTGAGCACGGACTTCGAGCGATATTGAATCTTGGACATACCATCGGACATGCCATTGAAGCAGTAGGTGGGTACGGTGTGTTTCTGCACGGAGAAGCGATCGCGATCGGAATGGCCGGTTCAGCGCTTTTGGCTGCGAAGCTTGGTCGGGATCAGTCCATTTATGAGGATACGGTATCTATGCTGTCCGCGCTATCACTGCCAGTACGGCTCCCTTCGGAGTATGATGAAGATGAACTGATGGACGCTATGATGCATGATAAGAAATTCAAAGAAGGCAAGATGACCTTTATCGTGCCTGATTCCATAGGCTCTGTAAGCATTGTAAATGATGTGCAGGAGTCGCTAGTACGCGAGGTTCTCACAGAGCTAAAGAAGGAGGAAAGACCGTGGTAAACCGAGGGATTCGCGGAGCAACAACCGTGACTAAGAACGAAGAGGCAGAGATTTTACGTGAGACCGTTATATTGCTGCGGGAAATCGTAGAACGCAATGATGTTCTAGCTGAGAATATAAGCAATGTATGGATTACGATGACCAATGATCTGGATGCTACTTTTCCAGCAAGAGCCATTCGTGAGATTGATGGCTGGGAAATGGTGCCACTCATGTGTTCATCAGAGATTCCAGTTAAAGGCAGCTTGCCGCAGTGCATCCGCTTGATGGTACAGATTAACACGGATAAATCGCAGCGTGAGATCCGCCACGTTTATCTGAATGAGGCTCAGAAGCTTCGCCCAGATTTATCGGAGAGTAAGTCCTGAATTTAAGTTGTGGGTTGTCAATGACCATCGTCATCATGTATAGTGTAATTAGCCGAGTATAGAAGAGTTTAGTTTAGTTGAGATGAGTATAGTTGAGCAGAGTGCAAAATTTTTTGCAAATATAAGAAAGTATAAGTTTTATTCTATACATTCTTATATTTCTCGCATATACGCTTATCGTCCTTATAAGGACGCCGAAGACGTTTATGCTTGGATTAGCAGGTATATTGTATGCAGATTCTTTATTTTGATATGCACTGAAGTGTTATTTAACATCAGTGATATATCTTATTTGGGGATAAGTCTGTAGACTCTATTTAAATTATGCTGATCAATTGCTCATAAATATATACTTACTTACACAAACCCTCTACTTCGGTAGAGGGTTTTTCTGTGTTTCGGAACCATTCATATATCTAAGGGGGCATCTAAAAATGACGAATCCGAGTGTTCAAGAAGTGGTAAAGCTGTCGCGGGATTATAATCTGATTCCTGTTGTGAAGCGACTGCTCGCGGATATGGAAACACCTATCCGGTTATTCCAACGTTTCGCTGAACGTGACCGTGCGTTCTTACTTGAAAGTGTAGAGGGTGGCAAACAATGGGCCCGGTATTCGTTCATCGGTAGCGATCCCTTTTTGATGATATCCGGTAAAAAGGGTGCAATTAACGTAGAAGTCGGCGGTGAGAAAAAACAACTGCACGGAAAGCCGATTGAAGAGCTTAAGGCGTTATTACGCTCATACCGAAGTCCTAAGCTGGAGGAGATGCCTCCATTTACAGGAGGGGCTATCGGATTTTTTGGATATGATCTGCTGCAATATTATGAGAAGTTACCTCAGCATCCTGT
>DJUJ01000155.1:0-526 GCA_002438345.1 Paenibacillus sp. UBA6285
TTTTGTCCAGTTATAGTACTTCTTTGTCATGGTTTCTTCATTGGTATGTAATTTAATTAATTCCATTACTCTTTCATGGCTTAACTTCAATTTTTTTATAGCCTGATTTAATGATACATCTTGATATTGTTCCCAAATTCGCATATTAAGTAGTTTGATAGTACTCCACTTATAACCAGCTGCTGGCATAAAAGGAGCATCACCATCCATACCTTCTCTATACCATCTCTCTAGCATTGCATGTCATTCATATAAATGCATTAATACATCACGAAAATTCTTATCTCTTTCCTGAGTTTCAACAGAAAAGCCCCTTTTTCTGCTGGGGACAGATTCAATTATTTCAAGCAATAATTTAAAATTCTTGTCGCTATTCAGTAATAAAATTTCTTTTTCGTTTTGTGCTATCATGAAAAATGTCTCCTTTTTCTCTATATATTAACATGGGAATATTCGTTCCGCTAAGTATCATTTTTATAAATTGTATTAACGCTATCCTGCTCTTTAGTTGAATAAAGGCAGCCGA
>DJUJ01000155.1:649-6921 GCA_002438345.1 Paenibacillus sp. UBA6285
CATGGGAGATTAATCCTTTTTTTGGTTGTTGCACCAGCCTTGCCTTTTTGTTTGTTATCTATATGATGTTTTTTGTGCTTAAAAGATCTAACAATCTCTATATGATTACTCAAGAGGCTCAACCTTTTTTTAAAAGTGTTAATCTGAGTCTTTTTTATTATGCTCTTTTTCAGGTTTAGGGCTAATTTAGTTTTCATGGGAGCTTAACGAAAAGCGGTTAATTTTGCGTTGTCTAAATATTTCCTAACAAACCGGACAAATTTTTTTGACTTTCAGCAAGCCAAATCATTTCCTTTGCAAAGCGAGCTGGCGGTACACTATGTTGATCCATGTTAGCATTAATCCACCATATGCTTTCCATATACCACAACAACTGTAATGAATGTGTTAAATAGCCCTCTACCACGTTGCGTTCCTCACTATACCCTTCCATAAACGCCGAAACCAGGGAGACATCTAAATTATCATCTAAGGCACATGACATCACAGCACGAGCTACATCAAGTTGTGGATAGTCATATTTTAGTCGATCGAAATCTAGAATTGCAGTTAATCCGTTATCATTAAATAAAAGATTATCTACCCAAAGGTCACGATGTGCCCATCCTGTTTGAAGTAATTCGAGTATTTCTATATTCATTTCTTCAGTAGCTTTAAATTGAGTTTCTATATCTGCAAGCAACTGAGGGTTACCAACTCCCTTAGTCTTTTCCCAAACTGAGTTCCAATGTGCTAAACGCTCCTCACGGCTTGGAGGAATAAATTGTGGACTATTTTTAATGCCAAGTGTCCCGTCATTTAACAATCGATGCATTTTCCCTGTTGCTCGACCTAAATCGTATATTTGATGGACATTAGTTTTACCTGGTGAAATTAGTTTTCCCTGGCAATATTCCATCACCAGGAAGAGTTCTCCATTATCAGATTCAAGCAAAATACTTTCATTCTGTGATAACACTTTGGGGCACGCTAAACCTTGGTCATACAATCTAATCTGTTGAGAGAGTGCAAACAATATCTCCTCTGGGTTATATAATTTATATCTTTCTTTGTTGTATTGTTTAAGTAAAAATTCCCCTGCATCAGTCGTAACTTTCCACTTTAAGTTTAACCAGCCTCGTTTTATTGAAGTAGTTTCAATTACATTCAAACCGAAAAAATGATGAAATGTTTTTAATAGGTCATCCAAGATCATTTCCTCTGTGAATATTGTCCCCATTTGGTCAACTCCTATATTTATAGTGTATAAGTTTTTATTCCTTATGGAGACCGATATAACCTCTTGGATAAATCTAAGTTTTTGGGTTATACTGCCCGTTCGTAACGACAGAAGGAGCAGCTGTCGCGGCGGCAAACTCTAGTTAGCCACATGGGTATGAAAAACACAAATTGTTGAATCCCGAGTAATCTTTGATACAATATTCGGAAGTAAAGACACTCCATCTCCCTCAATTAATTCTAATGTTTGCTTTTCTAAGCGTGCGGCTTATTTGTGTCTACATTATTTTATTTGAGATATCTCTATCCCGGAAACGGTTTTAACCACTTCCTCCAAAGGGGTATCGGGATGTGATTTCAAATACGCTAACGAATCCAAAAGCCAATCGAAAAAGGTCATCCGTTCCATTCATCGGATACCCTCTTTTCTGTTATTTGCTTGCATTTCGTGGCTGGATCAAGGTTAACATACTACAGCACCTAATACGTCAACAAGTGACGTTTCCGATTTAAGCAGATATAAAAAAAGAACCCCCTATCAGAGTTCCTTTTCGTTTAAAAAAACTATACTGTTGCGATTCCTCTACTCCTTACTTCAGTTCAGCTACGCTAACAGCGACCTGTTCAATTTGACTGCTGCTCAGGGAACCGTCAGGGGAGCTGAGCGTCACCGTCCGGTCGTCCAATTGGAAACCCAGAAACGGCGTTTTGGAAGGCGTATACCACTTCGCGCTAACGCCGTTGGACAGCTTAACCTCCTTGGATTTATAGCCATCGGAATAATCCCGTGGTGACACATTCACGGTCATTTGCTTAAAGATCAGATTGACTCCATCGCCCGTAGCTGCCGCTTTAACGTAGCTGTCGTGTTTGGCCATTTGCTGTGGAGCATAGGCCGTCTCAAAGGATTCAAACTTGGCGTATGCCTCTTTGATGGCTTTGATCTGTGCTTCACTGTAATTGATGGTTGTCCATTTATCTGCGGGGTTATCGCTGTCCTGTTCCGTCTCCAGCCGAATTTGCTGGCTAGCGGCATCGAACCCTACATTGATACCAGCCAGGTTGGAGATGACCCGCACCGGCAAATACGTCGTATTCTGATAGGTGATCGGCACCAGCTTTTTGCCGTTACTGTCTGTTAAGGATTGATCTGCTCCGTTTACGACAAAGGTAATGCCGTGATTCAGATATGCATTGATCTTCTCCAGCTTGGTTCCGGCATACACGCCAACAGCTCCCGATAAAGTCATTCCCAATACGATGGCGGTCAAAAGTGTTTTTTTCACAACGAATCTCTCCTTTTTTCTGAACAATATCATTTTTTGAAATCCACAATATGCGTGACGATTAGCTTCTCTTTATCGTCCACGGTAATACCCAGCCTATTGCCAGAAGGGTTCCAGCTCAGCGGGTATACCGGGTAATACGATAACCCTAGCGGCGATACCTTGCCGGAGACTGTATCAAAGATATAGATCCCATTCATGCCGCCCTTATCCTCGGTATAGACCGCGAAGGCCAGCTTGGAGGAATCGGGGGACCAGGATTGATGGGACAGCAAATCGCCCTTACCGATTAGCAAGCCTTGTACATGACCACCCGTATCGTAGATGAGCAGGCGCGAGTCTTCCTGCCCTCCGCTCCTTGAGGTGGAGACAGCAATCCGCTGACTGTCAGGGGACATACTCAAGGTGGAGACATCCTTTGCAAGCAAGGTTGGCCGGGATTGTGTGGGGGTGAAGCTCTTCATGCGGCTCTTGGCATCGGTGTAATAAATCTTCCCGTTTCCCGTAGCAAATTCGGTGAAGCTCTCAACATCAGGATCCTGGAGCTCGATCTTCTTCCGGGTACCGTCCACGGATATGTTCCATATCTCGCCCCGGTCCTTCATCGAGCCGGCGGCAAGAACATAGGAGTCATTATTGAGCCAGCCGCCCACTTCCATATAATTGTCGACCGCGACCTCATGCCGCTCCCCTGTAGCCATTTTTTTGATCTCATTCACGGCCTTATATTTGTCCTTCCAGGTCTGAATGAAGCTGTATTTCCCATCTGGCGATAGAAAAGATTTGATGACTTCTCTCTGATCCGCTCCTGTCTGTTCCTTGATACTCAGCCGTTCACCAGTCTCCAGATCAAATCGGAACCTATGGTAGATATATTGCGCTTCCTTCGTCGCGGTGGCCTGTTTCTCCACCGTGGTGACTTGGATCTCCAGTTCATGGTCTGAGAGCCATTTCTCGATATTTGCGCCATTAATCAGGTGTATGCGCTGCACGGCAATTCCCTGCTCAGCAGGCGGTTTGCTCTCTTTGACTACTGTCAGTTCACGTTTTCCACCTCCTGCCCCTGAGCGGGGTTGGCCAGTTGTATCCGGCGTGCTGCGTACTTGTGCTGTGCTGCCCTTCTGCTCTGCGTTACAGCCGAATAAGATGCACGTAGACAGCAAGGTCATGGCAATCAGACCGGCGATGTATTTCCCTTTGTTCATCAGGGACCTCCTGCTCAAAAAAAATTATTGTGACCCGGGCCGCTTGATCCAGTTGTTGTCTCCTTTCGATCCAACCCGATGCAAAGCTCCCCTATGGCCTTTAGTATAGAAAGACAATATTGCATAAACATATCCGGCTTGTAACGAACTTGTAAACAATCTGGGAAGCCGGCATTGTCTGAATCACGACGAAAAGCCCGGATGATCTCATTCATTCCGGGCTTCGTCATTTGGTATATATTTTGTCCTTTCCGTACCGAAGGCATGCAGTAGAAGCTCCACCCTGAGACGCGAACCGTCCGGTCCCGTCTCTACAAGCTGCACCGTTCCACCTTGCTTCTCGGTCAGATTGCGAACTAAGGCTAACCCAAGTCCAGTTCCACCGCTAGCTCTTGACCGGTCTCTACTGACCGTATAAAACGGATCGAAAATTCGGGATACGGCTTTCTCCGGAATACCGATTCCCGTATCGGCAACCTCGATAATCATCCGGCGTGCTCCGTCTGCTGACTCTGCAGTGTAGTTCAGCAGGTGAACTTGTCCGCCTGGGCGGTTATATTTTATCGCATTGTCCAGTAAATTGAGCATGATGTGCATCACGTTCTCAGGATCGGCCCACACCTCACCTTCAACAAGCGAAGTATGAATCGTAACCCTGCAGCTGCCCGCCTTTCCTTGCAGCCGGGCCACAGCTTCCTCCAGCAAGGGACACAGCGGAACCGCTTCCGCCTGTGTCTCAAACTCGTAAACTTCCATCGCTGACAGCTGTAGCGCCCTCTCCACAAGACTGTACAGTCTCTGTGCCTCCACATGGATGCGTCTTCCGGCATCGTCCAGAAGGGTAAGATCATCGCTGTACATAGTCAACAGGTCGGCGTACGCGATAATCGAGGTTAACGGCGTCTTTAGCTCATGGCTGATATTGCCGATGAACTGCTTTTGCTGCTGCTCCAGTTCTCGCAGCCGCCCAACCGTTTCAAGCAGCTTCTGCTTTTCTTCATGCAGAGCACCGACAGACGTGGAAATGCTGCTGCTCATCTCATAGATTCCTTGTGCAAGCTCGCCCAGCTCATCCTTTCTGACTACCGAAGGGGCCGATAGATAATCCCCTTGACCAATTTGCGATGCCGCCCTGTTCAGCCGGTCAATGACATTGACCTGCCGCCGGACATACAAGTAACCGATTAGGAAACCGACACCCAGCACGGTGGCACCGGCAAGAAGAAACAACTGGCGAATTCGGGCGTAAAATGCATTTTGCTCGGCGAGCGAAGCATGAAACTGTACCGTGCCCAGACGCTGCTCGGCATTGTACAGGGGAGCAAGGAACAACAGCTGATCCCCTTCGGTAATGTATGCCAACTGCCCCTGAGCCGTAAACTGCAGAGCATCCTGCACATCGGCCCGAGGCTGAAATGGCAGCGAGGTGCCGGCAAATGAGCCATCCACCGCATACACCGTCACCGCCATTCCGCTTTGTGCGCCCAAGTCCACGGCCAGCCGTTGACCTGTCTGCTTCATAAACTGATCCGGCGGAATCCTGCTTCCGGTCAGATATTCCTCCCGAACGCGCAGATTGGCGGCTTCTACCTGTCGGGTAAAAGACTGCTCCAGCATCGTTCGCTGGTTCTCCCGGATACCGCCCAGCACCAGCACGCTCAGGCAGGTTACGATAAATACGAGCAACAGGGCGAGTAACAACGACATTTTCCCCTTCAGGCCCAGCCGAAATTTGCCGGCCATCTAGGGTGACCCCGTGCTTTTATAGCCAATACTGTAAACGGTTTGAATGAGCCCGTGGTGACTGCCCAGCTTTTTGCGTAGACGCTGTACATGGATGTCCACCGTGCGGGTGCCACCCGCAAAATCCATATCCCACACCTTCTCCAGCAGCATTTCCCGTGAATAGACCCGCCCCGGATTGCGCATCAGCAATATCAATAGATCAAATTCCTTAGGCGTTAAATCCAGCAGTTCGCCTTGAATAGAAACCGCGCGGCTGAACAGCTCTGCGGACAGTTCTCCCAGTCTCAGCACATCCTGCTGCTCCAGTTGCATTTGTTGGACATAACCTCCCCGGCGTGATAGCGCCTTGACCCTGGCCAGAATCTCCCGCATATCAAAGGGCTTGGTCATGTAATCGTCAGCGCCTAGCTCCAGTCCCAACACTTTATCGACAATAANNCAATATCATCCTTGACGGTCAGCAACAGAATCGCAGGCCGCGGCCGACCATCCAGCTTGCGGCATACGTCATAACCGCTTACACGTGGCATCATGACATCGAGCACCATCACCGTAGGGCGAAAAGTCTCTACCTTATCCAGCGCTTCCTTGCCGTCCGCAGCCATCTCCACCTCATACCCTTCCCTACGCAGCGCATAAGCTACAGCCGCCCGAATGCTACTCTCGTCATCCACCACAAGTATTTTGATCATGAACATCTCCTCGAATGCTTTGTACCATGTATTATACCAAACATGAAGCGGTTGCACGGTCCTTAATCTCCACTATCCAGACACGATCCTGCCCGTTCATTAGTATAGAAAAGGCTGCCATCCGG
>DJUJ01000081.1:0-5991 GCA_002438345.1 Paenibacillus sp. UBA6285
CCACAAAGTGAGGCTTTGCTTTGATGAGTACTCAGGTACTTTGCGGGGGCCCCAAATATATACTTTCTGATATGTTAAAAACCGCCACGAGTTCTGCAACTACGCAGACCCCGTGGCGGTTTCTCTAGTTCAACGTATTCTAAATTCCAGGAATGACATTGCGCTTATGCGCCGTTCTCCGGTAATAATTCTCGAGTTTCTCCGCTACCTCAGGGTTAACCTGTTTGCCTTCCAGATAGTCGCTATTATCGTCATAAGTAATGCCCAGCTCGGTTTCATCCGTCTGCCCCGGCCACAATCCTGCCGTAGGTGCTTTTGTGACAATATCCGCAGGTACACCAATATGAGCAGCTAATTGACGAACCTGACGTTTGTTAAGTGTAGATAGAGGTGTAATATCTACAGCGCCATCCCCCACCTTGGTGTAGAAGCCCGTAATGGCTTCAGAAGCATGATCCGTTCCAACTACAATCAGATTATTCTCAAAGGAGAGCGCATATTGCATAACCATACGTGTTCTCGCTTTAACATTTCCCTTGCCTTGATGCGTCATATGGCGATGCTGGCCGAGTGACTTGAGACTATGCTCAACTTCAAGCGCAATTTCATTTACAGCTTCCTCGATATTAGTCTCCACTGTATGGGTTAGATTAAAAGCTTTTGCGACATCGTAACTGTGCTGGATATCCTCTTGAACACCATATGGCTGGAATACGCCAAGCGTAATATACTCTGTGCCTTCCTGTGCCGACAGCTCGTCCGTAGCCTGTTTACAAAGGCCCGCAGCTACCGCGCTGTCCACCCCGCCACTAATAGCGATCAATAATCCCTTGGCACCTGCCTTCAGCACGTACGATTTTAAAAAATCAACTCGTTTACGCACCTCTGCTTCTACATCAATCGTTGGCTTCACGCCAAGGTCAGCAATAATTTCTTCCTGTAAACTCAAAAACCACACCCCGTTCCATCAGAAATGGTTCCATATCCATCAAAATATCCATACCAAGTGAAGCACTATGCTTCTAAGTATATTCTATCCCATTATCGCTCTTATATTTTGAAAAATCCCGCATACAGCCGAATTACTGACTGATGCGAGATTATATGGAATAACTGTTTTTACTGGCAAAAACGATCAAAGACTTCTTTCAATTCAGCAGCGATTTCAGCAGCCGATCGATTTTCTACACTATGGCGTTCAATAAAGTGAACGAGCTCTCCATCCTTCATCAATGCGATGGAAGGTGAAGATGGCGGATAAGGAGCAAAATATTCACGTGCTTTAGCAGTGGCTTCTTTCTCTTGACCTGCAAACACTGTGAACAAGTGATCTGGGGCGATTTCATTTTGCAATGCCTGAGCTACACCAGGACGACATTGTCCAGCGGCACAACCACAGACCGAATTCACGACTACAAGCGCCGTACCCTTTGCGGTAGGAAGAGTGGCTTCCACCTCTTCTGGAGTCATAAGCTCCTGAAACCCAATGCTTGTCAGGTCATCACGCATAGGCTGAATTGAATCTCTCATATATTGATTAAAAGACATGGACATTTCTCTGCACTCTCCTTCACTATTTAACTGTTTTGTCAGATAACATTACAGCAGTACTTACTAACTTTATTATACATTCATACTCTGTGAAAGCAAGAGATGCTACAGTATCATTCAATCCGCAAGCGTTGCTCCGATATATTCTTCCTTTACTAAAGGGAATGAGATGGTAAATACCGTACCCTCTCCTTCTACAGACTCTACATTTATTTTACCGTTATGCCGTTCCACAATACTGTGACACAAGGATAACCCTAGACCTGTTCCCTCACTTTTCGTTGTAAAAAAGGGTGAAAACAACTTCTCTCGTTGACTTTCCGACATGCCGATTCCTCTATCCCTTACAATCAGCTCCACTTTATCCTGAGTACTATGTGTTTCAAGTGTCAGGACCCCTTTAGGTCCCATAGCTTCCATACTGTTGCGTCCTAAATTAAGGATGAGCTGCTTTATTTCCCGAACGTTTAACTCCAATTCGTGAAGTGATGCGTTCAGCTTTAGCTCAACACTTTGACCACGAAGATTAGCATCAGCCCATAGCAGCGGACTAACTTCTTCTATAATACGGTGTAATAGCACCTTCTCCTTATCAGAAATCCGGCTCTGCGCCAGTGATAGGAAATCATTAATAATGCTATTCGCCCGATCCAGCTCCTCGAGCACGATCTGATAATAAGAATCCAAATCATCTGAACTTTTTTCTCTCATCAGCTGCAAAAATCCACGAACTACCGCCATAGGATTACGAATTTCATGGGTAATTCCAGCTGCCATCTGCCCTACCAAGCTCAAACGTTCCACATGATCCAGCTCTGAGCGAAGTTTCACTTCATTAGTAATATCCTGCGCAATGAGTACCACTCCACCAGATAATTCTATGTTCTTATGTACTAGCGGTGCTGAATAAATTTGATAACTCCGCGAGCCATGAATCATTCGTTCATGGGAACGCCGTTTATGCTGAATGTTATCCCGTACCCGCATATATGCCTCAGCATCCGCTGAACCGTTAAAAAATCCCCTGACCGGCTTGTCAATAATATCTTCCCTTCTCAAATTGGGATAATGAATTCTTATCATTCCCAACATACAATCATTAAGGTCAGTCACAACTCCGTGATCATCCAGGGACATAATACTGAGGGGCACTACATTTGTAATCTGCTGCAGCTTCTCAGACTCCCACTGAAAATTATCACTTATACTTTCCATTTGTACTTTTGCCTGCCATCTACTCCAGACCATTTCAACAAAATACACAAAAATACCGCCCAACGCGATGGTGAAAAAAAGATACACAGTAATCAAAAACGACTCGCTAGAATGGGCTTCATATATATTTTTTCCACCTATAATAGGTACAAGTGCAATGAACAACATATTCGGACAAAGAACCATCCATAACATACCTATCTTCTCTACCACTGTGCCTTTCTTAAAAGGCTTAGCTATCCCAAACAGCAACGGATATAATAATATTCCTGAATTTAATATCATATTACTTATTCCTGTTGGCTCTGAAATGAAAATATTACAGACGAGAAAAAAGATGGACAGCAGAATGCCTGAACGTAAAGTTCCATATAAAATCCCAATGTAAGCAGGGAGCATTCCTAAATTCAAATAAGCAATACCGAATAAAGTCGTCGAGAGAAGAGAGCACAGGATCAAGCTTAGCGTACACGCGAAAACCAAAAAGGTTTGATTATCCAGGAAAACACCTTTTTTTCGAGCCACAAGCCCTCGGTCCACCCACCATTGAATCAGAAAAAGAAAGGAGCATGCTGCCGATATTTGCAATAAAATATCCTTAATTGCGCCAATAATTACAATCACACCCCAAAATGGACAAATTCCCCTACATGTCTAGATTAAAGCACAGGATCACTCTCCTGACAACGATTATCACGAAGCCGGCGGACAAGACTGGTTACATGAGAGTCAGAATGGTATGATTCCGTTAGGAAAACACGGAGTATCACCCGTGTCTTAACATGTAAAGGAGTATAATTTCATGAGCAACTACGATGTGATCGTCATAGGGGGCGGCCCTTCGGGATTGATGGCAAGCGTGGCCGCAGCAGAACACGGGGCATCCGTACTACTAATCGACAAGGGAGCCAAGCTAGGACGAAAACTCGGAATATCTGGTGGCGGACGCTGCAATGTAACGAACGTCAAGGAGAGAGACGAGTTAATCTCCCATATCCCGGGAAACGGACGTTTTTTGTATAGCGCCTTCGACCATTTTAATAATCAGGACATCATTGCCTTTTTTGAAGGCTTAGGCATTGCATTAAAGGAAGAAGACAACGGACGGATGTTTCCCGTTTCAGATAAGGCCTCCAGCGTCGTCTCCACCTTGATTAACAAAGTACGGAGTCTAGGCGTGCAGATTATGACGGACAGCCCCGTCTCAGAAGTGCTATATAATGAAGGTACTGTTAAAGGAGTCCGGCTGAGCTCAGGTAAGTCCTTCTCCTGCTCTGCTGTCATCATCGCCACTGGAGGGAAGTCTGTACCACAGACCGGTTCGACTGGAGATGGCTNNCATACGATTACGGAGCTGTTCCCGACTGAGGTTCCGATACTTTCACGAGAAGAGTGGATCAAGTCCGGTGAGCTGCAAGGACTGTCGCTACGCGATGTTGCGCTTACTGTCTGGAATCCCAAAGGAAAGAAGGTCATCTCCCATCGTGGAGATATGATTTTCACCCACTTTGGATTATCTGGCCCAATTGCACTGCGCTGCAGCCAATTTCTGAGACAGGTCCAGCGTAAATCTGGCATAGACACTGTTGAGATGTCCATCGACCTCTTCCCTGATTTGAACTCACAAGAAGTGGAATCACTGCTGCAGGACAAGCTGGAGCAGGAGCCGAAGAAAGCAATCCGCAATTCGCTGAAGGGGCTACTGCCAGAACGTCTCATCCCCCTCTTGTTAGCTAAAGCTGACTTGGATTGAGATATACCGGGCCATCATGTATCCAAGAATGGATTGCTTGCTCTAGCAGGTATCTTGAAACGGATGCCCGTTTATGTACACGGTACCCGCTCTTTATCCGAAGCCTTTGTTACGGGCGGCGGGGTAAATCTGAAGGAGATCGATCCCAAAAGAATGGAATCTAAGCTTATGCAAGGGCTATTCTTCTGCGGAGAGGTACTCGATATTCATGGTTACACTGGTGGCTACAATATTACAGCCGCCTTCTCTACCGGATATACAGCAGGCAAACACGCTGCTGACCTTCGACTGAGGTAATTCAATACAACTAAAAACAGCGTGACTTGAGATGCTTCTCAAGTCACGCTGTTGTTCTATCTATTATTCTTTCCCTAAGCGAAACGTACCAAATATTCTACTTATAAAGAGTCCCACCATGTATCCAACCGGAACGAACAGTACGAGCCCATACCAACTATATAACGAAAGACAGATTATAGCAGAACAAATCATTGTAAAGGGAAGCAATAGGATAGGGACTGCATGCATACCCGCTTCAGCCTTTTGTTCTTTCGTAAACGGTAGTATTCCAACGAAATCATCTCCAGCAAAGAGCGACCAGAACGAGAACAGCCAAAAGGTCATGAGAGATGTTAATACTACAAATCCCAGCCATTTAAATCCCGATGGAATGATGAGGATCGCTACGGCGGACACAGCTGTAAAGGCTAAGTAGAGCTTCAAATGGGCTGGATTCCGTACGAGTGCCTTAATCGCTGCCGCAGAGAAACGGCTCTCGGCAGTCTTTGATTTAAGTAAAGGCTGTGACTTCCGGAAAATCCACGGCTTATGGCGAGTCGGGCGAGGTTTATCCAGAACATTGCGGAGCAATAGGGCAGCTATCTTCATCCGCTGCTTGTAGTCTTCGCGGACATCGTTCATGAATGTCCCGCGCATCACTAAACGCCGCCGGAAAGCTATTATTGCAACGACAGTAAATAGAACCGCACTCAACAGTATGAAGAGCGGGCGATCAATCCAAAGGATAGCTACTCTGAAAAAAATAGCGTTCGGAACTGAGATCGCCAGAAACAGCCACAGCCAGCGCCGCCAACCTTGCTTCTGAACTTTTACAAGATGTCCAAGTAACTTAACACACCAGCTGCACGCCAAGGTCAGAGCGAACAGCGCCCATACCTCCGATGACGTCATTTCAAATCCCCGAATAAGAAAAGGCAACAATAGTGCAAAAGCTACACAGAACTTCAGCGAGGTTACAATCAGGCTGTAGATCAATCCGCGAAATATGATCGTATTTATCCATCGCTCCCGCTGTCTAAGAAATAATAGATCCCCTTCCTGCAATAATAGCACCAATCCCCCGTTGCAGATCAGGAGCACTAATAATGAAGGAATGAGCATAAACGGCAAATTTGCAGTCCAAGCTGGTAGCGCCTCGTTCCAGAATCCGTAATATAAACGCCCTCCCAGCA
>DJUJ01000081.1:6015-14585 GCA_002438345.1 Paenibacillus sp. UBA6285
CAACACCCCCCCCCCCCCCACAAAACCAACAAAAAACCATCGCATATCTTCTCTGCAGTATCCAGTACATGCGTTGACATTAATACACCAGCTCCACGCTTCCGCTCCGCTTCCAGCAGCCGCAGGAAATCTTTAGTGGCGCGAGGATCTAAACCGATAAACGGCTCGTCCACAATATAAACATCCGGCTGTACCAAAAAGCCAAGCATTAGCATCATTTTTTGTTTCATGCCTTTAGAGAATCCGGCTGGAAGATCATTGCGTACATGGCCCATACCAAACTGCTTCAGCAGCCTCTCCACAGTTTCTTCGAACTGCTCGTACTTCAGTCCATAGGCAGCGGCCGCCAAATCCAAATGTTCCCACAATGTCAAATCCTCATAAAACACAGGTTGCTCCGGTACATAAGCATAAGATTTATTAACTCCACTAAAGGACACCTTAGCCTTTGTATTCTTCAGCAACCCGAGCAGTGTCTTGATGGTTGTACTTTTCCCAGCACCGTTAGGTCCGATCAGTCCGAGCAACTGCCCTCGCTTCACCTGAAATGAAATATCGAATATGCAAGGGTCTCCCGCTTCATAGCCAGCCTCATCGATCTCAACATCGAGCACAATGTCGTCGTAGCTCTCGGTATCCACCGTTAGTTCTACTTTCTCCATATTCTCCATCTCCTAGATACGTATATGAATGATATTCTAATGGTCAACAGATGAAATGACAACTTATCTAATCGTACTATATATTCTTTCTGAAAATTTGCAAGCTGCTTTTTTCACAATAACTATCTCATCCCTTCTCATAGCAAACAAAAGAAACCTCCCGTCAAAGGGAGGTCTGTCCTACAAGGTCTATGTTATTCGTCGCTACTATTCCTTCCTGCTTCTTGATAGCAGCTTCATCCCGGCGTTCAATTTTGCCACGCAGCATTAACAGTCCCAGCCCAAGTAGTCCTGTAAGCAGACCAGATAGAATAAAAGCAGACACAGGACCCGATGCTGTCACTAATGCTCCACCGGCTACAGGTCCTAGAATAACCGCTGCGCTTGTCAGACTGCCTATGGTCCCAAATACACGACCCGTGTATTCTGCAGGTGTCCGTTGCTGTAACATCGAATTGAAGGGTATAAACGCTAGTCCTGCACCCACACCAGCAAACATGAAGGACCCAAACAACGCAATGTTCATCCAGATTCCGGCCTGACCGTGAGCAGTTACGATCCCTGCACTCGAGAAGACGACTCCCATTATTACAGCCCCTAATCCCATAAAGATAAGCGGATGCTTGCCACTGCCTATCCGGCTTACAAGCAGTGCTGATAGCAAGGTTCCAAAGCCACTGGCCGCTACACACCAGCCCAGCAAATCACCATTCACACCTGGAATCTCCCGGAATAACGTTACAATCTGAGAGTCACCAATTTGCAGCATTAGTAGCACCAGCGCCAACGTAACAATGCCGCAAAGCACTACAGGCATTCCTGCAATCACATGCAGACCAGCCGACATTTCTTGGCGGAAGGATTTACGTACCTCCGTCTCCTCTGTGCTTGCTTTCGCGTCCTCCTTCTTTATCGCAGCTATGCGAGGTAATCCAAGCAAAATGATCGCCGATAAAATGAAAGTAGCTGAGTCAATCATGTAACAAGCAGCTATGCCGAATGCTGCGACCAGCAGTCCACCGAGAGCTGGACCCACAATTTTGGTTATCTGTTCTATCGATGAGCTAAGCGCCATGGCTTTATCCATCTGAGCCGCAGGAACAAGTTCCTTTATCTTTCCGCTTTTAGCCGGAGAGAACAGTACATCCATAAATCCCTTAGCCAGCAGCAGCACATAGACCTGCCACAGCGAACCTGCACATACCAAGCAGACAACAATCCCGGCACGGGCTATATCCGAACCAATCATTAGTGCCTTGCGGTTGAAACGATCGCTTAAATAGCCTGCCAACGGTCCTCCTAACAGCAGAGGCACGGCCATACATAAAGATAGAGTTGTAATTTCCCACGGTGTAGCATTCCATTTGAATCCTACCATCGTCAGTAGTGCTAGTATATGCAACCAGTCCCCTACATTCGATACGAGCTGTGCGGTGATAAGCAGCATGAAGGGCTTATTCGCGGTTAGCTTACTTTCTTTTAAATCATGAATCTGGTCCTCCATCTTCACTTCACTCCCCGTTACTATTTCTCAATGAAGTAATAGTAAAATATTGGAGATTGTCATTCATCCGTCTAGAGGCGTAAATAGCGCTTGAACCGGAGGATGAAATTGTTATCCTTTCAGAGACTGAAATCAAAAAAACGTCCAATTTCATCATCTCCAAAAAATTGTTTGATTTTTAATAATTAAAAGTTGCTCATTGTGACAAATCACATGTTCTTCATTCGCTCTTTCACGTATTCTATTGTTATCTCAAAGTTCGTTGCACAGGTAAACCGTGCACTAATAAATATGATTACAGACGTGCGACGAGTTCACATGATTAACGATAGAGGGTGGAGAAGCATGATACAATCTTATGAACGTGATACACAATTAACACTACATTTGTACCGGGTATTTGCCAAATCATTCAAGAGTATTAATGAGCATGCTGTTACCGGCAGCAAAATTGAAGGTTTTAATCCTACTGCCTTTGCAGTCATGGAAGTGTTGTACTATAAGGGACCACAGCCAATTCAACAAATTGGCGCCAAACTGCTGCTACAAAGCGGCAACGTTACTTACGTAATCGACAAGCTCGAAGAACGCGGCTATTTGCAGCGCAAGCCTTGTCCAAGTGATCGTAGGGTGATTTTTGCGGAACTGACTGCGGAAGGCGAACGTCTCATGAATGAGATGTATCCGAAATACTCAGAGCGTCTTCATCTTGCTTTCAGCGGACTGAATGATGAAGAGAAGGAACAAATGATTGTTCTGCTCAAGAAGATGGGTCTGCAAGCTGAGAAGCTTTCCCCTATTCCCCGTAAGTAGGGCTAGAATCTAGGCTGCTTTTTACTTCATATTTGTTAGACAAGCTGTTATCGCACGAAGAAGCCCGACCGGCATATGCCTGATCGGGCTTCTTTATGTTACTTAGATAATGAGTTATGCCTTTTTCAAGGACGACGAAGCATCCTCTACCGAAGGCACACCCTTGCGCAAACCCCAAGATATTACTAGCGACAAAACAGCGAAAACTGCCATCACGATAAATAGTGAATGAAGTCCCCCTTCAAGTGCACCACGCAAACTGTTTGATACTTCACCGGACAGGTTAGTTCCTGTATGTGAGCCGAGCAGCTTATTTATATCCTCACCAGTAACGTTTGAATCCGGTTGTTTTCTCAACAGCTTATCAATATTCAAGTTCAGCCAGGAACCGAATATAGCTACCCCAATGGTCTGACCCAGTGACCTTGTAAATGCATTAAGCGCTGTGGATGCACCACGTTGATCATGCGCAACCGAGGACTGAGCGATAATCGTGAAGACCGTAGAAGAATATCCGAAGCCTACTCCACAGACCAGCATCAAGCATAAGAGTATTAGCTGCGAAGACTCCCCAGTCAAGAAAGCCAGACCAATAGCCCCTGCAGCAATCATCATCAATCCAAGCATTGCCGTTCGGCGAGAACCCGCTCGCAGAATCATCCGCCCACCTGCTATCGATCCAAACATCCAACCTACAGACATCGGTGCAAGCAGCAAGCCTGAGATCGCAGCGCTTTTTCCAGATACGCCCTGTACCCATAGTGGGATATACGTAGAAAGTCCAATAATTAATGTGCTAACAAGCAGGTTAGCGCCTGTTGATACCGCGATGTTACGGTTTGAGAAGAGGTTCAGCGGAAGCATAGGCTCTGGAGCTCGGCGCTCCACAAACAGAAATAAGATTAGCAGGATGACCGCCGCCCCCAGTGTTGTGAGTAATTGTGGAGAGGTCCATGCCAAGTTCTGTCCACCCGTCGAGAGTCCAAAGAGTAGGGCACCCATGCCTGCTGCGAACAGCAGAACTCCCGCCACATCGATTTGTGTCTTCCGACGTACCTTCTCTTCCTTCAGGTAGCGCGCAATAAATACCATTGCCAATACGCCAAACGGCAGATTGAATACAAATACCCAACGCCAGCTTAAGTAATCTACCACATAGCCACCAAGCAGTGGCCCTACCAATGAGGAAATCCCCCATACAGAGCTTAGCAACCCTTGCGTCTTTGCTCTCTCTTCAATGCTGTAAATATCTCCGATAATGGTAAAGGTCATTGGAATAAGTGCTCCCGCACCGATCCCCTGTATCGCACGAAACAGGATCAGCTGTTCCATACTTTGCGATATTCCGCATAATAATGAGCCTAATAAAAAAACAGCCGCTCCCCACATGAACACAGGCTTGCGTCCGAACAGATCACTGATTTTGCCGAAAATAGGTGTTGTAATAGCCATTGCCAGCAAGTATGAAGTAAATATCCAGCTCAGCCACTGCATCCCCTGAAAGTCGCCTACAATCGCCGGTCCCGCTGGCCCTGTTACCGTCCCCTCAATAGCGGCAAGAAAGGTGGCCAGTAATACTCCTGTTAATATTAATTTACGTTCTAAATCCCCTGTTGACTTCAATGTTCCATACCCTCTCTTTATGTATTAAGTTCAATGCCACTCCTCGCGCAGTAGAGCATGGAGAGTAACATCCTGAAAGCCGGAAAGGGTCTGCCGATATTGACGTAATACGCCTTCCTTCTGAAATCCAAGCGCATAAACCAGCCTCTTAGCACGGATATTATCAGAATGACAGAGCGCTTCTATCCGATTCAAACCCATAATGTTGAAGCCAAAATCGAGTACAAGCCCTAGCGCTTCTTTCATATATCCAAGCCCCCAAAAGGCAGGCGACAGATCACAGCCAATTTCACCACGGTAAGCTCCCTGAAGCTGCCAATGGTTGTAACCGCAGCTACCTATAACTTCATCTCCGGATCCAATAATACTCCAACGTAAGCTCTCCTCTTCCTCAGCCATCTGTAAAAGAAGAGCAATAAGCTGCTCCGTTTCTTCTATAGAGGACAATGCTGGAGCACCCAGCCAGTTAGAAACTTCCGGATGAGACCAAACCTGAAATAATGCTGAAGCATGCTCAGTAGTCATAGCACATAATTTTAATCTTCTACCGATCAGTGTAGGTGTCACTCCATTGCATAAATACAATTCTCCGCTCCCCCTTCAACTTATCAATTATACATCATTCAAGAGTATATCCTTAAGCTAAAAGTTCTAATTTCTTAACATCTTACATGCAAGCAAAAACGCCTTTAGCGTCCCCACAAGGACGGTTAGCGTTTATGCGAGAAATATAANNTACTTTCTTATATTTTAAAAAACGTCTGAATCAGGTGGCACACACCACTTGATCCAGACGCTTATTTTTAACCTTTAATATTCAATCATTCCATTCCGTCAATTCACGACTTCACTACACAACACCTGAAGTTTGGCTCGAATATCCTTGAACTCTTCAATTCCAGTGCCGGTAATACTGTACCCTTCGCTATGTGCAGTCAAAAAGTTGTCCATCGTCAGCTTTTCCAATTCCTGTTTCACTTCGCGTTCTCCTACACGATACCCCATGGCTTCCAGTTCGAGCAGCATCTCCGAGATCGTCACATCTTTATCATGTGCACAATAAAGCATGTGGATTCCTATGAACAAATTCTGTACATCGGCGCGCATATTCCACTCCTTCTGGCTACAAAGCCTTCGGTATTTACTCTAGCATTACCCTATGACAGATCATTGGAAACATCATTGTTAGGGTTCAGTGCTTCAGTAACACCATAGAGGATTCCAATAAATCACAAAATAATGTTGTGGCTTGACGTACCCCTCAGAGCTATAATATGTTGTTAGTTACAGTTATGGTTTCATATATACTTTAAAGTACAGGAAGGTGATGCTTCATGTTCCAAGCTATGCCTTATGATGGAACACGCGGCGAGCAGTTTGAAGCGGTTCTACTCCAACTCGAAGCATTGATGAAGGACGAGCCAAGTGCTACGGCCAATCTAGCTAATGCTTCGGCACTTCTTAAACACGCTCTGCCGGATACGAATTGGGCCGGTTTTTATTTATTTGACGGTAAAGAGCTAGTCCTTGGACCTTTTCAAGGCCTCCCTGCATGCATTCGAATTCCGCTATCTCGCGGCGTGTGCGGAACGGCAGCAGCAGAGCGACGCACACTTGTAGTAGGAGATGTGCATGAATTTCCAGGTCATATTGCCTGTGATGCAGCCTCTAACAGCGAAATTGTTGTTCCTTTAATAAAGGATGATCGCCTACTTGGCGTACTTGATATCGACAGTCCACTCAAGGACCGCTTTGATGATGAGGAACGCCGGTTTCTAGAACGGTTTGCAGCTTTAGTATCGGAAGCTATCTAAAAATCCCCCCACAAAGTGAGGCTTTGCTTCGATGCGTACTCAGGTACTTTGTGGGGGCCCCAAATATATACTTTCTGATAGGTTAAAAAAAGCTGTCTTATTTGTAGGAGTTACCTACGTATAAGACAGCCTATTTATGTTGATCCTATAGTCGAACTGGACTAATGTTCCAAATTTCAGCTGCATAGCGACTAATTGTGTTATCACTGGAGAACTTACCAGAATGACCAATATTAATAATGGACTTCTTCAGCCATTCCTGCCGGTTGCGGTATGCCCGATCAATTTCGACGTGCGTCTCGACATAACTGGCGAAATCCTTAAGTACAAAAAATTCATCGTTATTATCCAGAAGGGAGTGGAAAATGCTCTCAAATTCCGTAGCATGGCAGCATATGGGTCCTGGTTTGATTAGCTGATCCAGTACTTCTTTCACACGACTATCCCCATTGTATATATCACGGGCATGATAACCGCCATGCTGGTAGTAATCCATGACCTGCTCAGCACGAAGTCCGAACAGGAACATATTGTTGTCTCCCACCATCTCATGCATTTCAACGTTTGCGCCATCCATCGTACCTACCGTCAACGCACCGTTCATCATAAACTTCATATTCCCGGTGCCTGATGCTTCTTTGCTAGCTGTAGAAATCTGCTCACTGATATCCGCGGCAGGAATGATCTTTTCTGCTAGAGATACCGAATAATTCTCAAGGAAAAAGATACGAATCTTCCCCTTAACATCCGGATCTTTGTTGACTACCTCCGCAACTGTATTAATCAATTTGATAATCCGCTTCGCCAGATGATAACTTGGCGCTGCCTTTGCTCCAAATATAAACGTGCGCGGGACCATATCCATCGAAGGATTATCTTTGATTTGATTATACAAATGCAGAATATGCAAAATATTAAGCAACTGGCGCTTGTAGGCATGCAGGCGCTTCACCTGTACATCAAAGATAGAATCAGGATCGACATGTACCGAATGCTTACTGTAGATGTACTCTGCAAGACGTAGCTTATTCTGGCGCTTAATACTGGCTACTTGTTCCTGGAATGAAGCATCCTCACAATATTTAATCAAGCCAATCATTTCTTGAGGATGGCTCACCCAACGGGTTCCTATCGATTGATTGATCAAATTAGCCAGATCTGGATTGGCATGCAGTAACCATCGCCGATGGGTGATTCCGTTCGTCTTATTATTGAAACGGTGTGGATACATTTCATTAAAAAGTCGCATTTCGCGCTTCATTAATATTTCTGTATGCAGCGCCGCCACCCCATTGACACTATGGCTAGCTACAATCGCCAGATGAGCCATCCGAACTTGATCATCATGAATAATCGCCATCTGTGCAATTCGATCCTGATCGCCCGGATAACGACTCATAAGCTCGCCACAGAAACGGGCATTGATCTCTTCAATAATGAGAAAAATACGCGGTAGCAGCTCCCTAACCATTTGAATGGGCCATTTCTCAAGCGCTTCGCTCAGAATTGTATGATTGGTGTAAGATACCATACGCGTCGTGATACTCCATGCCTCATCCCATCCTAAACCATGTACATCCATCAGAATCCGCAGCAGTTCAGGAATCACCAGCGTTGGATGTGTATCATTAATATGAAGAGCTACCTTGTCAGGCAGTGATTCTATAGGGAGCCCAAGCTTGGCATAGGTCCGCAGAATACTTTGCAGCCCCGCGCTGCAGAGGAAGTACTGCTGCTTCAAGCGAAGCAGCTTGCCTTCGTATTGGGAGTCGTCCGGATAAAGGAACTCCGAAATGGATTCTACAGAACGCTTATACTCCAGAAATTTATGATAGTCCGTCCCGGCAAAAGAACCAAATGTTCTAGATGGCTGAGTGATGGACTCTGCACTCCAGTTACGCAGCGTATTCACATGCCGGCGATCTGCGCCGATGATAGGAACATCGTAAGGAACTGCACGAACAGCCTCATATTGAGTATGATCGAATACGAGCCGCCCGTTCTCTTCGCGGGTCTCAATAACCCCCCAGAACCTTACTTCAACCTGCTTGTCTTCGCGGCGCACTTCCCATACATTATCATTCTGCAGCCAGTAATCAGGCAGTTCCACCTGATAACCGTCAACGATCTTCTGCTCGAACAGGCCATATTTAT
>DJUJ01000081.1:14600-18907 GCA_002438345.1 Paenibacillus sp. UBA6285
CCCTAACCCAGCGTCCGATTCTACCTCCTCTATATCCTGCAAACAAAAACCAAGGTCAGCTAAGCCCTCACGAACTACAGCCAGCACACCCATATTCAGCAGATTGTTCCCCAGAAGCCTACCGATCAAGAACTCCATTGAAAAATAGTAGACCTGCTTATCTTTATCGATCTTATATTTTTGGTTGGTTTCTGCCCAATTTTTCCCGGCGTTCTCGCGAATCATGCTGCCCAGTATTTTATAGACATCGGCATTCGAGGCTTCCTCAAGCGGTTTACCTAATTTACCGATGAGGGTCTCACGGAATACCTGTTTGAAAGATTCTTTATCGTTAAACAACAGTAGGTCCTCCTGACAAATGCTTTTTTTAGAAGTGCAGTAGACTGTGCCATTAGATCAGATAGGTATACTGCTTAGTTCATCTAATCCAGTCGTTAGATCTTGCTGCTCTTGGCGATGACGAATGGACGTTTGCTATCTCCAACAAGAATTCGATTCTTACTCAAATGTACGTCTTTATCCATAATCACATTCTCAATAACAGCATTCTCTTCGATGACGCACTTTTGCATAATTACAGAGTTGATGATCTTCGCTCCCTTACGTACCTGAACCCCCCGAAAGATCACGCTGTTCTCCACCGTTCCACCTATAATGCAGCCGTTAGCCACCAGCGAATTGCTGACATTAGCACTCTCCAAGTATCGGGTTGGAGCTTCATATTTAATCTTCGTCTGTACCGGACTTTCTTTGAACAAACTGAAGTAATTCTCCTGCTGGAGCAGTTCCAAACTGTTCTTATAATAACTCTCTAATGAATTAATTACGGCATGATATCCATGATATTCGTATGCGGCGATATTAAATTTGTGTCGGTTCTTCTGAATCACATCACGGAAAAAATAACTCTCTCCATGCGCAATACAATGCTCCACCTGCTCCAAGAACAGTTTCTTCTCCATAATGAAAATATCCAGATATAAATTAGGATGGTGTTTCTCATGATGGATATTAGTCACCTTATTCTCTTCGTCCACTTCAATTCGCTGGCATAGATCATGCTCAGGCTGCAATTCTTCTATCTTTTTGTATACTACTGTAACGTCGGCCCCCTTCTCCAAATGGTAGCTGTATAAGTCTTGGAGATCGATAGTATTGATATGCTGGCTGCCGGAAAACACGATATATTTAGCAGATCCCCGTTTAAAAAGATCCAGATTATTATGATAATGCTGTAAGTCCCCGAGAGAAGTATCCGTTGGATCGTTCCAGTCTGGAGGCAAAATAAATAATCCCCCATGCTTACGATTCATATCCCAGGATTTTCCGTCACCCAAATGGTCCATCAGGGAACGGTATTTACGGCGGACAAATAGGCCAACGCTCTCCAGGTCTGCACGCATCATATTAGAAAGCACGAAATCAATCAATCGATAACGACTGGCAAAAGGTACGGCTGCACCACAGCGGAAATAAGTGAGTTCATTTAATTTGTCGAGTTCATGATCCAGATTAATTACACCCATGAGTTGCTTCATCGGAATCCACCGTCCTCTTATAATTTATAAGAAAGTATAAGTTTCACGATATACTTTATCCTTATAATTCTCGCATAAACGCTTACCGTCCCTTGAAGGACGCCGAAGGCGTTTTAGCTTGNNGCTTTATGAATGCGTACGTTCTTGCCGATCTTAACCTTAGGCATAATCACGGAATCCGTAATTACACTGCCTTCACCCACTTCTACGCCATAAAAGAGAACAGAGTGATTCACTTCTCCGTGCACAATGCAGCCTTCATTAATAATGCAGCCTGACACTTTCGCCCCAGGGGCAACATATTGGGCAGGTTGATTCGGATTACGTGTAAAAATGCGCCAGCTGGGATCGTTTAGATTGAGTGGCGGGTTGTCGCTCAGCAAATCCATATTCGCTTCCCATAAGCTGGTTACAGTACCTACGTCTCTCCAGTACCCTTCAAAAGGGTACGCAAATAAGGAGTTTCCGTCTTCCAGCATTAAAGGAATGATATCCTTGCCGAAATCGTGGGAAGAACCTATATTTTCTCCGTCCTCCAGTAGATGCTTGCGGAGAATCTCCCATTTGAAGATATACACACCCATAGAAGCTAGCGTACTTTTTGGTTGAGAGGGCTTCTCCTCAAATTCGTAAATTTTTAGATCGTCCTCCGTATTCAAAATTCCAAATCGGCTGGCTTCCTCCAGCGGAACGTCAATTACAGAAATCGTGCAATCGGCGTTTCTTTCCTTGTGGTACTGAAGCATTGCGTTATAGTCCATTTTATAAATGTGATCACCAGACAGAATAAGGACATGTTCTGGATCGAACTGATCCACAAACTTAAGATTCCGATAAATCGCATCGGCTGTTCCCCGATACCAGCTGCTTCCATTCTCGCGTTCATGCGGTGGCAATACGAATACCCCACCGTTCTTACGGTTCAAATCCCAATCACTGCCTACTCCGATGTAAGAATGCAGTATAAGTGGCTCATATTGAGTCAGCACACCAACTGTATCAATACCTGAATTGGAGCAGTTACTTAAAGGGAAGTCGATGATCCGATAGGTCCCTCCAAAATAAACAGCGGGCTTGGCAAGCGATTTGGTTAAACCTTTCAATCTTTTGCCTTGGCCTCCAGCCAATAGCATGGCTACCATTTCCTTTTTCTTCATGGAAAAGCCTCCCTTGACTTATGGGTAATATGAAGTTCAGCAAGCACAGGTTGAATGAACAGAAGTTCCAGAAAGAAGTGAATTAACAAGAAATGCACTTGAAAGAAATGAGCCTTGATAGGAAGTTGGACAAAGTTGAAAAAAACGTGGAAGGAAATGTAATACAACCGAAAGTTCTAACTAAAATGGGGAACTCCCTCCAAAATCAGGAGATTATCCTTATTGTAAAGTGTTCTATATCTGTCGTCAAAACCCTTTATCACATTTTCGAAAATCCGGAATTTTTAACCTTGTTTGTTATTAAACACATTAATATTACTTATAACTAAATTAACTCCTTTGAATCATCATGAAAGAAGATTGCTCATTTAATCGTAAAGCAAAGGGACCGATCTTCAGCAAACGTTCAACCGGATATGTCATGATGTAGCTATCTATCACTGATTTGGAGGTACCTATGATGAAAGCAACTCAAGGCGTTCGACTACTGCTCATAGATGATGAGCCTCATATACTACAATTTTTAGAACTGGGTCTACTTAACGAAGGATTCGAAGTCAGAACCGCACCCGACGGAATCACAGCCATCTCAGTCGCTGCTGAGTTTAAACCACATGTAGCCATCCTTGATGTCATGATGCCCGGCATGGATGGATTCGAGTTATGTCATTACCTACGTTCCGAAGAGACAGAAATAGCTGTTATTATGCTTACTGCAAAGGATGAAGTGGACGATCGAGTCAAGGGACTCACGATTGGTGCTGACGATTATATGGTCAAGCCCTTCAGCTTCGATGAATTGCTTGCCAGGATTCAAGCACGACTACGCAATCAGTTTCCGGGTCTGCTAGGCGAGGTCCGCTGCGGTCCGTTCCGAATTGACAGCCGTCGAAAAGAAATTCGCTTCAAGGAAGAAGTACTTGAACTCTCCCCCACGGAATACGAGTTACTGCAGTATCTCGTTATTAATCACGGCCTCGTACTAAGTAAGCTCATGATTCTTGATAAGGTGTGGGGCTATGATTTTGGCGGTGAGGAAAATATCGTTGAAGTCTATATCCGTTCGCTTCGCGAGAAGCTCGGGGATAAGGAGCACCGTATTATCCGTACCCTGCGGGGAGCAGGCTACCGGGTAGATCTATGAGTACGCGCATCTCTAAATGGTTTCGTAAGCTGCCTGCACCACGTTCTCTGCGCAAGCAGCTTCTAGCCATTTCGCTGTTCATTCTATCAGGATTGCTACTGCTAATCGGAGTATTACAATATATACTCATGCGGGATTTCATATATAGCAATAGAGCGGAGTCTATGGAAGCGCAAATACGTTCTGTTCCCCGTGAGATGTTTTTCAACTTTTTCAATTCCTATGACGAGGACACTACAACTCCGAATGAGGGAACACCGAGCATAGTGGCAATCTACCGGGGGACAGAAACGGCGTAAATAAAATGCCCGACGGCTTGCGAACCGGCGAGAATAGGCGCCCGCTCTTGCTGGATGCCCATACGACCATCGCCATTTATAGCTCGGATGGCACCTTCAGGGACTTACAACAATTGACTTTATCTGATTCAGCCGCGCCTAGATTGACGAATGAACAATACAACAACCT
>DJUJ01000081.1:18912-19265 GCA_002438345.1 Paenibacillus sp. UBA6285
GTCTGCTCATTCATACCACGGATAGAGCAACAGGAAATTACAAGCTCATACAAGCAGAAGAAGGCACTGAACATCTAGCCATATTCGTGAACCTCTATAGACCTGGAAATACTAGATTGCTGCTGCAAATGAGTGTGAATACAGGGCCGCTTACGGATGTAATCATGCAGCAGTTGATGATCTACGCAGGTTTGTCAGTTATTGCTTTATTGGCTGGCTTCCTCCTATACTTGCCTGCCCTTCGAAAGACGCTGGTCCCTCTTTCAAATATGGGAGAGTCTGCCGAGATCATTGATGCCGGTAATCTGATTATCCGTTTTCCAATTAACCAAGGGCAGGCCGAGATCGACAAG
>DJUJ01000081.1:19342-19566 GCA_002438345.1 Paenibacillus sp. UBA6285
GAAGCCAAGGAACAGATGCGTCGCTTCGCTGCCGATGCTTCACACGAGCTGAGAACTCCGCTTACCTCGATCCACGGTTTTCTGGAGGTCTTACTGCGGGGCGCCGCCGACAACAAAGAACAGTTATACAATTCATTGCGAAGCATGCATGGCGAATCGAAACGGATCAACAAGCTGGTGGAGGATTTGCTTCTGCTCGCTCGGATGGACGGTGCCCCCCAACT
>DJUJ01000081.1:19673-20097 GCA_002438345.1 Paenibacillus sp. UBA6285
AATCTGTTCCACAATGCGGTTCAACATACGGATGCAGCGTCTGGAACCATTTATCTCTCTTTACATGCTAGAGGAGACGAAGCTGTTCTAACTGTGCAGGACAACGGTTGCGGGATTTCCGCAGAGCATATCCCACATATATTCGATCGGTTCTACCGCAGCGATTCCTCTCGCACACGTAAATACGGTGGATCTGGACTGGGCCTTTCCATTACAAAATCTATCGTGGAGGCACATCACGGCAAGATTAGTGTAAGCAGCACCCTCGGTGAGGAAACAACTTTCGAGGTTACCCTTCCTTGTGAGGAAGGATTAGCCAAGAGAGAGTAACAAACGTTATAATAGTTGGTAGACTTAAGCGTATGTCTACGATGCAAGTTTTGCTGTGTAGTCCATTCTGAAGAGCATCGCTCCGCAAAACTTA
>DJUJ01000050.1:0-189 GCA_002438345.1 Paenibacillus sp. UBA6285
TAATCCAGTTGAAGCGTCAAGGTATTAATCCGGCTACGGCCAATAAATCCTTTATCTTCTCGCTGTACTGGCATTTCTTGGACGTTGTCTGGATCTTTATTTTCAGCTTCGTCTATCTGAAAGGACTGATGTAGCATGATGAAGCAATTGTTTCCAATTCGCCATGTGATGGGTTTCTTAGCCTCTCTT
>DJUJ01000050.1:228-3871 GCA_002438345.1 Paenibacillus sp. UBA6285
TCCAATACTGCGAACATGGCTATCCTGCTTGTTACAGCCCTCATTCAGGCTTCCTTGCAGCTCTTCCTGTTCATGCATATCGGGGAATCAGCAGATACCAAGAAAGAACTTTACATCAATATCGCCTATGCCCTATTCGTTGGCTTAGTCACGATATTCGGTACACTCTTCATCTTCGTATGGGGCTGGTATGCTTAATTCCATTCAATAACAAACAAAAGGGACGTTTCTAAAGCCTAAATGGCTCTGGGACGTCCCTTTTTGCATTACCTGTAGCAATAACCGAAATACTAAACAGCCAGCCTCAAGGTACACTAGAGACTGGCTGTTATTATTAAGCGCTATAAACTGAATCTTGCCAAGGTCTTCTGTAGATCTTCGGCCAGCACTGCTAAATACTGAGCTGATGCGGACATTTCCTCCATAGCAGACAGTTGCTGTTGACTAGCCGCGCTGGTGTCCTGAACACCCACCGCCCCTTTATTGGATATAGCATTGACCTGTTCCATTGCTGCCGCTACACCTTGTGACTCTAAAGAGACATGCGCAACCGCCTCTCTGATCTCTTCCGTCTGCTGGGTAGCGTCTTTAATAGAACTTTGAATCTCATGAAACGCTTGAGATACGAGCTGACTTTGAACTACGCCGTTAGAGACTAGCTCAGACCCTAAAGCCATTGATTCTACTGCACTTTCAGTTTGCTTTTGAATATGCGTAATTATATCTGTTACTTTCAGTGAGCTGTTTCGCGTTGCTTCTGCAAGACCTCGAATTTCTCCAGCAACTACAGCAAAGCCACGTCCATGTTCTCCAGCTCTCGCTGCTTCGATAGATGCATTAAGCGCCAGCAAGTTCGTCTGTGTTGCAATTCCATTAATCGTCGTAATAATCGTATTAATCTCCTGCGACAGTTGTCCAAGGTTACTAACAATCTCTTGGCTCTGGGTTACGCTGGAGTCGATTTCCTTCATTTGTTCTATAATGTTATCTACGGCGATCACCCCTCGATCCGTTGAACCAGAAGCGACTCCCATAAGGTCGGACATTTCAAAACTGCTACTTTCTACGGCCGAAATATTATTAGTCATAGCTTGTATAGACTGTGAGGTGCGACTAATGCTCTCCGTCTGTTCATCAAAGCCCGCTGCAATCTCTCCTGAAGATTCGGCGATCATTTGTGAAGCCAGTGAGGTCTGCTCAGCACTAGCGCTCATCTCTTGCGACGAGGCTGATAACATTTCTGCACTCTCCGCAATTCCCTGCATCATCTTCCGCAGGCTCTCCAGCATATTGTTAAACGAGCTATTAATTTGGCCGATTTCATCCTTGGCCGTATATACAGCCGTCACGGTTAAATCTCCTGCTTCAGCCCGCTTCATCAGCCCTTGAAGTTCCTTAAGAGGTTTCGTAATCAGACGAATGATTGTAACACTAAGCACGATACAAATGATCCAGGAGAACGTTATCAATAATATACTATTAGTCTTCATACTTTTAGCGGTANNGAATACTTTATAGCCCTCTTGACTACCTTTACTATCCGCAATCTGAATAATACTGTCTCTTTGTGCACGGTAGTCTGTTAAGGAGGACTCGAATTCTTTTATTTTACTCACAATCGTACTATCCTTGTACTGGACGCTCTTCAGCTTGTTCAAAAGATCATTATTTTCTTGTACTTTTCCCTTGACGCTCTCTATCAGTTCTTTGTTCTTGTTTACATCAACACTAATCAAACGCTCCAAAAGAAAAGCTTCGATAGCCCTATTGTTTGTACGCATTTGCCCCACGTAAGAAACAGGCAATAAGTTTTCATTATACGTCTCTGTTGTTTTTTGGGCCATTTTGTCCATGGTGAGAAAGCCGGTTACCCCTACGACGTTCAGCATAATCACAGAAAATACCAAAAGAAGCCCAATTTTGAATTTCACTTTCATATTCTTCATCTACATTCCGCCTTCACATAATCTTACTAACTATCTATTTTTATCGGTAAGAGGGACGAATAGTGTGATGATTTTTAAATAAAATCATGAATAAAATGTCGAAAAAAAGTGTCTGTTGTCAAATATTGCAACGAACAAAACAAGCATAAACGCCTTCGGNNAATGTAGCTGTCTGCACTTATACTTGGATCAGCATCTCTATTCGTCTTATACTTCCATCCACTGCTTGGACCGCCATCAAATTCGGCCAAACCATCTATAGATTTCACGTACATACTACCAGCGCTACCGGATGATACTACCTTATCGCCCAATTGACTGAACAATAAGCTATAAGCTGTTTCGCCTTCTTTTAGCGCTACTGTTGTACTCTTCAGAATCGTGCCCTTCCGGCTATCACCAACAACTGAAATAGTAGCGGTAGCTTTAGCGGGAGCAATAACTGATGAAGCAACGTTCAGTGATTGAGTATAACGTGCCACACTAGGTACACTATCTTTAGCATACCCGGTAACAATTATCGTATAGGTATTCGCTGGTAGACCTTCGTCAAAAGCAGCTACACCCTTAGCATTTGTGATTGCCTTCTTATCACCGATCGAGACCTGCACTGGAGCGGCTGGAGAAGTCACTGGATCGGAAGTAAAGGTATCCTTATTCCACACCCATTTCTTCTGAGAGACTGTTACTGTGAAAGCTTCACCCGGCTTTGGTTGTGATGAGGAAACAACCGCACTATCAACAACCTGTGTGGTTTCTCCGGCATAATATACAAGAACCCGGTCGGATTCCTGTAATTCAAAAGCGTCCATACCCAAACTTGGGTAGATCCACTCCCCGCTACGCCATACTACGAAGCTCCACCAGCCGTCGTAAAGTCCTTGCGTAATTCCATGGATACCCGATACAAAATTTCCGTAAGAGGATTTCGTAATATCCACTTTAAAATCATTGGACAACCCTAATTGCTGCAAAGCTTCAAGGGCATTGGAAGCCTTTATAGTTCCCTCACCGATCAGTCCTTGCGGACCCTCAACGGTAAGTAAAGCCGTTACATTCTTAGGAATCACCTTTAGATCTTGAGTATATTTAGCTATCGATGGCGCTTTTCCTTCACGATAGCCTGTTACAGTCAGTTTGTAATCACCTGCTGGAACATTCCCCGAGAACAAAGCCTCGCCTTTAGCATTCGTCGTTACGATACGATTACCAATTTGGACCTGAACGCCAGCAGCTTTGGCGGTTACAGGGGAGGACGTATTCGTTACAGCGTCCCATTTCCATGTCTTACTAGTCACGACTACGGTAAAAGAATCGCCCTCTTTAGGGCTTGGTTTGGACACCGTTACCGAATCTACAAGCTTAGTGTCGTCTCCGGCATAGTAAACCAGTAGCTGATCTGAATCTTTAAGCGCAAAATCGCTCATTCCAACATCTGGATTGATCCATTGACCACCACGGGATACGATATACATCCATCCATCATAACCGCCATAGCTTCCGCCCAGAACGTTTCCAATTCCTGTGACATAAGCACCGGATGGATTCGTGATCGGCAAGTTCGTTTGAAGTGCCAGCTTCTCCAGTGCTCCAAGTGCGTTTCCGGCATATACATATCCCTGTGCTAATGTACTATTAGGACCTTCTACAGTAACAGGAGCATAGATTAAGGTACTCTGAACGGATGACTTAGAAAA
>DJUJ01000007.1 GCA_002438345.1 Paenibacillus sp. UBA6285
TCATTGGCTTGATAAGTGTAGATCTTATCCTCGCCGTTCACTTTGGTATCATCCGGCTTGCCTAGCGCCCCTTCGATTTGTTTCAGTGTCAGCTTTTGCAGTGCAGAATCACTGGAACGAACATCGAAGATTAGACTCCCTTTATTGAATCCGAATACGACATGTTCGTCAGTGTAGGTAGCATAAATGCCTTTTCCCGCTGGCTCTTGTTGATCAGGCTTACCCCAATCCGCTTCTACCTCATCAATAAGTCCGGTATGAGCAGCATATTCAACACCGGGAACCTTACCCTTTTTGGCAAGCTCAATTAATTCTTTGAGTTGTTGTTTGTCGCTATTCTGCGAATTTGCGTTGGCTGTATCTTTATTAGTCTCCGTAGGAAAAGAAGTAGCTGTTGGCATCGTAGTTGGGGAGGCAGAGTTAGCTTGTTCATTATTCGAGCTAGATCCAGCAAGCCCAATCATACCTGCTACGGATTACCTATTTTGAATGTACAAAGTGCAATGGGAGGCACATCTGAAGCATATCTTGGGAAACATCTTGCGACAAACCGCCCTCCCAGTAAAAATATTCCACACAAACGCAACCTTAATCCTCCAAGCCGCATCTTATTAGTAAAGGGAGGGGAGCTTCATCTGAATATTATAGAAAGAATCAAAGCAAAGGATGAGTCAGCTCTCCGCCTGTTGATGGATGATTACGGCGATATGCTGCTCCGGACCGCTTGCTTACTGCTCAAAGATCGACAGAGTGCCGAAGAAGCGGTGCAAGATACTTTTGTTCAAGCATATGCCAAAATGAGTCAGTTGCAAGATCCAGAACGGTTAAAGGCTTGGCTCATTCGCATCGCAATCAACCGTTGCCGGATGAGACAACGAACATGGAGGTGGCGCAATATTTTCCCTTTAGGAGGAACAGCGTTACAACCAAATGACGATGCTAACTTCACTGCCGGGGCGGAAGAGCTTTTTATGGTGGAATGGCACAATATCAGACTCACCGAGTCCATGAGAAATCTCGATTATATATACCGCGAATGTCTGACGTTGTATTACTTTCATGAAATGAGCATCCGTGAANNTTTCCGAGCAATTGAATACACCTGAGAATACGATTAAATCCCGACTCGCCAGAGGACGGACGCTCTTAAAAAAGATTTTGGAGAAGGAGGGACATTTCTTATGAACACGGGGAATACGGAACGCGAAGCTATCAAGCAACAACTAGATGAAGAACTACAAACAATCCACTTCAAAGGATACGAACGAGTCCTCAAGATGACCCACCCTCCAACCTTTGGAGCCCGTCTCTTTGCGCTATGGAATAAGGAAATCGAGATCCCAGTCAAACCCATAGGCGCGATCGGTGCAATTATTCTAGTCATTTCGCTGACCCTGCATCAACCAGAAGTTAAACATCAGCCACAACAAAGCGTCCAGCAGCATGCGAACCGGGAACTCATCGAAGCCGGAGGCAATACGTACTGGAAGGATATCTATGAGCAGGCGGTGAAGAGGCATGAGAATTAAGATAAAGGTCAAACATCTGGTGTCATTCGTGCTGCTCCCTGCTTCCCTGATCATTCTGCTATTTAACTTCTTACCCTCCTCAAAGGCACAAATGGATAAGAGCACAGCTACTCAATCTAACCTAGCCCGAACAGAGCTTCTGCAAAAGATAGAGTCTACAACTGGCAGTAAACGTATGGAGCTTATCCAGACAAACATCATAGATAAGGAGCACGGCTATGATCCCTACAGATATGACGTAAATATCGGCCCCTCTATGAGTCAGTGGAATCATGATGAACCCATTACCTCCGATTTGTTGCTGGAGGATAAAATCGCTTTGCTTGAGGAATATATCCTTGATGGGCCAGCGGATAATACACGTATATTTGCGGCTAAGCTGCTTGCCTATGAATATGATGCTCTTGGTCGTAAGGACGACGGAGATCAAGCGCTTATCACCGCATCGAAACAGCTAAACAGCAACTCTCTCGTGGCAAAAAAACTAGCGTTCCTTCGTGCAGAACGATCCCTGAATCGTGGGGATACAGCAGTCGCTGAAGCTATTCTAGAACAACCCACTTTTCCATCTGAGTATCAGGAAGATCTAGATGCACAAAAAGCATGGCTTACCGGACGTCTGCTCTTCACAAAAGGCGAAGCGCAGCAAGCCCTTGCTGTAGTAACCGATGGCTTGGAGAGCTACAAAAAATTCTGGCTGAATGTTCATAAACAAATGAGTCAGGTTACTAGCAACTCGGATAAAGACACCACAGACAATGGCACAGCAGGTTCATCATCAGGGTCAGCACCGGAGATAGGCACTTCAGAGACTGAAATGCAGCTAGAAGCGCTCCGATCCGCAATTCAGTCTGCTATAGATATGGGAAGTACCTCAACTGCTGTCGTATCCGGAACCCTGACCCGTAGCGATGGGACTCCGGTCTCACGTGCAGGTATTTTTCTCCGTGCTGAAAGCGAAGTTCATCACAGCATTACTGCTGCTGAACCGTACCGAATCGTCACCGACGCTGATGGACGTTTCGAATTCCACGGTGTGATTCCCGGCTTCTATCAATTGCAGCTTGGACTTAGCTATGATCAGATCGACGGCTGGACTTGGCCTATACAGTATGACGATTGGATTGAAGTCAAACCGGGTGACGTGTTAAATGAGCGCATTGTTCTGCAACCTCTACTTGAGCTTCAGTCTCCTATTAATCAAGAGACGATAACGGATCAGTCTGTAGATTTCCACTGGAAGGCTGTTGAAGGTGCGGCTTACTATCGTTTAAGCGGAGGGGTCTCGACGGTGGGGAGTTCCTTCAGTTCGCAGATTCGGGACCATATCACCGATAATCAAGTCTCCATTCCAGTAGACGAACTTTACTATAACAGCGGTTTCTCTTACAGTAGCGGCGGAGAGGGTTGGGAGTCCATTGAACCTTTGTCTTTTCTCGGGTTCATGAATCCCGAGGTACGCTTTTCTTGGAATATTGAAGTATTAGATGCGGAAGGACGCTTGATCACCCGCAGCAATGGCTACAGGCTGAATGAAGACACCGTCGGTAATCTTCCCTTCTTCTATCTCAAGGAAAGAGAGCTTACCGCGGCTGACCAACTCTTACTGGATAAAAAACCGGATCAGGCTTTAGAAATGTATCAACAGAATGCCGCGGATGATCCACAGGATGCTCATGCCCTGCACATGCTTGTGAAGCTGATGCTCGCCAAATCCTCCATCACGAAGGATGACTCATTAGAAGATCTGGCGATTCCTTCACTCAAAAAGCTCATACAGCTACAGCCTTCTACTAATTATGCCTTCACATTGACGCAGTATTATTTCGACCATGCGGACTGGAAGTCATATAACGAGTATTATTCCCGCTANNCAAACCAATGATAACAGTTATGTACTCTCTATTAACGCGACAGCACTCATGCATCAAGGCAAGCTGGAAGAAGCACGTGAGCAATTCGCTATGGCTCTGGAGCATGATGAAAGCCATCGCTTCATCGGGAGTTATCTGGCGGCAGAATTATACGCTGGTGAGTCACTCTCATCTGTAATGACACTGGCTGAGCGTTACCCCGAACACAGCTTTGGTTTTAATGGGTATCGTTGGCCGCAAATGCTTAAACAGCTCATAGCCGAACGAACAAAACAACCTAACAACTTTGACCAAGAGTTGAAGGAAAAACTCGGATGGTATATGAATGGTCAGACAGATGTTTTGAAGCAATGGATCGAAGGGGCAAAGTCCTCCGCATTGAAGACCTTTATGCAAGCAGTTCAAGAGGTAAGCTAACTCATTTATGCATATAAAAATCCGGTCCCTCTCGATAAATACGAGTATGGACCGGATTTTTATTTAAGCATGATTTTATTTGGATTTAGCTTCCATCATGTAATTCTGGAAGTCTGTAATACTTGGGTTGGACATAATCAATAAGTATTTTAACGATAAAATATTTAACATTAAAAAAAGAATGCTTTGTGAGAGCATCCTTTAAATCGCTGATTTATCAACAACATAAGTACCGGCCATCATATCGTGAAGCGCACGTTTTCGGGGATTTAGTGCGACAAACAGATAATCTACAAGCATTATGGAGCCAAGTATTTTACTGAGGTCATTAGCCAAAGGTGCCCATAAGGCAAAGTAGGTGGATATAACAGTGAAGTCGTAGAGGCTGACGCCTATAACCATCGAAATAACGAGACTAATGATTCGGAAAATATTTCGAACTAGAGCTTCCTTCAACGTTGGGTAATTCCCTTGTTGATATATAATCTTTATTTTTAAAATCAGCTTCCCTGGCGTTCCACCAAATCTAACGATCATAAAAATATCAAACACGACGAAGAAAATATACTCAAGGATGATAGGAATCTCCGAGTGCAAGGAAATAGCTAATGAATTGAATATCCAGTATACAATAACCGCAGGGATCAGGATGACAATGAGATCAAGAATGGTAGCCAGAACTCTTCTCCAAAAGCCTATGAAATCCTCCTGTTCCAAACGCTCAACTTTATTATTATCCATATTAGGGCCCCACTCTCTGTACTTTACTTTATTCATTCATCCTTATTACCCGTTCTTCAATAATGGTTTCCAGTTCCTTATTATTCTTTAGAATCACCCGTCTATTAGAAAAATCATTCGTTAATTCAATAATTCTATGTATGGCTTCCCGATTATATCCACGGTTCCATTCAAAAATCATCACATACAGATTCTTAAACGATTGCTTGTAATTCGCTTGCTCGAATCCCAGTCTTGTCTTTATAAACCTTGTAATCACTCTCAAATCACAGATTACTGGATTAGGTCTCAGAATAACGATTAAATCTGCTCTTTTAAAACTTTCTTGCCCCCACTTATAATGTACGCCTTCCAGAATCCATGAGGGTTTATCTAGAATCTCCTCCAATTGTGCATCCCTTGCTTCAACGGAATAACGAAGGTTCTCGGCACTTCTATCCCATACCAAATTATCTGTTTCGTAATAATCCACACCATACTTTTTAGACAACACTCTAGCGATATAGGATTTGCCACTTCCACAGGCCCCGATAATTCTAATCTTCATAGGCTCAACTGAGCCCGATCGGCAGGATGATAAGTCCTAGCGAAATAACAGTTATGATTCTCGTGGTGAGGATCGGTAGCTTGACATTCTTTTCTGATCTGTACCAACCTTTAAACTGAAAATGATTCCGATACAGCATAAAAAATATCATCAAATTCCCGAGCGCCATACTCCAGTTGTACACTGGCTGACCAAATATAGATTGATATACGAATCTCTCTACCCCGCCTAAAATAAACAAGGTCAACATAAGCAATACACACAATCGAAATAACTCCACTATAAAGGAACCCAGTTTTATCATTTCATAACCACCCTTTCCAGATCTCCTCACCGAAAAACCATATCCATATTCCTCCAATTATACACCTTACACAGAATGCCTCCTATCGGAATATTCGATTCCTTATTTATTGACCACGCTAAAAAAACAACCCGGCCCAAGATACATTCTATCCTGAGCAGGGTTGTGTCAGTTCTTCCCTATGAGTGTATTTCTTCTTCCTTACTCTCTATTTCCTGAATCTGTGCCCTTAGATTAACGATTTCCGCCATTAACGCTTCATTCTCCTCCTCTGTATCTCTACTTCCGCTCTGGATCAATTGATTCAGACGCAACTGCAGAAGAACGAGATCGTCCTCAAGAGCCTGTTCTTTACGGGTAAGCACTCGACTTCTGTCTTTCGAGATGTATTCATCATAAGAACCTTGAAAAAACTTTGGTGTCTGAGATGACTCCAGTATCACCAAACGATTAGCTACTTTAGCGTGAAGATATCGGTCATGCGAGACCATCACAAGTCCCCCCGGATAAACCATAAGTGCTTCTTCTACACGCTCCCTAGTGTCAATGTCCAGATAATTGGTGGGTTCATCCAGTACCAATAGATTAGCTTTTCCAAAGTACAGTTTAAGGAAAGCTACACGACATTTCTCCCCCAGACTTAAATCACCAATTCGTTTAAAGACATCCTCCCGCGAAAATAAAAAGCAGCCCAGAATCGTTCGCGCCTCCGTTTGGGTCATACCCGGTAGTTCAAGCAAACTATCCAGGATGGTGGATGATACCGCTAGATTATCGAGCTCTTGCGCAAAATAACCAATCTTCGTCCGCGGATGCAGCCGCACATCGCCTTTGGTAGGCTTATGAATACCAGCAATCAGCTTCAACAAAGTAGACTTACCGACACCATTGGGACCCAGAATAGCGAGACGATCTCCTCGATTCAGAGACAAACTGAAATCTTTCAATACAGGCTTACTACCCTTAAATGCAAAATCAATCTCTCGGAGTGACAGCAAAGTGTCCGCCATAAACGCTTCACTCTCCAGCTTCATCTTCAGCTTGCTTGTCTCGCGTGGCAATTCCACACGGTTCTTATTTAAGCGTTCGAGTGCAGCTTCCTTCGCATGAAGACGAGACACGTTCTTCTTAGATTTCGCACGCAAGAAATCATGCTGTCCGGCAGCACGGTGTGCCTGCTGGAACCATTCGGAATACCTTCTGATACTCTCCAGTAGTTTCTCCTTTTCCTGTTCCTGCTTCTTATATTGTCCCTCCAGTGTTCTCGCCTCCACCGCTTTCTGCTCCCGATACTGCGTATATCCACCCGAATACCGACGACACCCCTCTTGACTAAGCTCCAGCAGGCCCGTCGCTGTTCGGTCGATGAACGTACGATCATGTGAAACATAAAGCACAGTTCCAGGGTAAGTGTATACCCAATGTTCCAACCACTCCATCGTTTCTCCATCTAAGTGATTCGTCGGCTCATCTAGAATCAACAGCTTCGGCTGCTGGGCTAATAATGCTGCTAATTGTACACGTGTCTTTTGCCCTCCGCTAAGCGATGGGTATGGCAAATCCCAAACCGAACGTTCAAGCTTAAGCTGCTTCAAGCATTTTTCCGCTTTAGCCTCCCAGTCATATCCATCAAGCTGCAAGTATTGATCATACACTTCGGCGTATTCAGCCAATCCAGCTTCACTCTCGTCGTTCTGCTCCTGCAACCTCTGACTGAGGGATTTAAGCCGGAGCTTCAATTTGGGTAGTTCTGCTGATCCGGCGAGAACGTAATCCAAGGCGGTTACTTCCTCTGATACTTCAAGCTGCTGATCCAGCACACCCCATTCCTCACGTGGCAAGCCATGATAAATACTTCCCTCCTCAAAGGTGAGGCGACCGATCAGCCCCTTCAGCAGTGTGGTTTTGCCGATTCCATTACGACCGAACAAGAGCACACGCTCTCCTTCTGCGATCTCAAAAGACACCTTCTCGAATAACAGGGTCCCGTTCCATTCTTTACGTAAATTCTTTGCTTTTATTAGGGTCATATTCCATTCCTCCGATTGTATTGCCAAGCATAAACGCCTTCGGCGNNCGGCGTCCTTATAAGGACGGTATGCGCTTTAGCGAGAAATCTAAGGAAAAAGTATAGTGTAACACTTATACTTTCTTAGATTTAAATAAAAAACCGCAGCCAGCGGTCTGCGGTCGAATAGCGTATGGTGGGGTGGAATGTGCCATAACATGAATAGACTACGGCCGTGATCACCTGCTGCATGCAGAGTAAACCAAACAATAGATAGATCTATTCATATAAAAGCAACGTAAGGTTCCCGACCGACACACGTATCCCTGACCGTTATCACCCTGCGCGGGTGCTCCGTGACTTGTGCATAATGCACTTTACAAGTTGGATGGTCTGTTTATAGGAAACGTGTTAGTTATACATCAGTCGGTGGCCCTCCGTCATTGTCCGAATTTGTTTGAATGAGTATAGTATATACCTACTTCAGTCAGAAATAAAAGTTCAAGAATAGTTATAAATTAATCTTTACCGACTGGGACTGTGGATTCCATTGTACCGGAATACTAAATAATTCGGGCAAGATGCTCAGTGGAATCAGTAATCGGTTATTTACATTGCGGGACGCCGGTATCGTAATTGATTTTCCATTCACAACAGCCTCATCTGATAACGGCTTATGTGTCACCGTACGATCGCCTATCGTAATTAGCAATGCACCAGTTCCAGCTTCGCTCTGCAAAGTTCCACCTAACAAAGCTACAGATTCTCTCAGCGGAACAAACACACGGGAGTTATCCAGTATAAAGGGATCATTCAGCTTTGTTGTGACTCCATCCATCTCAAAAGCTCCAGCGAACGTCTTACTTCCCACAGAATACCCATTCTTAGTCGCAAGGCTCTCCATAGCCAGTGTGCTTGTTGTAATGATGACCTTTGTATTCTTAGCTATTTTTGGATACAGCCAGTGGATGTCATCATTATGCATTCGAATACATCCAGCACTAACATACTTTCCTATGGATGACTCATTATTATTGCCGTGAATCGCATACGTAGTTCCATAAGTTCCGTTCACTTCCAGCCCCAGCCAGCGGTCGCCAAGCGGATTGGCCGGATCACCCCCGGGTATTTTCTCTTTGTAGTAGGGTCTGTTCTTTACTTTAACTACCATTTTGAAGCTACCTTCAGGTGTCAGTTCCTTCGACTTCCCCGTTGCAACTGGAAAGATCTTTACCAGCTTACCATCACTGAAATACGCGAGTTTGTTTGTTTTTTTGTTCACGATAATCAGATCTGATCCAGCAGCAGCTTCCGCCTTTCCCATACCTGTAAAACATGCAGCGAACAGAAGCCCGAACACAAGTATCAGCTTCATGTTCCGCTGTAATGAAGATTGAAACCGGCCACCCGAAACGAAAAATCCCAATTTTCTCCACCTCCATATATAAAGACGAAATTATTTCAATTTTGTTGCATGCCAGCCTGTACCTATTCTTTTCAACTCGTCCCCCACATTTGACGCAGAGATTGCAATACTGTAACCAAGTGAACACACGACAAAAAAGCCGACCTTTGGATAACCAAAGATCAGCTCTGTATTTTAAACTACAGTATTATGTTATCAGCGACTACAGTTTCTTACCTGAACCAAATGCAATCACATACCCATCAGGATCTTTAATCGCAAAATCCTTCCAGCTTCCCCAGTCCGCTTCCTGAAGATCGGGCTGTTGAACAATTTCTGCTCCTTTTCCCTTGAGCTCTTCATATATTTCGTCGAGTTCATGATGAGTCTCCACATAAGCGTAGGTGTCCCACGGAATGATCTGACCTTGTCCTGCTGCATTTGGTTGTACATCTTCAGTACGCGCTGCCTGTATTAGCTTAAATCCCAGTGCAAATTCATCGCGCACCGCCCACCAATACAGCGCGCACCGATAGAGTATCGGTGCGCACTGGCAGCATAGCTTTTTTCATCTGTCTACTTGACAGGGATATGACCATATTTTAAAGTTTGATTAGATTTTTTAGTTTCAGAGGCTTGATAGAAATCGCAAGAACAACAAACATTAGTTAGTTAATAATCCCTTGCTTCGTAATTTCCACTTGTATTACTGGGGCAAAATGCACTTTTTGATAATTGCTGCCCCAGTCTTCCTTATGCTTTTTCCAAACACGTGGATGGAACGCCATAAGTTGTCTACCGATCCCTAATCCATCACAGCGAGCTATTTGCATTTTTTTCAGTGTTTCTTGAGCCAGACTAGTCATCCTCTTCGAAAGATCCTTGTTTAATTCTGCGACCACTTCTTTCTTATCTAAGCGATCTTTCGGATACTCAATTACACTTACTTTCAATTTTAATTTCAGATGAACCGTAATTTGATCGCCTGATTGAACCTTTACTTTCATTTTTCGCTTTAACTTTTCTACACTGAAGGTCAGAAAATCATACCTGTTTTGAGGGTTCTCCTCTGTAGTACCCATTTCCCCTGCAGTGCTCATATTTTGGGTGTATCTCGTCACTTTCCCCTTGCTGCCTTTCAATAATAAGTACATTGTTGATTCTTCAGGACTCAGTGTACCTGTAAACTTATGGTTATGAAACATGGCAATACGAGAAACATTCACACGAGCCCCTTGTTCCATCAGGTAAGGAAGAACAAAATCTTCCCCTGGGTCCAACATCACAGGGTAGATCTTTTCAAGTGTCACCTTGGGAACGGTTGTTGTCTCTTCTTTGCTCTTGATTAATTCATCAATTTCTTCTGCGATCAAGACATTCCCTACTTTCTTTAGGGAAAGTATATCTTCCGCTGTCCCTTGGACCACTCCGATCCTGGCGTTTAAGGCACTCTTCGGGTCACGGTAGAACACTTCGAGGATCGGATAAATATCTTGTTTGGCCAGTTCTTCTCCAATGAGAAAAAACCGGTTTTTATAAGCACGAAGATGCCGTGATATCTGATCGTCTGCATAACTGCGGGTTTCCATAGGCGTATTGNNTTGCCATCTGTGGATATAATATCGTTTTTAGGACTCTGTTGTTCGCCTGATGGCACGTCCTGAATGACAAAAGTTGCTCGAAGCTTACCATTCGGCGCGAGATCAACCCCCGCTCCATAGAGCAGACGAGCATCTTTTAATAGATCTTGATCCCAGCAGCCAGCTATAAATAGGAGGAGGGACATAACCATACACAAAAAGCAGATTCTTTTCATCTGACTTACGTCCCCCTTTTTCTCATAAAGTACGCGAAACAAAGCAA
>DJUJ01000009.1:0-6117 GCA_002438345.1 Paenibacillus sp. UBA6285
TACAGCTGCGGTCAAAAATCATGGTTGCCTCATCTCCCGGTGTACTTGCCGGCCACTCTGGCAGAGAAGGGATGTTGGGGTTGCTATAACGTGCAAAGTTTACCCAAGCACCGCAGATGCGTTCCTCCAACCGATCCGAAACACCCGGAATGAGGCAAACGGGAACACGTTCCGTATTATGGAATACGAAAGGGATCTCAGAGCAGTGCCATGCTGACTTGCCGCCCTCAAAAGGGAATTCATAAGCAAACAAGTAGGAGTAGGTAGGAGCTTCCCCGTGTACGGATTTCTTCTCAATAAAGTCCTTGGTCGGAATGCGGAAGAAAGGATCCAAGAACAGCAGGTCGGACAAGTGTTTATCCGGATACGCTTCCCTAAACTGTGTGACCAACTCCTCCGTATGATTGCCATACTTTTGGGTCAGCATCTCCAATGTGGCTTCCTCGGATACCTCCTGCTTGTTCGGAACGCCGGGGCCAAAAGCGAACTCACCAAATACGCTACCAATTAACACCGGAATGGTCTTCGCATGCTCGGTAAAGCCCACTTCTCTAGGGTCGCCTACATAGAATTCATTAGGCATAGGATTGCCACCAATGTATTCCCCCTGCATTGCGAGCGTCGGTGAAACTTTATTATAAGCTGTAGCTAACTGAGGATAAGGAATCGTTTCCAATTGTTCCACTTCGTCTTCACCCAGGTTAAGCTCTGCCAACAGTGCCTTTACAATGGCGGTGCCATCGGTCTTGCTAGTGTCCAAAAATCCATCGATTAATCCGCTCTGGATAACACCCTTATGGAACAGGCCGTCTGCAGCCGGAGTATTCATCAGTGTCCATACCTTCATACCGCCGCCAGACTGTCCGAAGATGGTCACATTTTCCGGGTCGCCGCCGAAAGCTGCAATGTTATCCTGAATCCATTTCAGAGCTGCTACCATATCGGCATTTCCTGCATTGGCGGAATTGACATATTTATCTCCAAAAGCAGAAAGGTTCATGTACCCCAGAATATTCAATCGGTGATTTAGGGTTACTACAACCACATCGCCGAACTCGCTAAGCTTGTCTCCTTCATAAGCTACCTGTTCAATGGAAGAGCCAGCTGCAAAACCGCCCCCGTGTAACCATACCATCACAGGCTTCTTAGCCTGCGGTTCAAGGCTCTGGGTCCAGATGTTCAGATACTGGCAATTCTCATCCATAGGCCAGTAACGGTGAGGAACCAGCACTTCCATGACGGGATGATCCTGGGTTAGCATGGGAGACACATGACCGTAAGCCAATGCATCCTTAACCCCATCCCATGGGGATACCTCTGTGGGCATCTGGAAACGCTGGGCATCTGCGTACTTGATACCGTGGTAGGTATACGTGCCGTTTACCTGAAAGCCTCTAATTTTTCCGGCTTTGGTCTGTACAATGGGTTCTGCTGAGGAACATACGAAATTTTTTGCTGTCATCATCGAAATCCTCCTTACATGAGATAGTCCCATTATAATAAGAGAAGGATCGTGAAAATATAGGAAACTTATCTGCTTTATCCTTATTCTTTGCTTCTTTTCTGGAATCCAGCAGGTCTGACTTCAGGATAAGAAAATAATCGTGATAAAAAAGTCAATATTCCCTTATGCAGCAAAATTCATCACCTCCCTCCAGCTGATTGCTAAGTACGAAAAAAATGTGGAATAATACCTATATGAAAACTACCTATGAGGTCATCACAACCAATCGTTATATTCCGTTCCGGTTATTGCTTCATCGCCCGAATCATGTGCAGATGCATTGGCATGAGAATTTAGAGATCATCTTTGTCCTGAAGGGCACGATCGAGTTGTTTCGGCAACAAGAGCGGCATCTTCTGCACGAATCAGCCATTACCGTCATTAATTCGAAAGAGGTTCATTCGATCAGCGGCGATGAGAACAGCTTGATCTTAGCGCTGCAGGTGTCTCATTCTTATATAGAAGAGCAGTTCGCAGGGATCAAAGAGCTCCAGTTCCATTGTGATTCTTACCTATACGACCATCAGCACCAGACAGAGTTCGATCCGATCCGGCAAATATTGGCGTACATGATGCTGACATATACGAAACAAGCACCGGGTTATGAGCTGGAGCTGAAAGGCCTGTTGTTCCGGCTCATGGCGTATCTCGTCAGATATTATTCCAATCCATTGCAGGGCAAAGAGGCATCACCCGATGTGAAGTTTATGGATCGCCTCTTGGCCATTACCGAGTTCATCCAGCACAATTATGCGAAACCCATCTCGCTAACGGAAATCGCTGAGCAAGAATTTTTATCTGTGCACTACCTGTCTCGATTTTTCCAAAAGTATTTAGGTACGACCTTCTCACAATATCTTAACGGTGTGCGGCTGGAGTATGCGTTAGTTGAACTGACTTACAGTGATTTAACGATTACCCAAGTGGCACTGAATAACGGATTTCCTAGTATCAAAGCCTTTAATAAGGTATTCAAAGATTTTTACGGATCAACACCAAGAGAGTACCGTATGAAGCAAGCAGACGATATGGCCGTTCATGCAAAAGCCGGAGCATCGAAGACCCCGAATTATCTGGAAATGAATCAGCAGGACGCCTTTAAGGAGCTGTTCAAATATTTACCGAGCGAATCGCAGAAATCCGACTTTATTATGCAAGACAAAATGATCGTAAAGACGGAGAGCATCGACCTCGATGCAAATACTGCAACGCCGCTTATGCATACCTGGCGAAGATTAACCTCGATTGGTAAAGCGAAAGAAGGGTTATTCGGAGAGGTACAGCGGCAGCTGACTCAACTTCAGAAGGATATCGGGTTCTCCTATATCCGGTTTCATGGGATCTTCGACGACGAGATGATGGTGTATCATGAGAACGGACGGGGCGAGCCGTATTATCTGTTTACTTATGTGGATCAGCTATTCGACTTTTTCCTAAGCATTGGCCTGAAGCCGTTCATCGAGCTCGGGTTTATGCCTTCGAAGCTGGCGTCCGGAGATGCGACGATTTTCGTGAAAAAGAGCAATGTCAGCTATCCCAATCAATTAACGCGCTGGATGGGGCTCGTCGAAGCACTGATAGACCACTGCATCGAGCGATACGGCGTTGAAGAGGTGACGACATGGTATGTTGAAGTATGGAATGAACCGGATGTCGTCTCCTTCTGGAGCGGGACTCAAGAGCAGTATTTCACCTTCTATCAGGCAACCCATGAAGTCATCCGGAAGTATCCGAAGATGAGAATCGGGGGTCCAAGTTTGTTGTCTCCTACGATTCTTAATGATACTTGGTTACAGGATTTTCTGTACTTCTGCATGCAAAATCATTGTGTGCCCGACTTTATATCGTTCCATAGCTACCCGTTCGATCAGATTTTTTATGATGCGATGCAGCTGGATGGGGGGATATCGGAGGAATTCGTTTGGACGGCAGAGGAAANNGGCGGCTGAAGATTATCTATCGCAAGTCATCGCCAAAGCGCGTGATATTGTTGTTGAATCAGGAGCAAATATCAAGGAAATTCACTTGACGAAGTGGAATTCGAGCGGTAACCAACGAGACTTGATTCATGATACATGCTATCAATCCGCATATATCGTGAAGAACGTCATCGATACGATCGACCAAGTCGATAGTCTTTGTTATTGGACGTGTACGGATTTTCTGGAAGAGTTCCTTGTACCGAATCAAGTGTTTCACGGTGGACTCGGGCTGATGACGAACAACGGGATTGAGAAAGCTGCTTATCACGCTTATCAAATTCTTGCCAAATTAGGTTCTGAGATGATCCAGCGCGGTGAGAACTATTGTATTACGAGACAAGGGAATGAGATACAGGTACTCCTATTCCATTATGTACATACAGATGCCTTGTATCGTCGTAATGACGTCTCTCATTTGAATGAATACGACCGATACCGCATTTTCAAGCATAATGATCCGCTCGAGCTTACCTTGGAATTGTCGTGCCTTGCGCCAGGCAGCTATCAGATTCGCAAAACATCGTTAAACCGGCAATGGGGCAGCTCCTTCGATCGTTGGGTGGACATGGGACACCCCAAGCATCTTCATTCGGAGGATATTGCCTACCTAAGGAGCACAAGCCAGCCGAAACGGGAAATTTTCGTTCAACTCATCGATCAACAATTTAATCTCAAAGCAGAGCTTTCACCGCATGAAGTCCAGTTGTATGAAATGAAAAGAATCTAATATGTCATTAACGATCCCTAGCAGAGCATGCAGGGGTCTTTTTTTGTCTTCTGACAGGTTCATATTTGACCGTACAACAATTTTATAAAGGTTAAGCAGGTTTCAAAGAGGTTAAATCCATGATGGTATAGGGATAAATAACGGGAAGTTTGTTTTGATAACGCTTAANNAGAGTAGGAGGTAACAACATGTCAACCAAACAAGTACCATGGTTTGAAAGAATCAGCTATTCACTTACCGATACCGCATCCAATCTAGTCTTTCAAGTAGTAACAACCTATCTGTTATTCTACTACACCGATTCGATCGGAATGAGTGCGGCTGCTGTAGGTACATTATTTTTAATCGCCCGGGTTATCGATGCTTTTGACAGCCCTTTCTTCGGGATCATGATCGATAAGACGAATACCAGATGGGGAAAATCACGTCCGTGGTTTTTATGGTTAGCCTTACCATTTTGCGTTGTCGCGGTGCTAACGTTCTCTGTACCGGATATTAGCTCGTCAGGACAAATTGCATACGCTTACGTGACCTATATTCTTTTAGGGATTTTATATGCAGGGATCAATTTGCCGATCACTTCCATTCTGCCGAGTCTATCGAGTGATCCGCAAGAGAGAACTGTTATTGCTACGGTCCGTATGCTTTTCGCAATGGTAGGGATGATTGCCGTAACGACATTTACATTGCCGATTGTCCATAAATTAGGTCAAGGCAATGATGCCAAAGGCTTTAGCTTGACGATGATCATTTTTGCATCGATTGCATTTGTGCTATTCATCAATGCATTCTTCAATACGAAAGAGCGTGTCGTATCCGCTTCTAGTCAGAAATCTTTACCAGTCAAAGAGGGCATCAAGGCGATAAAAGGCAATTGGCCGTGGGTCATCATGTTGTTCCTAAACTTTATTTTCTGGATAGCGAACATCATGAAGACGCAGACAACAACGTATTATTTTACGTATAAAATCGAAAGACCGGACCTGATTCCAGTGTTCATGGCGTTGAACATGCTTATGCTTGTGACCTTAGTTCTTGTACCGTTCTTAACCAAAAAATTCAGTAAACGGAATATTTTGATATTTGGATTAATCGTTTCAATTATTGGTCAATTGATCATGTTCATGGGTCATCAAGCGAGCAGTATCGCAGTATTGATTGCGGGAAGCATCGTTGTTAGTCTAGGCGGCGGTTTTGCAGGCGGATTGTTGTTTATTATGATCGTGGATACCGTAGATTACGGCGAGTGGAAAACAGGGGTTCGTGCACAAGGGTTGTTGACAGCTTCCTCAAGCTTCGGTGTGAAATTCGGTATGGGTATTGGCGGCGCGTTATCCGCCTGGATGCTTGGACTTAGCGGTTATAAAGCGGGAGCAGTGCAGAATGCTTCGGCACTTAGAGCCATCGATTTGAACTTTATTTGGATTCCTATTGTTTGTTACGTGTTAGCCATTATCGCACTATTGTTCTATACATTAGATAAAGAAGAGAGCCAAATGCTCGCGGATTTGAAAGCACGCAATAATCCAGTATTATAAATTTCAGGNNAAGAAACCATTTAACCTGAACGAACAAGACATTACATGGGTACAAGAAACATTAGAAGGCTTAACGTTCGAAGAAAAAGTCGGACAGCTCTTTTGCCCGGTAGGCATGGGTGATAACGCGGCTTTAATCGATATGGTGAAGAAATACCAGCCAGGCGGATTAATGTATCGTCCGGGTCCGGCGCAAGAGATTCGCTCAGCGCATCAAGCCATGCAGGAGAATAGTAAAATACCGATGCTTCTCGCTGCGAACCTGGAAAATGGGGGAGATGGGGTTGCAACGGAAGGAACTTATTTCGGGAAACAGCTTCAAGTGGCGGCAACGAATGATCCGGATATGGCGTATAAGCTAGGAAT
>DJUJ01000009.1:6150-22229 GCA_002438345.1 Paenibacillus sp. UBA6285
TTGGACCAATTGTTGACATTAATATGAATTTCCGCAATCCGATTACGAATGTTCGTACCTTTGGCGATCGTCCAGAGACCGTGCTAGATATGGGACTTGCTTACATGAAGGCAGCCCATGAGAACGGAATGGCAGTATCAATTAAGCATTTTCCGGGTGACGGGGTCGATGACCGGGATCAGCATTTGCTGACATCGATAAATTCCCTTTCCATAGAAGAGTGGGATGCGACTTTCGGACATGTATACCAGACGTTAATTGATGAAGGCGCCAATACGGTTATGGTGGGACATATTTTGCAGCCAGCCTACCAACGTCATTTTAATCCAGGAGTAAAGAATGAGGATTTGTTGCCAAGTTCGTTGTCGCCGGAAATTCTACAGAATTTGCTGCGCGAGAAGCTGAACTTTAACGGCGTCATCGTCAGTGATGCCACGCTAATGGCCGGATTTACAATAGCAGAACGCCGTGAGCTGGCTGTACCGAAAGCGATTGCTGCGGGATGCGATATCTTCCTCTTCAATCGGAACTTCGAGGAAGATCGAGAGTATATGCTAAGCGGTATTCGTAACGGTATTCTGACGGAAGAACGCTTGAACCAAGCTGTAACGCGTATTCTTGGCTTGAAGGCATCTTTAAGATTACATGAACAAGCTCGGACGAATACCTTGGTTCCCGATGAGTCTGCATTAGCGATCATTGGCTCTGAGGAGCATCACCAATGGGCACAGGCTTGCGCCGACCAATCTGTAACGTTAGTGAAAGATACGCAGCAATTACTGCCGGTTACACCGGAAACGCATAAGAGAGTGCTGCTTGTCGTGTTAGGTGATGAAGAAGGAAGCTTCTCCGCGGGAGGATGCCATAAACCATTCGTAGAGAAGCTGCGTGCTGCTGGATTTGAAGTTACCGTCCATGATCCGATGGACATGCAATCCATGTTCAAGTCGGTTCGGGATTATGTGAAGCAATACGACTTCGCGCTTTACTTCGCGAACTACGCAACAGCGAGCAATAAGACAGATCTGCGGATTAACTATACACCGCCATACGGTGGGGATATTCCATGGTTTATTAAAGAATTGCCAACGATGTTCGTATCCGTCGCAAATCCGTTCCATTTGCAGGATGTGCCGCGTATTCCGACGTTCATTAATGCATACTCAGGAAATGAATATTCCTTGAATGCGATCGTTGACAAAATCCAAGGGAAATCTGAATTTAAAGGAACCAATCCGGTCGATCCATTCTGCGGCTATTGGGAAGCCAGACTATGATGCGTGCCGTTATATTTGACCTTGACGGTGTACTGGTATCAACGGATCATTTTCATTATAAGGCTTGGAAGCAAATCGCAGATCGGCTGGGCATTCCTTTCGACGAGGAGGTCAATAACCGGTTGCGCGGCGTGAGTCGGATGGAGAGTCTGGATATTATTCTGTCCGGTGCTCCGGACCAGCAATTTTCAGATGAGCAGAAGCAATCGTTAGCAGAGGAGAAAAATGCAATCTATCGCAAGTTTCTGGAGCAGCTTTCTCCCGCTGACATCTTACCCGGCGTAACGGAGACCTTGGAAGGATTAAAGACGAAGGGGGTCGCCGCCGCTGTAGGGTCTTCCAGTAAAAATGCGCGGTTCATTCTTGAACAAGTAGGCTTGTTAGATCGGTTCGCCGTCGTAGTCGACGGTAATCAAATCTCAAGAAGCAAGCCGGATCCGGAAGTATTCTTGCTCGCGGCAAGTCAGCTTCAATGTGATGCATCCGTATGCCTGGTTGTCGAAGATGCGGTAGCCGGAGTACAAGCAGGCGTCCATGCAGGAATGAAAGTTGCGGCGGTAGGTGACGCGATGAACAGCAAGGATGCGACCTTTACGCTACAACGAATAGAACAACTGCTCAAGCTGATCTAAAATACGAAGTAATTATGAAGTTGAATCCTGAAAGAAGCTAAGATCATCCGGTCTTAGCTTCTTTTGTAGCTTCCAATGTCATTTGCATTTGATCTTGCCGACTGGGTACGTATTCCTTCGGATGCGCTTGAGAATCTCGGCGCGTATCGTCTATGACATTACTTCGAAACCACCTGCAACGATTAGATTATTATGAATTGCCAACTAGCTAAAAAGTCTTGAATATAGGACTTTCACTAAAATCTAATCTAAGATCTGCGACAATAATGACTCCAATGTTTTTGCTTGATAGGGTTGGTCGAATTCGTATAATACATCAATTGCTGATTGAGCAAGCTTTGTTCCTTCTTCTTTGTTGTTCCTTTTAATTTTAATTAGGCCGTTATAATACTTATATACAATCTTAAAGAATATCGTTTGATATTGACTGCTAAGATTATTTAAGTTCTCGAGTAAGATCTCTGCGTAGCTTATTTTATTGATTATAATTAATTCGTGAATCATATTTGTTAGCATTACACATATGATATCTCGTCCTGGGGCGTAGGCCTCATATTTTTTCATTGACTTGATAAGCGATTTAAAGAGTATATCTTTCTGTTCGCAGTCTATGTAATTTAAAGTATTTGTGAACAGTTGCATTTCTTGGAGGGTCCAAGATTGGAGATTGTTGAGATAGTTAGTGATCGTCTCGATATCTTCTGTCAAAATGACATTCTTCTCAAACTTACCCGTCAAGTTAAAGTGCTTCATTAATCTTATACGAGACCTGACTTCTGCCAGGTGAACTTTAGAGGTCAGATCCTCTTTTTGATGTAGTTCGTGATAAAGCTTAATCAATGATTCAAGATCATTGCTATTTCCAGCTTTGGAATATTTGTTGATAAATTCGTCATGATTTGATGGTCTATAACCTCGATAAATGTAGAAAAACTCGCCAATCTCCATCATTAGTCGATCTAAAATTTGTTCTAGCAATCTTAATGAGATATCATGGCTTCCTTTTTCAAATTCAATTGCATATGATTTCGAGATAATATTTAAATAAACTTCCTTTTGAGTTAATCCCTTATTTGTTCGTATATTTCGAATAAGTTCACCATATGTCTTCAATTCGTTCGCCTGCCTCTAATATGTTTATTTACCTAATGTTGTAACTGTAGTGAATGATGACTTGGAGATAAATTTATAGGCAGTTATAATGTAAGTTTTTATTATAGTTCAGAGAGAATCTAATTTGATTACGAAAAAATCATAATTTGAGTTTTGAATGTAGTAATGATGAGTGTGATGGATACTAAGTATCATGACGTTTTTTTTCTTTAGGAGTGTGAGTTATGAGTCTTTTCATGTTGATAGAGGGGTTGAAAGTCTATTTCATCATTACACTTATCTTTGGCTTCATCATTGATGGTGTACTCGCTTTGAGTATGGTCGTTACTACTGGATATGTTGATCCAAAATTGATGTTAACAATGTTATTTTTTTTAATCGGTATAACCATCATTTTTTTAACAGCACTTTTCTCGCATTTAGTAAAGAAGAAAAGAGATCTCCAAGATGAAGATGATTAAGTTTTGTTATATGTAAAATTTAGTAAATAAATAGAATCAATTAGCGACTATTTTTAAAAAAAGTCCTACTTCTATGACCTTTGTCGTAATTGGGTCTAAAAGCAATTATGATGTAAGTAATTCACACTGGGTAATATAAACTTTGACAACGTGATCTCCGTAATATATAGAGCATAGGTCTTAATATTTTTAGGAAGGATTTGATTGATTATGAATAAAAGTGATTTTTTTAGATTTGAGCGTAAAAACGATGATTTCCCGTTCTACAGTGAATTGCAATCTCCCACTTTAAATTTGAAGAATAGCCTTATTTTTCTTATTGCTGTCGCTGTTGGTTTCGCTCTGTTTCTTATTGAGTTTGGAGGCGCTAATGTACAACCGTTTATGAATGTGATCTTCCCTTTAGCAGCCCTAATCTTTGTTGCAAGAAGTCAATGGACATCTATATTCAGAAAATTAGTAGCTAAAGATATTATATTAATTCTTGGAACGTACATTGTGAATCTTATTGTGACATTTGCTGTTGGTAGTCTTCTTACAAAATTGTTTTCTACGAGCGCTAATCCAGTGGGCGAAAGTTTCAATGGTAATTTTGCCGATGCACTTCCGATGTTCTTGAAAATGATCCCAATGCTGTTTGGTGAAGAATTAATAACGATACTTCCATTCTTAGTCGCTCTAGCATTTGGAGTTAAAAAACTTAAAATGAGTAGAAAGTCTGCGATAATCCTAGCTTGCGTAGTATCAGCGATTTTATTTGGTGCATACCATTTACCGACGTATAATTGGAACATTGTCCAAGCGGTTATTGGTATTGGTATTGCACGTATCATTTTGCTATATCCATACCTTAAGACTAAAAATATTTGGACATCTTTTATAGTACATGTAATGAATGACTGGACACTTTTTGGCATCAACTCGCTGATTAGATCTAAGCAAGGCCTTTTACGACAGAGGACTTCTAAATCACCTGCAACTCCTTAATTGAAAGGGGGGCAGGTTTTTTTGTATTTAAAATATTGTGATAGTCGCCATATAGCTGTTCTAGGTAACTGTGATAAAATGGAAAAAACTATCATAGGGAGAAATTAGAATGGGATTTTCACTCCTCGGAACGCTAATGGCATTAATCATCCTTGCCCCTAGTTTGCTAATCATTAAGTTTCCACCTGAAAATGTACCTGCTGATGTGCGAGACGCAGGGCCTGTCTATACAGGTTTGGAGAGAGTAGCCAACTGGGTTGCATAGGCATTCTTGCGATCTCAAAGGATAACTTTCAACAGGTGGAATTTGGTGGGGCGGCAATATAAATTATTGTGGGACCCTTTAGGATTTATTCCGATCCCGATGGCAGTTCTCCCTGTATGTGCATTTGGACTAGCAGCGATTTGGGGCAAATCCATTTGGCTGAGTATTGCAGTCGTTTGTTTAGCGATAGGGCATTTAGCTAATTCTTGGCATAGTTATAAGCATACTAAAATCAATAACTAGAATTATAGGGGAATATACCCATCCAAAAATTGATTGGATAGTTAATAAGCTGCACAACTAGAAGGGGTTTGAGGGTAGATAAAAGCATGAAAATGTATGATTTACGAACAATGGAAAAAATAAAGTCGAAAATGTTCGTTTTTTGTCATTGACAACTCATATGATATCCACCTAAAATGATAGAGCACAACAACATAATTCTTTCGTATATTTCCGGGAATTGGCCTGGAAGTTTCTACGAGGTCACCGTAATGACCTGGCTACGATTAAGAAGAGCAGAGCAATCCGCATTGTCCTGAGTTTAGGGCTATGGTCATGGGTGCTACTCTTTTTTTCGAGCCGGTGTCTACAGATACCGGCTTTTTTGTTGCTGTCAGACACAACATACCTTAGGGGGAGAACAATTTGAATCGGTTTTTCAAGTTGAAAGAGAACGGCACTACAGTACGTACAGAGATCATGGCGGGCTTGACCACGTTCATGGCAATGGCTTACATTCTGTCGGTTAATCCGAGTACTTTAACAGCATTTGGCCGTATTGATATGGGCTGGTACTCTGTATTTCTAGCGACCGCGCTGGCTGCAGGTATTTTCACCATCGCAATGGGCGTGTTCATAAACTTTCCAGTGGCATTGGCACCTGGTATGGGACTTAATGCATATTTTGCTTCCGTAATTCTATCTTCCGCCACATCAGAGCATCCATTCACTTGGCAAATGGGTCTGACAGCTGTATTTATTTCCGGTCTGATCTTTATCTTGCTAACTGTAACTCGAGTACGGCAGATCTTATTAACTGCAATCCCTGACAGCTTGAAGCATGCGATTACAGTAGGTATCGGGATGTTCATTACAATCCTTGGTCTTAAGAACAGCGGACTTATGACGATTGGTGTTGAAGCTGGTAAAGACATTCCCGCTAACACATTCACGGACGTCCTTTCCTTTGAAACTATCATTCACATGGGTAGCTTAGAGAATTCCAATGTACAACTGGTAATTATCGGACTTCTTCTAATCTCCATCCTGATGGTACTGAACGTTAAAGGTGCAATTTTGTTCGGTATTTTGGGAACAACTGTCGCTGGTATGTTGATGGGCGTAGTTGATTTCAGCGCACTGTCCAGTCCGGCAACGCCTTGGGTTCCTGACTTCACACAATTGAACTTCTTCCAATTTGACTGGGATGGTANNGCATTTGTAGAGGTGTTTGATACATTTGGTACACTTGTAGGTACGGCTCAACGCGCAGGTATTATGGATAACCCTGAAGAAGGTAACAGACGTGTAGGTAATGCAATGTTTGTCGATGCAGTTGCTGTAGCGGGTGGTGCGGCATTGGGTACTTCGACTACTACTGCTTTTGTAGAAAGTGCGGCAGGTGTTGCTGAAGGTGGACGTACGGGTCTTACAGCCGTAACAACGGGCGTATGTTTCTTACTAGCATTGTTCCTTGCTCCAGTGGTTGCTCTTATTCCTGGATCTGCCACAGCTGCAGCATTGATCGTCGTAGGTGTGCTGATGGCACAATCGATCCGTCAAATTGATTTTCAAGATATGGTTGTTGCGATTCCAGCGTTCCTTACCCTTGTTATCATGCCTTTCACTTATAATATTGCTAACGGTATTTCCTTTGGTATCGTAACCTATGTAATCCTTGCTTCTGTAGCTAATCTTGCTGGTAAGAAGAAATACGATATTCACTGGATGATGTGGGTACTTGCGATCCTGATTGTTCTCCGTTATGCATTTCTTGGTAGTGAGGGCTAACATATATATAGTATACTGATGTGCATTCAGCGGCTCCCTCATAACAGAGGGGGCCATTTTTTTATTTTCGATTATGTATTCTCCTGTTTAACTTGTTATATGTTCTGCCTTTCCATCATCCAATATTTAGATTATATTGTTGAAGAGGTGATGAATGTTGTCCACAAGGTTTAGCAATTGGTATTCTTATTTCAAGAACAATCCTTGGCCGCTCTTATTGTTTTTGCTGGGGGCTGTGATTCGTATCCTTTACTTTGGTTCTATTCCAGGTGGCTTGAATCAGGATGAGGCATCTATAGGTTATGATGCTTACGCTATCCTTCATTATGGAATAGACCGCAATGGTGTTCATTTGCCTATTCACCTCATCGCTTGGGGAAGCGGACAGAATGCCCTTTATGCTTACTTATCAATGCCCTTTATATTAATGTTCGGACTCACTCCAATGTCTGTACGAGCGGTTAGCTTAATCATGGGTCTACTGGGTATGATCGTATTCTATCTTCTTTCCAGAGAGTTATTTACTTCCAGAGCTGCTGGTATTGCGGCTATGTTTTTTATCGCAATTAATCCTTGGCATATTATGATGTCAAGATGGGCACTGGAGTCCAATTTATTTCCCACCCTGATTCTGCTCTCCGTTTATATGTTACTTAAATCATTTCAAACTCCAAAGTGGTCTTATGGCTTTACAATTATGCTTTCCCTTTCACTTTATGCTTATGGAACATCTTATTTTTTCGTGCCGATATTTGCTTTAGGTGCTGGAATTCTTCTATTCTATACAAGAGCACTAAAGCTTCGGACCATTCTATGGAACTGTGCTCTGTTTATATTAATGGCACTCCCAATCTTCATATTTATTATGATTAATCGATCGTCGCTAGAAGGGATTTCGACCCCATTTTTCTCAATTCCGAGATTGACAACACCGCGTATGGAACAGGTAACTTCTATATTCGGAGGGCAACTATTACATACAGCATTAAATAATTTTCGAGAATTTTTGAAGATATTGATTAGCGGATCTGATGGTTTGCCTTGGAATTCGATTTTACCTTATGGATACGCTTATCCTATTGCGGTACCCTTTATCCTTCTAGGACTTGTATTTATGGGAACAACAATACGGAACCGTGGTCGTGAGAGAACGGGACTGCTCGTTATTTTACTTTGGCTGTTTGTTTCAGTACTGATGACCTTTGTTACGAACGTGAATATTAATCGGATTAATGTTATTTTCTATCCAATCATTTTGCTGATTGTTGCAGGGTTTATGTGGTTAAGCAAGAAGGTAAAAGCATTAGGAATTCTTTCGGCTGTAACCTTTAGCTTGTTTTTTGTTCTATTCACTACAGTTTATTTCCGCGATTATCCTAAAGAGATAGGACCGGCGTTCTATGACTCTTTCGGTGAGGCAATACAATATGCTTCTGATGAGAGTGTTGGGAACATTTACGTGACTGATAAGGTTAACATGCCCTATATTTATGTCCTTTTTTATGAGCAGATCAATCCCCATGATTTCTTAGCAACTGTTAATTATTCTAATCCTGGAGGTGCATTTCAGCAGGTATCTTCCTTTGGGAGATATAGATTTGGAAATTCAAGCATAGCTCCGGGAGAGGTAGCGACATATATCTTTTGGAATGGTGATCCCATACCTGCTGAAAGCGATAATTATACAGTTAAACGGTTTGCGAACTATAGTGTTGTGACCGCTAAGTCCGGAAGATCAGAGGAAGTCTCAAAATTTACAAATGGAGGGTTTGAAGAGGGGATATCCGGCTGGAACTTCTCATCCGGTACGGGGGTGGCGACCAATAATCCCTATAATGGAAGTTATTTGGCCTATCTTGATCCGGGATTTGACAAAACCATTACACAATCTATCAGAATAGCAGAACCTGGAGAATATAAGCTTGCTATAATGGTTAGTGCCGGGGGTGAGGGAGGAAAAGTTGGCGTCCGAGTTAATGGGGTAGTGCGGGCGGAGACGGAAATACCTGTTAGTGAGGTCTATCAAGAGCTTACACTTCCAATGGTATCTATCAGTCAAAATGAACAAACTGAAGTTTTTATTAATGGCGGTAATGGCTGGATTAACATAGACGAGGTGAGGTTGGAACGATGATCAAGAGTACACGTACGGCCGCAGTGACTGTATTGATGCTGTTATTGTTTTTGCTTCCTGTAACAAGCATTTATGCAGATGGGAATCTATTGCAGAACCCTGGATTTGAGGAGGGGGGAGAGGATGCTCCTTCTAACTGGAATAAGGATATGTGGATTTCAGGAGACAACTCTGGCATACTTTCAATCCAATCGGACGAGGTTCACTCCGGTAGTAAAGCAGCAGTCATAGAGAATATCGAACCCAATCATTTGAAATGGGTGCAGACGATTAAGGCAACGCCGGACAGTTATTACAAAATCTCTGGATGGATCAAAGTAGTAAGTACCGCAGGCGAGGGAATGGGCGCCAATATACTTGCCGTTGGAGTAGGTGGGGGTTATCCCAGCGTAACGGATACGGCAGGAGAGTGGCAGTATCTTGAATACATAGGCCAGACAGGACCTAAGCAGAAAGAATTCGGCATAGGTGCAAGTCTGGGGGGCTACTCCAGTTTGATTCAAGGTAAGGCTTATTTTGATGATTTGTCTGTTGAAAAATTAGACGCTGCTCCCGAAGGGGCCAACGTCATTTCGCTGGATAGTGCAGCAGTTAGTCAGGATGCTGGTGATAAAAAAGCGGACACACCGCATAAAGTGTCTCCAACCAAGATGCTGCTGATCTCAGCGCTTTTCAGTGTATTTTTTGCAGTGCTTTATACAAAGGCATTCCGCAGTGAGAAGCTTATGAAGCAACCTGAGAATGTATATTCCAAATGGCTTAGCATTGCCATCGGAGTCGCCTTTATCCTAAGGGTCTGGATTGGTCTGACTGCTCAAGGCTATCAGAATGACATGAATACCTTTATAGCTTGGGGCCAGCGTATGGTTGATTTAGGTCCAGGCAAGTTTTATGAAGAAGGGTATTTTGCTGATTATCCTCCTGGTTATTTGTATATTTTGTACATGCTTAGTCTTATTCGCGGTGTATTTGGCTTTGTGCATGGTTCGGGTGGAGAGAATTTGCTGTTCAAACTACCAGCGATTATTTCTGATTTGGTGCTGGGTTACTTCATATATCAAATGTCTCGCAAAAAACTCGGCACAGGAATAGCTTTTGGTTTAATGCTTTTGTTCCTGTTTAATCCGGCGGTACTTATTAATTCAGCGGCGTGGGGACAAGCGGATTCGTTCTTTTTGATTTTCCTGTTGCTCAGTATCCATGGCGCTGCGAACAAAAAGTTTGTACAATCCGCAATTTTGTTTGCATTAGCGACTTTAATTAAACCACAAGCGTTAATATTCACACCGGTATTATTGTTTGCTTTCTATCATCACCGTGCTTGGAAGCAGCTTGGATTTGGAGCTTTGTATGGATTAGGGGTATTCGGATTGCTTGCTGCACCATTTTTCTGGAATAACGGTGGTTTAGTTGCCTNNGGAATAACGGTGGTTTAGTTGGCCTTATTAATCTGTATAAGAGTACGTTATCTTCCTATCCCTATTCTTCTGTGAATGCATTTAATCTATATGCACTGACTGACCCAATGTGGTCATCTCTAGATCTAACTTGGTTAGGTATCACTTACCGTGTATGGGGCTTCATATTTATTTTAGTCGCAGTAGCCGTAGCAGCGTTTTATTCCTTTAGAAAGGATCGCTTGGACTTATCCAAATCCTACTTTATCGGTATGGCGCTCATTGTAGTGGTCTTTGTGCTTGGAACCAAAATGCATGAACGCTATATGTTCCCTGCTGTTATTCTCTGTATGTTCACTTATATAGAAAGTCGGGATCGTAGGTTTTTATCCCTATTCCTTGGATTCAGCTTAACGCAGTATATCAATGTGGCTTATACGTTGACCCATCTAAATGCAGGTGTAAATCCAGGTGCAGATGGAATCGTTTTGGTCACTTCTATAGTTAACCTATCATTACTGCTATACATGCTCTACATCGGTTACGATGTGTATGTTCGTGGTGGAGTAAAACCTCTTCCAGCACCACCAACACCTGAAGAAAAATATGAAGAAGACCTTAAAGTCGTCGAGCAAATAAGACCGCACCAGAAGGGAGGGAGATTGAGCGATGAAGTTTAAGCGTATAGATTGGATATGTATACTTGCCATTACTGCCGTTTACGCGGCGATTGCTTTATATAATTTAGGGTCTACCAAATCTCCAGAGACCTTGTGGGAGCCAGCTGCTAGCGGTGAAAGCTTCTATGTAGATCTAGGACAGAGTAAACAATTGGAACGCGTGAATATCTTCGGTGGCGTAGGTACCGGTAAGTTTAAGCTAGAATTTAGTGAATCTCCTGATGTCTGGAGTAGTCCGCTGGATGTGAGCGAGGATGTTGGGAATGTTTTCATCTGGAAAAGCCAACCACTGAACATTGCAGCAAGATACGTGAAGTTTACAGTTACATCTCCGGGATTCACTTTAAATGAAATGGCCTTTTATGAGCAGGGAGGAGAAAGAGTACCTCTTCCCATTGCCGGTGTAACACCGGATGCTAATGCAGTCGCTAAAAGAGGAGTACCTGCCAATCTTTTTGATGAACAGTCACTCATTCCGGAATATTCTAACTTTATGAATGGCACTTATTTTGACGAGATCTATCATGCACGAACGGCTTATGAATATACGCACGGGATTGTGCCTTACGAGAACACGCATCCACCGCTAGGCAAGCTGTTGATCGCGGTAGGGATGGAACTGTTCGGAGTCAATCCATTCGGCTGGCGTATTATCGGAACATTGTTCGGGATTGCCATGTTGCCTCTCATTTATGTGATGGCAATGCGTTTATTTAAAAAGAGCAAATACGCTGCACTTGCGGCAGGATTGTTCGCACTGGATTTCATGCACTTCACACAAACAAGAATCTCTACGATCGATGTATACGGAGTATTCTTCATCATGCTGATGTTTTATTTCATGCAGCGATATTACACGATGAATTTCTTCAGGCAGCCCTTAAGAAAAACCTTGATTCCGTTATTCTGGTCGGGTTTATTCTTCGGAATTGGTGTCGCCTCCAAGTGGATTGTTCTGTACGGAGGAGCTGGACTGGCTATTATGTTAGCTATCTCGCTCTTCGAGCGCTACAGAGAATATCAAGCATCAGGACGGTTGCTCGCGGAAGGGAAGATCAAAGACAAGGAACTGTTAAGCACCTGTCGCGAAGTCGTAAATTCGTTCTGGAAGAATACCATCATTACTTTAGCTACTTGTGTTGCGTTCTTCGTAATCATCCCGGTAATTATTTATAGTTTATCTTTTGTTCCGGGTTTATCTGCATCCGCAGAGGGCTTTACTATAAAAGGCTTGATTGATTCCCAAAAGAACATGTACAACTATCACAGTCAGCTTGTAGCTACACATCCTTTTGCGTCCTCCTGGTGGCAATGGCCGTTTATGAAGAGACCTGTCTGGTTCTTCAGTGGCAGTGAGGGATTGCCGCAAGGTCAGGTCAGCAGTATAGTGACTATGGGGAATCCGCTCATCTGGTGGACGGGTATTTTTGCAATGCTGGCAACGCTGTGGATTACACTGAAACGCAAAGATAAGAACCTGTATATGATCTGGATCGCCTTTTTCTCACAATATGTTCCGTGGATGCTTGTCCCAAGAGAAACCTTTATCTACCATTATTTTGCTATGGTACCTTTTATGATTCTTGGTATTGTATATATAATGAAGTTGCTAGATAGTAAATTTCCTGAGGCTCGTTACGTTCGTTATGCCTATGTGGTTGTTGCTTTACTGCTCTTTGTCGCATTCTACCCAGTATTATCAGGGATGCAGGTTAGCGGAGATTATGTGAAGGACATGCTGCGTTGGTTCCCGTCTTGGGTTTTCTAAGATTTAAAAGAATCTATAACAATAAGTTTATGCTCACAGCGTTATTATGAAGAATAGGAAGATGTAACGCTCCATAAAGCTTGTAGGAGGAATAAAGGTGAAAGCCAGATATAGTGTAATTGTACCCATGTTCAATGAGGAGCAAGTAATTAGCGTTACTTATGAACGTTTGAAAAAAGTAATGGACGAATGCGGAGATACTTATGAGCTAGTATTCGTCAATGACGGGAGTCGTGATCGTTCGGCCCAGATGATTCGGGAGATCAGTGATCGAGATGAGTGCGTCAAGCTGATTGACTTCTCGCGTAATTTCGGACATCAGGTAGCGATAACAGCTGGCATGGACTATGCAGAAGGTCAAGCGGTCGTTGTTATAGACGCTGACCTTCAAGATCCTCCGGAGGTCATTTTACAAATGATCGAGAAGTGGAAAGAAGGCTACGATGTTGTGTATGCGAAGCGGCTGAAGCGCCGCGGAGAAACGATGTTCAAAAAGGTAACAGCGAAGCTCTATTATCGACTGCTCAGCAGTATGACAAGTGTAGACATTCCTACGGATACAGGCGATTTTCGTCTTATTGATCGTAAGGTATGCGATGTCTTACGGGGTCTCAAGGAAAAGAATCGTTATGTCAGAGGTTTGGTGAGCTGGGTCGGCTTCAAGCAGACCATGGTGGNNAAGATTGCTACGTATGTTGGATTCTTTCTATCCTTTTCTAGCTTTCTCTATTTATTCTTCGTATTATTTCAAAGAATCTTCTTCACCTCATGGACGGTTCCAGGTTGGGCTTCCATTGTAGGTGTCAATTTGCTCTTTAATGGTATCGTTCTGATGCTACTAGGTGTAATCGGAGAGTATATTGGACGGATTTATGACGAGTCTAAGGATAGACCGCTATATATTGTAAGTGAGACTAAAGGATATCATAACGATGAAATAGTGGATCGCCGAAAGGATTACAAAGATGTCAGATAAGAGTTTGCGGTCAGCTTTCATACAGTTCCTTAAATTTAATGCTGTTGGTTTGGTAAATACCCTCATAGATTTCGTGATTTTCACATTACTGAACTCTATTGGGATGGTATACGCCTTGGCACAGGTGATTTCTTATAGTGCAGGAACAGCGAACAGCTTTATTTTGAATAAAAAAATAACCTTCCGGGATCGCAATCGTGGCAATAAAGAGGGTTTTGATAAGGTACAGTTGCTAAAGTTTATCGTGCTGAATCTGGTAGTGCTCGGAATATCGCTGTTGTTAATGCATCTGTTGACAGACAAACTAGGCATTCAAGTGTTGATCTCCAAGGTATTAGTAACGTTTGTCACGGTGATTATCAATTTCTTCGGAAGTCGTAAATGGGTATTCTGAATTTCAGTAGAACCAATACACGGAGGTGAATATCATGCGTAAATTCTCGTATGTGCTCATACTGGCGGGGATCCTTATCATGCTTTATCCAAAAGCCAACGAATGGTATAACGACTGGCAGCAGGAGAAACTGTTAGAATCAGCTGAACTGAGCACCAGCGACAGTACTCCACCACCTGATCTAAAGAGCAGATATGCCGAAGTTACTCAGCTATTAGCAGAGGAATCGGTTCTAGATGCACAGGCACAGCCTCAAGAAACAGAAAAGCCAGAACCAGAAATTGAAGTTGGTGGCAAGGTAATTGCATTAATTGAGATCGATAAGATTGATCTGAAGCTACCTGTATTAGAAGGGGCTACTAAAGCGAATATGAAACACGCGGCGGCCCATATGAAAGAAACGACTCCAATTGGAGAAATAGGAAATGCCGCAATAGCAGCTCATAGAGCTAGAACTACGGGCAGATTGTTTAATAGATTGAATGAGGTTGTTATTGGGGATACGATCACAGTAAAGACGAGCGATCAGGTATATAATTACGAGGTTTATGATATTTCAGTTGTAGATCCAAGTGATGTATCTGTTCTTGATGGGAATAACAAGGATAAGATTCTTACCCTAATTACGTGTGACCCACTAGTAGATCCTACACATCGTTTGATTGTTCATGCCAAGCTTTCCTAATAGTAGATGAGAAATGACAAGAGAACTCAAATACAGAGGAATAATTATAAAATAATGGCAAATCTAGTAATTTTGTTCTTGTTTACGAGGATAAATATGGTAGTATAATATTATAAAAGCTAAACACGATAAACGGCAAACCTATCGAAAGGTAGGGACGCAAAGCTATAGGGCCTTCCCGAAAGGATGGCAGCCAGCTACCGAATGAAGAGGCTTTTTTTGTTTTTATAAAATATGTAAGGATTTTAGATTTATAGTTCTACTTGGTTGATTCTATTAATTTGTCTAGTGAAATTAGGACAGATAGAGCTTATACGATAACGGCAAACCTATCGAAAGGTAGGGACGCAAAGCTAAAGGGCCTTCCCGTAAGGATGGCAGCCAGCTACCGAAAGGGGTTTTATCCGTGAAAAAGGTTTATTTTATGATGGTGGCGCTGTTCGTACTGATTACTTCGGTTCCGGTAAGCACAGCTCAAGCCGCGAGTGTAGATTCGAACTGGTTGAATACATCGAAATTGGATCAAGGCGTAATCGGGATTAACTACGATATTCCAAAGGATAAAAGAATTAAACTTATGATCACAAAAGATAACAGTAGCTATACATATAATTTATATGCTTCTGGACAAGCTGAGGACTTCCCTTTGCAACAAGGAAATGGGACTTATAAAGTTTCTGTTCTCGAGAACACAACGGGTAATAAATACAAAGCTCTCTATTCTGAAGTAGTAGATTTAACTATGAATGACTCGAATTCCGTATATTTGGGCTCCGTTCAGAATGTGAAATGGAGTTCTTCNNTAACTATGTAATTGCTAATGTACAGTACGATTATTCTCTTGCTAATAACGTAACGACTGATTACATTCCGAACATTAATAACACTTTGAATACTAAAAAAGGAATCTGCTATGATTATGCTTCTCTTTTTGCCGCAATGCTACGGAGTGTAGATGTTCCTGCTAAATTGGTGATGGGGAATACTAGCTACGTTACGCAATACCATGCATGGAATGAAGTATTGATGGATGGGAAATGGGTTACAATTGATACCACAGTAGATGCATCGGCAGCGAAGAGTAAAAAGAATTCGGATTTCATTAAGGCTTCAAGTAAATATACTGCAGCAAAATACTATTAATTTGCATTGCTAGAATCATAACTCTATTAAATAAACAACCAGCTTAATGATTAAGCTGGTTGTTTATTTTCTATTAGGGGTTGCTTTTCTATGAATAGATAGGTTATTATAGTTAAGCGTTGTTAGACAGCGTACAGGCAGTTTTGAGAGAGTT
>DJUJ01000222.1 GCA_002438345.1 Paenibacillus sp. UBA6285
CCACACTTGCGGCATGCTCGAATAAGAATAACGGCGGCAATGAGGCGCAAACTACCCCATCCACTACTGAATCCGCATCCACAAATCCGGAGGCCAAACCGAACGAGTTTGGTTGGGAACTCCCGGAGAAAACGATTGAATTTAGCTATTATGCGGGTCAAGCCAATCCGGATAAAGCGGGGAAAAACGCCAAGCAACTGCAGCAGTACATCCTAGATAAATTTAACGTAAAAATCAACAAGCTCGTTTACGACGTTAAACGCGACGAAAGACAAAACCTGATGCTCGTATCGAATGATTATCCTGAAGTTATCGCAGGTATGGACGAAGCAACCGTATCCAAATGGGTTGCCCAAGGCAAGGCGATCGAGCTTGGTCAATTCATCGACAAGTATGCTCCGCATATCAAAGAGCAGCTTGGCGACCTGTACAAAACTTACTTAACCGACGGAAAGTTGTATGCGCTTCCTAGCTATTGGGGACTATTGCCGATTCCGGACTACGCCGCACATATGCGTTATGACTATTTGAACGAGTTGGGCAACCCGACATTCGAGACGCCCGACCAATTCTACGACATTTTGAAGCAAATGCAAGCCAAGCATCCAAAGAATGATAAGGGAGAAAAAACGTACGCGCTTACGTCATACGCTCCGGTTACGACCAATACTGTGCCGACGCTTGCGGGCATTTGGGGTCTTAAAGAAGGTTATAAAGTAACGCCGGAAGGTGTAATGACGCATTGGGTCAATACGCCGGAAGGTCTCGAATTGACGAAATTCATGAATAAAATTTTTAGGGACGGCCTGCTTGATCCCGACTCGTTCATCAATAAATACGAAAACATGAAAGCGAAAATGTCCACCGACCGCGTCATGGGCTATGTCGGCGCTTGGTGGATCGGCTGGAACGCCGGCCACGAATTATGGCAAAAAGCGGATACGAAATGGACGGAAGACAAGCGCTTCATGCAATATGCCCTGAAAGCGCCTAATGCGGAAAAATCGTATATGTCCGGTAAAAATGCTAGAAGCGGCAATATGACGATTATTACGGACAAAGCGAAAAACCCTGAAGACATCGTCAAATGGTTGGATTTCTCCATGACTGATATCGGAACCCGTTTGATCGGGTGGGGCGTTCCGAATACGGATAAATCCACTTGGAAATTCGAGAACGACCAACCAAGCTTCGTCGACGCTGCAAAGCAAGCGATTCTCGATTCGACGTTCGACTATGACGCCGGTGAGCTGATCGGCATGGATCAATTAAATTTGGTTTCGCCCGATGGAACGATGAAGGACGACGGCAAGAGCACCTACTGGTACGATCAAAATTTCAATGAAGAAGCCAAATGGAAGAAAATGTTGAACGACAACCTGAAGGATACAATCTACGACAATACTTTCGGCAACATTCCGATCCTGGCGAACAATCCGTTGGCAGTAACCGATAAACAAATCACCGATTTGCTAGAAACGTTATGGGCGAAAGCGGTCATGAGCAAGACTGAGGAAGAAAGCGTCGCGAATTTCAAAGCGATGCAGGATAAGTTGAATGACGCGGGTCTGAACAAGATCGAACAATTCAAATCGGAAGAATACCAAAGAAGATTGAAGGATTGGAAGTAAGGACGCCCGGGAGGAAGGGGGTTCCCCCCCTTCCTCTTGTTAAAAAAAAGATTTGGAGGCGTTTGCGTGAACAAATTGAATCAATTACATCCAACGGCACCATCGCAAATGAAAATTCGGAACGCGATGAGAAGTTTGTATCGGGAACGGCAATTATGGCTGATCAGCATCCCTATGATCATTTGGGTTCTAATATTCAGCTATATGCCGATGTATGGTATTTTGATGGCTTTCGTCAACTATATTCCCGGCAATACGATTTTACAGAGCGATTGGGTAGGGCTTACCCATTTTAAAATGTTCTTTGATTCGCCGGACTTCTCGCTCGTCTTGCGAAATACGTTGGCTATTAGCGGACTGAGTATCTTATTCGGATTTCCGGCGCCGATCGTGCTGGCCATCTTGCTGAACGAGCTGAATAACAAACGATTCAAAAAGACGATTCAGACGATTTCTTATTTGCCTCACTTTATTTCATGGGTTGTCGTGGCTAGCATTCTGTTCGCCCTCCTAGGCAACGAGGGTATCTTGAACGACGTGTTAATGCGATGGGGTATCATTGATCAACCGATCTCTTATCTGGGCGAAGGAAAATACTTCTGGGGGATCATCACTTCAGCGAATTTGTGGAAGGACGTCGGTTGGTCCACCATTATTTATTTATCCGCGATGGCGGGCGTCGATTCGGAGATGTACGATGCCGGCAAAGTCGACGGTTTGAACCGATTCGGACTGATCTGGCATATTACGCTTCCAAGCATTCGGTCGACGATCGTACTGCTCTGGATACTCGGCATCGGCGGCATCTTGAACGCGGGATTCGAACAGCAGTTGTTGATCGGAAACGCGCAAACGAGAGAGTACTACGAGGTTATCGATACGTATGCCTATAAATACGGCATCGAGCTAGGGAACTATTCGTACGGTGCAGCCATCGGGCTATTGAAGGCGATTATCGGGGTTACTCTCGTGTTCGGTGCGAACAGGTTCTCGAAAAAAGTGCTGGATACGTCGATCTTTTAATACGATACATGTCAATGACAGGAGGCGCGACCCGATGAATTCGTCTTTTCAAAAGAAGTCGCTCGGAAGCAAAATTTTTGATTATGCCAATGTCGGCTTTATGTTGCTTTTTTCAGTGCTCATGATATATCCCTTTCTGAATTTGCTGGCCCTCTCGTTAAACGACGGCGCGGATGCAGCGAGAGGGGGCATCTTTCTTTGGCCGAGAATGTTTTCGTTCGATGCATACAGCTTCATGCTTCACGAGAATAAATTGTTTTCAGGGTTCGGCATTTCGATCCTGAGAGTGCTTGTAGGTACGACCACCTGCGTGATGGCAACAGGTTTGCTGGCTTATTTAAGCACAATAAAGCATTTTTCGGGCAGAAGATTTATGCGATTATTGTTTTTGATGACGATGTACATCAGCGGTGGATTGATTCCGACGTATATGTTGATCGTGAAGCTGGGGTTGATCAATTCATTTCATGTTTATTGGATCCCAAGCTTATTGAATGCGTACTACATGCTCATTATGGCTTCCTATATGCAAAATTTACCCGAATCGCTATTCGAATCGGCGCGCATCGATGGGGCCAATGAGCTTGGCATATACTTCCGGATTGTCATTCCAATTTCGTTGCCGGTATTCGCGTCGATCGCCGTCTTCAGTTCGGTCGGACATTGGAATTCTTGGTTCGACGTCGTCTTGTACAACTCGAACGGACATTGGGATACGCTACAGGTTTACTTGCGGAAATTGCTACTCGAAGTGGAATCGTTCGAAGAGATCAAAAATCAGCAGATCGCGCAATCCAAATTCAGAACGTTGTCTCCGGTCACCTTGCGGGCTGCGGTTACGATGGTCGTGACGATACCGATCGTGTTTATCTACCCGTTCCTTCAAAAATATTTTGTCGGGGGCATTACGCTGGGCGCGGTAAAAGGTTAATCCGACGCGATAGAGAGGAGTTATGGTGTGCAAAATATTTCTTCAGGCGGTTATACGTTTACCTTGACGGGAGGAGAAGAAGATTTTAATGTTTCGCTCTCCTTGAAACAATCGGCAACTGGCATTATTCGTTTGAACATGAAACTTCAGTCCGATGAACCTAGAACTCCCGGTACGATGGAGTTGACCTGGAAACTTCCGGTTATCGATGTGTTCGCCAGCTGGCATCCGGGTTTTTATCGGAACAAGAGGCTTCGAGTGGACTGGGAGAATGGATTCCGTTCGAAGGCGACATCGTCCGCACCAGTTTGCGTCCTTTACGGCTTCCAAGGAAACAACAAGATGACGTTTGCTTTTTCCGACGCGCTTAATCCGGTCGAATTGAAAGCGGGCATTCACGAAGAAACATCGAATTTTCTTTGTTCTGTCAAGCTCTTTCAGGATCAGAGCTCGCCGATCCAGTCTTACGAAGCGACGCTCCATATCGATACGCGTGACATTCCATACGAAGAAAGTCTTGCGGATGTGCAACGATGGTGGTCTACGATGCCGGGATACGAACCGAGCCCCGTTCCTGATACGGCAAAGCTTCCGATGTACGCGACCTGGTACAGCTTTCATCAGCAACTGTCGGCAGAGGCGGTCGAACGACAATGCGAGATGGCCAAAGCTTTGGGCTGCGAAGCCGTCATCGTTGACGATGGGTGGCAAACGGCAGACAATGCGCGCGGGTACGCCTATTGCGGCGATTGGGATGTGTTCGAGGGCAAAATTCACGATATGAGGGCGCATGTCGATCGCGTTCACGAGATCGGAATGAAGTTTCCGCTCTGGTATTCCGTTCCGTTCGTCGGCAAGCACAGCAACGTTTGGCCAATGTTCGAGAATAAGCTGCTCGGCAAAATCGAAGATTTGGGCGCGGGCGTGCTCGATCCGCGATTCCCGGACGTCAGGGAATATATTATTGGAACGTACGAGAACGCTCTGCGGGACTGGGATTTGGATGGGTTTAAGCTCGATTTCGTGGACAGCTTTAATCTCACATTAGCCAGCGACATTGAAGGAAGAGACTACGAATCGGTACCGGAAGCGGTCGACCGTCTCTTGAGCGACGTGATGTCCAGGCTAAGAGCGATCAAACCGGATATCATGATCGAATTCCGCCAATCGTACATAGGACCGCTCATGCGCAAATACGGCAATATGTNNTAAACGATGCGTTGGAGAATCGTTCACGTACGCTGGACGTTCGTCTGCTCGCGGGAGATACCGCCGTTCATGCCGATCCGCTCATGTGGAATCCGGAAGAGCCGACGGAGAACGCGGCGCTGCAATTGGTGAATACGTTGTTTGCCGTCCCACAAGTATCGGTTTTGCTAGATCAACTTCCCGAATCCCATCTCCGGATGTTACGGTTCTGGCTGTCATTCTGGCGCGAGAAGAGAGAGGTTCTATTGGACGGACGGCTGACCGCGAAGCATCCGGAGCTGGTCTATCCGCTGGTGACTGCCAGCGACGATAACGAAGCCATTACTGCCGTTTATGCGGATATCGTCGCGAATCCGGGATCCCGACTACCGAAAACGTGGTTCGTTGTCAACGGCACGCTTAACGATAGAATCGTGATCGAGCTCGAGGAAAGTATGGTCGAGCGAAACGTCGTCATTCGGGATTGCCAAGGCCAGGTAACGGATACGTACAAATCAGTGTTCGCGATGGGGCTTCATCCGATCGCGATCCCTCCGGCGGGCATAGCCGTATTCGAAGCGTAATCCCGACCGCGATCAAAAATTTGTGGAAGGATGAATCCACCAATGAGCATTTATGATCCACAACTCGGACGAGTGACGATTGACTCCTCGAGCCCGAAACTTATTGCAGGCTTCGACTGGGCGAAGAGCCAAGCGCTTGCCTATGTCTCGGACGGAAAGCAGCCGGTCGGTAAATTTTACGAAGCCGCGCTGCCGGGCAGGGATGCCTTCTGCATGCGCGACTTAAGCCATCAGAGTGTCGGGGCTAACGTACTCGGTCTGCAGGACTATACAAAAAACATGCTGTTCAAGTTCGCGGAGGGCATTTCCGATTCTCGGGATTGGTGCACGTTCTGGGAGATCGACAAATACGATCGGCCAGCTCCGGTCGATTATACGGACGATTCCGACTTCTGGTATAACCTTCCCGCGAACTTCGACATGCTGGATTGCTGCTACAAGCAATACCTGTGGACGGGAGACCGCGATTACGTGGATCATCCGGTATTTCGGAATTTCTACGAGCGGACCGTCACCGATTACATCGATCGTTGGGACAAGGACAAGGACGGGTTTCCGGAGCATTACGCTTCTTACGGCCGAAGAGGTATCGCCTCCTACGTGGAAGACGGCCTTCATCCGCTTCTTGGAGGCGATGTGTTGGCGGCTCAATACGCGGCGTTCGGCGCCTATTCCCGTTTTCTCGCGATAAGTGGACAGGCGGCTCTGGCAGAGCTTTATGAGAATAAGGCGAAAGTCATCCGGGAGCTTTACAACCGTGAGTGGTGGAACGAAGAGAATGGCAGATTCAACGGTGCACTCATGCAGGATCGTTGGGGTTATCCTGGTTTTTACTACTCGGCTACCTACTTGCCGTTCTATTTCGATCTGGTAGAGCCGGGCGACAGAAAAAAACGCGCCTTAAGGGATGTTGTCCATCACGGCGGCTCGAATGTCGAGGAAAAGTCCCACTTGGCCGAGATTTTCTACAAACACGGCTTGAATCGGGAGGCCTATTCGGCCTTGCTGGAAATGATGGATCCGCAACTGAAGAGACGGGAATATCCCGAAGTAAGCTACAGCGTCATCGGAGCTATGTTCACGGGTGCGATGGGCTTGTCCGCAGACGCTCATCGTCAAAGCTTGGTCACCATGTCCCGCCTGACGGATACGATCGAATGGATCGAAGCGAAGAATATTCCCATAATGAGCGGACAAATCGATATTGCTCATGCGAACGGTCGCGAATCGACGTTAACGAACGGGACTGGGCGCACGATTCGGTGGGAGGCGCGATTCTCCGGTAGCCATAAGAAGTTATGTGTGAACGGAACCGATACGCCTGCGTCGATCGGAGGCGACGGGAATGGAGAATTCGTGAGTACGGCGGTAGTTGAGTTGAACCCGGGCGACCGGGCTACGGTAAAAATATAATCTAGCAACATAGAGGAGTTGGGGAAATCATATGTCCAAAATTACTTTTCTCGGTGCGGGAAGCACCATTTTCGCCAAAAACGTTTTAGGGGATTGCATGCTGTCGCCAGCGCTTCAGGATTTCGAGCTAGCGTTGTTCGATATTGACGAGGAACGTTTGAAAGATTCGGAGAACATCATACTGAATTTAAAACAAACGCTCGGCAGCAATTGTTCGGTTAAAGCCTATCGTAATCGTAAAGAAGCGCTTCACGGGGCCAAGTATGTCGTTAACGAGATCCAAGTCGGTGGATATGATCCGTGCACGATTACAGACTTCGAAGTTCCGAAGAAATACGGCTTGCGGCAAACGATCGCCGATACCATCGGCATCGGCGGTATCTTCCGCAACCTGCGGACAATTCCGGTCATGCTTGATTTCGCAGAAGACATGAAGGAAGTTTGTCCCGACGCGTTGTTCTTGAACTATACGAATCCGATGGCCGTGTTGACGAACGTCATGAATACCTACGGTGGAATTAATACGGTAGGCTTGTGCCATAGCGTTCAAGTGTGCGTCCCGCACATTTTCGACCATCTGGGGATGGATCACGAGGGTGTGCAATGGAAAATCGCGGGCATCAACCATATGGCCTGGTTACTAGAAGTGACGAAAAACGGCGTCGATTTGTATCCGGAAATCAAACGACGGGCGGCGGAAAAGCAAAAGGAAAAGCACGACGACATGGTACGGTTCGAGCTGATGCAGAAGTTCGGATACTACATCACGGAATCGTCCGAGCATAACGCTGAATACCATCCGTATTTCATCAAACGGCAATATCCGGAGCTGATCGAGCAATTCAACATTCCGCTGGACGAATACCCTCGTCGGTGCGTTAACCAGATTGAGCGTTGGAAGACGATGCGGAACGAATTGATCGGGAACAAAAACCTATCGCACAAGCGGACGTCCGAGTATGCTTCCTATATTTTTGAAGCGATGGAGACGAACGTACCGATCAAAATCGGAGGCAATGTTATGAATACTGGCCTTATCACGAACTTGCCTAAGGAAGCCTGCGTGGAAGTGCCGTGCATAGTCGACTCGAGCGGAGTCACTCCGACATTCGTCGGGGATTTGCCACCGCAATGTGCCGCGTTGAACCGCACAAATATCAATACGCAATTGCTAACGATCGAAGCGGCGATGACGGGAAAGAAAGAACATATTTATCACGCAGCAATGCTCGATCCACATACATCCGCGGAATTGTCTATGGACGAAATCGTTTCCTTATGCGACGACCTGATCGAAGCGCACGGCAATTGGCTACCTGAATTTAATTGAGCGTAAAGTTCCGCTTATCAAATATCGACATGTTGTCGCGTCTGTCACTTTGCGTCGTCTTGTTGTCGACCGGGATGACGTTGGTCTGGCCGATCAACGTCGTGTATATGCACGATGCATTCGGGCGGACAGCTTCAGCGGCGGGTTTGGTGCTTCTCTTCAATAATGGTGCGTCTTTCGTCGGCAATGTACTCGGAGGGTTTATCTATGACCGCTGGGGCGGCAAAACGACGGTATACGCGGGAATTGTCGGTTCTGCCTGCATCGTCACGGCCATGGGGATCGTTCGTGACTTTTATGGTTACGCTGCTTTGCTGACTCTGCTCGGATTTTTCGGCGGTCTCGTCTATCCGGTTATCAATGCCGTTGCGGTTTCCAGCAGCCCGGGAGACGAACTGAAAGCTGTCAATCGGATATTCGTGTCGCATAATATCGGCATGGCATTGGGTGCGTCATTAGGCGGCTTGATCGCCGATATGTCCATCCAGGCTTTGTTCTTCGGGAATGCATTGCTGTACGCTTTGTTTCTGGTCGTGTTCGCCGCGTTTATCCGTGAGCCGATCACGCCGGGGCAAGCCGCGCGTTCGAATCGGAGCGGAGATGGCAGGGAGGTCGCGCACGGGAGCATGTTTATCGTCATCATATGCATCGCCTTTGCCATATCGTGGCTTTGCTACAGTCAGTGGGCCGCAATCGTGCCGCTGCATTCGCAGGCAAATGGTATCTCCTTTCGTTCGTACAGCATGTTATGGACGATTAACGGCGCACTCATCATGCTTTCCCACCCGGTGAAAATGAGATTATTAATCCGGTATTCCGTTACCGCGAGAGGGCAGGTTGTTATCGGCTCGATGCTGTTCGGACTGGGCTTGTTGGCCGTCGGATTGTCCGTCCATTACAGCCAGTTTGTCGTCGCTATGATCGTCATGACACTCGGGGAAATTCTTGTTTTCCCGTCAGTACCGGCTTGGGCGCTGGAGAAGGCGGGCCCCGGGGCAAGAGGCAGAGTCATGGGCTGGGTAGCGGCTTCTTCTACGGCGGGCAGGATGGCTGGACCGTTTATTGGTGGTATCCTATACGAAAACATTGGCGGTAAAGGCATGTTTGCGATCATGGCGGTTGTCGGCGTCGCGGCTATCAGCTTGTATTTGATCGCCGACAAGCTGTCCGATGTGCAAAGGGTACGGACAGCTTCCGAATAATGCGAATAACTCATGCGGCAAGAGATCCCCGCTCCCTCACGGGAAGGGGATCTTTTTCACACGTTTCGACAGTTACTTCAAGGGTTATACTGGTGGGAATGCTAACGAATCGTACGGGTTCGTCGCATATAATATTGATGGGAGCGGTCAGCAGCAAACCGCAAGGAATCGCCTTAATGAATAACGTAGCATTCATCTCCGATCGTTAGCTCAAGCGTTCCCTCCGCCATCATCAAGAACTCTTCCACGAATGTTATGATGGGCATCCGATCAGTGAACGCTTTCCGGATCCATCACCACGGAATAAATCTCCAAATGAGGTTGGGGATCGAAAGGGAACAAGGGATATGAACGGAATTTACCGTCGTCGGAAGCGAGCGGCACGATGTCGGATTGACGAATGACGGCAACTTCGGGGTGCGATTCGTTGATCAGGCGTAGCCTATTGGCCTTTTCCATATCGTCGAAATGTAAGGGCTGGACTCGCCTTATTCGGAAGTGATCACAATTTGCCTAAACCCGAGTAAAAAGTATATTGAACAAAAAGAAGGGGAGATGGGAATGAGCAGTAAAATTCTAATGACGTTTCTTCAGAACGGTCTATCCGAATTGAAGAGCAAAGGTTTATATAACGAAATCGATCCCCTGGAGGGGCCGAACGGTCCTATCATTATGATCGGGGGCGTGAAGCGGATCAACCTATCCTCTAACAATTATCTTGGCCTTGCAACGGACGATAGGCTTATTGCTGCTGCCGTGAAGGCAACTGAGAAGTACGGTGCCGGATCTGGAGCCGTTCGAACCATCAACGGAACGTTCGACCTGCATGTGCGACTTGAAGAGAAGCTCGCCAAATTCAAGCACACGGAAGCTGCAATTGCTTACCAATCCGGTTTCAACTGTAATATGGCCGCCATCTCGGCCGTCATGGACCAACATGATGCGATTTTGTCCGATGAGCTGAATCATGCCTCCATCATCGATGGATGCCGCTTGTCCCGAGCGACAATTATTCTCTATCGCCATTCTGACATGGAAGATCTACGCGCAAAGGCAGAGGAGGCTACCAGATCCGGTGCATACGGCAAGGTAATGGTGATCACGGATGGCTTGTTTTCAATGGATGGGGACATTGCGAAGTTGCCCGAGATTCAGGATATCGCTGAAGTATTCGACTTGATTACGTATGTCGACGATGCTCATGGCTCAGGGGTGCTGGGAGACGGAGCTGGGACGGTCAAACATTTCAGGTTATCTGATCGAATCGATTTTCAAATTGGGACATTATCCAAGGCAATCGGCGTGGCTGGCGGTTATGTGGCAGGGCGTCGCGATTTGATCGATTGGCTGAAAGTACGAAGCCGTCCGTTCCTGTTTTCTACTTCGCTCCCTCCGGCGGCGATAGGAGCTTGCATCGAGGCGATCGGTATTTTGGAGCGGAGTACGGAGTTGCAAGATCGTCTTTGGGCAAACGGAGACTATTTGAAGCAAGGGCTTATTAAGCTCGGTTACAACGTCGGAGCGAGTGAAACGCCGATCACCCCGTGTATTATCGGAGACGAAACGTTGACTCAAGCGTTCAGTAAGCGGCTGATGGAGGAAGGCGTCTATGCGAAAGCGATCGTGTTTCCGACAGTACCGAAGGGTACGGGACGCATTCGCAATATGCCAACGGCGGCGCATACAACGGATATGCTCAATGAGGCGTTAGCCGCATATGAACGGGTGGGACGCGAGATGAGCTTGATATGACAAGACTATCGGGAAAGGAGAGTTATGCAGTATGAAAAAGATCCTAGTAACCGGTGCCCTCGGGCAAATCGGATCTGAACTGGTGTGCCATTTGCGTCGACTTTATGGCGCGACTCAGGTGGTGGCAACGGATATTCGATTAAGCGATAATGCCGCGGTTCATACGGGACCTTTTGAGCTGTTGGATGTCATGGACGGCGCGTCGATGCTGGAAATCGCGAAGGCGCATCAAGTCGATACGATCCTGCATCTGGCTGCCCTACTGTCCGCCACCGCCGAAGCCAAACCGCTTCTAGCTTGGAACCTTAACATGGGCGGATTGACCAATGCCCTAGAGGTCTCGCGGGAGTTAGGCTGTTCGTTCTTTGCACCGAGCTCGATCGGCGCGTTCGGGCCCGGCACGCCAAAAGAGGGAACGCCTCAAGATACCGTTCAGAGGCCGATAACGATGTACGGCGTGAGCAAAGTAGCGGGTGAACTGCTCTGCGACTATTATCATCAGAAGTATGGTGTTGATACGCGTAGCTTGCGGTTTCCCGGGTTGATATCGTACATGGCGCCTCCCGGGGGCGGAACGACGGACTATGTCGTCGATATGTACGTCGAAGCCCTTGCAAAGGGACAATATACTTCTTATATTGCAGCGGGCACCTTCCTAGATATGATGTATTTACCGGACGCATTAGAGGCGATCGTGAAGTTGATGGAGGCGGACCCAGCGCGGCTTCAGCACCGCAATGCTTTTAACGTAACGGCCATGAGCGTCGATCCGGAGAAAGTTGCAACGTCGATTCGGCGTTATATCCCTGGCTTTGTACTGAACTATCGTGTGGATCCAGTTCGTCAAGCGATCGCAGAGAGTTGGCCGAATTCGCTCGATTCGACCGCTGCAACGCAGGAGTGGGGGTTTTCTCCAGTATACGATTTAGGGGGCATGACCAAAGACATGCTTGAAAACTTGAGCGGTCGTCTGACTTAGCATTTTGACCGCAGGAGTACGGTATCATCCAAAGGTACGAAGATGGGTCATTCCACCCAAGCAATACGATCACCAGCCAAGAAGCAATGGAAGTGATTACGAGCGATGAAGTGGACTGGACTTTACGCAAGCGTCAACAGAGAAGAGGCAGAATTCACACTTGCCTCGTTTACAGATGGATCGGCGGTAGATGCGTGGACGAAGCCAGCTGTTGCCGCAGCGGTGAAGAGCGGTCTGGTAAATGGTTCTGACAAAAGACTGAAGCCAACAAGCCCCATCACAAATGCAGAGACGTCGGCCATCGTACAGCGGATACTGGAAAAGATCCAACTGATCGACGTGAGAATTCCAAGTAAAAAGCAGCCTTGAGTGGGCCGTCCACAAGCGGAAATGATGCTGAGGGACGGCCCTTGTTTTGGTATTAGAAGTTTGTGGCAACCAACATCGGTTACAGAAGGAGGATGTTTCACGGTTAAGGTTAATGGTCGTAGACGATCAGTATTGATGAGGGTACTCATCAAAGGGCATTATCCACAGCAACGGGCATGAACTCGTAGGTGACGGTCACGAAGCCGTAAGGCTCTATGCTGGGGTTAATCTAAATCATCATGTAGTATTGAGAAGAACAGAGTTAGATTACAACGCTCCAACAAAAGAAGCATCGAAAACAGAGCTTATAGCTACTGTTTGTTCGGTGTTTTTTTTCTCTCATAACGAAATAGAGCATGAAATAGCTAAAATAAGAAATATTAACGAGAAACTTTCTCTTTTTAAATATGGATTTCGCCTTTATTCTTAAATCGTAGGATGAATTGGGCAAGAAAAGGAGATCAACATCATTGAAACCAATCATTCAACTACTGCATTTTGGATATCATCAGGCGATGAGCTGTATTTTTCCAGTTGTGATCTTTGGAACTTTAGCTCTCACAAGTGTAATAGATATACCTTTCATTTACCGTTATGATGCCATTCTACTGATACTACTTGGTGTGCAATACTTCATGTACCGCAGCGGATTAGAAACACTTGATGAAATCAAAGTCATCTGTGTATTTCACGTTATTGGTCTGATGCTGGAATTATATAAGGTATCGATGGGTTCATGGGCATATCCTGAGCCTGGGTATACTAAGTTGTTCGGTGTCCCACTTTATAGTGGTTTTATGTATGCAAGTGTAGCAAGCTATATGTGTCAGGTATGGCGGAGATTGCGGATGGACATGACAGATTGGCCTGGGTTAATGCCTTCGGCGCTGCTTGGAGGGGCTATCTATTTAAACTTCTTCACACATCACTTTATTCCCGATTTTCGTTGGTGGCTGACGGCGCTTGTGTTTATTGTCTTCCGGAAGACACGGATTATATATCGGGTACGGACTACAACTTATCGGATGCATTTATCAGTTGCTTTTATCCTTGTAGGTTTTTTCATCTGGTTAGCGGAGAATATCGCCACATTCTTTGGTGCTTGGAAATACCCAGATCAGGAGCAAACCTGGCAGTTGGTAAGTTTCAGTAAGATCAGCTCTTGGTTCCTTCTGGTAATCATTAGCGTCATCATCGTGGCTCAGCTTAAACATGTTAAAGCTAGTCGAACACAGTGATTTAGCTTTCTTGTCCTGATTTGTTAAGGAGTCGAAATGCGGTTGGAGATAGACCGTAGCTTTTTTAAACAGTTTTGAAAAGTGGAATTCGTCATGAAAATGCAGGGCAGATGCGATTTCCTTCGCCGATAAAGTTGTCGTATCGAGAGATACTTTTGCAGACTCTAGCTTTAGTTTTAACATATAGTTACTGGGGGATAGGCCAGTTATGGAACGGAAACGGGTAAACCTCAGTCATTTTACCAGTTGCTACGATCTCACCGACGGGAAGTTGAAGAAAGTTGGTCATGTCCAGGCTACTAAAGTCAAGAAAGTAGAACTTCCAATCATCATTTTTGACATCTATAGTGAGACGGAATAGCTTCCTGAACGAAAAATTGTAATCCATCACCTCAAATAAGTTCTAAAATACATTGAAATAAGGAGACAATTCAAATATTTAATACATTTATTGTACAATTATACATGAAATAAATACAAAAGCTGCGAAGGCACTTTAAATAAAGAGAAGAATTACTCTTTATCCATTCTACTCGCTGCTTTAGCTGATTTAGTGATAAATTATTTAGTCTATTACAGCAGGAATAATACATTCTTTAATCAGAGTCCACCGATCTCTAGGATGAATAATGAATTCTGATGCTATAGCTACGACAAGGTCTTTCTCTGGGATGCAACAAATGACATTGCCGCCATCGCCTAGTGCGGAGTAAGTAAAAACACCATCCTCTTCGCGTAGCCACCATAGATAACCGTAATTATTGGAATTCATCGCTGTTGATTCATCAATCCATGTCTCCGAAATCATATGATGATTATCCCAAAGGCCACGGTTCAGATATAGAAATCCAAAACGTGCCATATCACGTGGATTTAATGTTAGACCCCAGCCTCCTGTGGAGTTACAATTGGGGTCTTCAACCCATCCTTTCACATTTACTCCAAACAAATCATCAAATCCAAATGATTTCATCTCATAATCCGGGACTTCCTTCATGCCGATAGGTTTGAATAAACGCTCGTTGGCAAACTCACGGGCACTTTTTCCTGTGCAACGAGTGATGATAGCTGAAAGCATGTGCGCCCCTGCGGTGGAATATTTAAAAGCTACAATGTTTCCTTGGTGGCCAAGTATGTCCAGCGTGTATTTGACCCAGTCAGACGCTATACACATTTGGTCCAACGGTTCGTGCCAGTCCTCAAAAGCAAAGGGGGCTGTCATGGTGAGCAAATGCCGTATGGTGATTTCTTGTTTTTGCAGATTGGCAGTTGTATCGTCGGGAACATATTCGGGGAAAAAATCCAACACCTTCTGATCTGCATTCTTGATATATCCAATATCTATGGCAATACCAATGAGGGCGGATAGGATGCTTTTCGTTACAGAAGCCACATGATGCATATCATTCTNNATAGCCATTAAAGTATTTTTCATAGGCTATATATCCATTTCTCACCACAACAATCCCGTTTATATTGCTATAGTCGGATTTAATCTTCGCTTCTAGTTCTGAAAGTTGTTCAGCGTTCCTTCTCAAGGTTGCCGAATCTGACATTTGCCAGTCTGTCGTGGGCCAGTAGTTTCTGTGCATATAGGTAACTCCTTTAATCAAATTTTTGTGTTAGATATCAGTTTTGCTACGATCTTTTCTTAACAGGAAAATACACCTCAGTAACAAGATCCTCAGGAACAGTAGCTTGCGTGGGGTCCGTTAGATATATCTCATAGGGTGATTTCACCAATTCATATCCTTCATTTTCTATCCATTCTCTAAGCTTCGCATAAACCGAAGTCAATTCTGAATAGGGGCCCTTATAAACAGACTTCGCGCACAGTCCCACTGGTATTTCCCTCGTTCCTTTAACGATTTCCTCAATAGGTAGGGCAAACTCTGTATCATTCCCGGCAGGATTATATTCATGACTGTGATAAATTGTTATTGGCGTGCCAAGCAAGGTCAACTTTTCAGAAGCTATTTTTTCATACAGTTTGCTAAAATACATTCCATATCCAAGCTCATAGTCATCACTGCTCAACATCTGACGTGTAAAAAGGATATTCATCGGTTTGGTATCAACAAGTTGTACTTCTATCTTGTTTAGGTAGGACATCATAGATATACCTTTCTCTAAATTTATAACATCACTATTGATTTGTTTTAGGGTATATTCATAAGCCCGTAGTTNNTCTCCTGTATTTCTCTTTTTTTGAGATTTAGGGCTGCGCTGAGCTTCTCTTCAGATTGATCTTGTTCCAATTCCAGAATGTCTTTGATTTCTTCCAGAGAGAAATAATATGATTTCAAACGGTTGATAAAGAGCATTTTTGTTAGTTGTTTGGTGGAGTAATACCTATATCCGTTCTCAGGATTAATCTCATCTGGATGAATTAATCCGATTTCATCATAATACCGCAATGTTTTGGTCGAAACTTCGCATATCTTCGAGAATTCTCCAATGGATAGCAATAATCTCATCTCCATTTCTTAGTTTTTTTATCGATCTAAAAGCTTTGTTTTCGAGGGTTTGTTCATTTCCACTATGCACCTTCCCCTAAGGGTAAAGTCAATAGCAAAACTAGTGTAACTATTCCAAGGTTACGATAATATTGGTGCATGCGGGTCAACACTGGATATGCGATACAACTGAAGAAGAACCCCAAAACCACCTGTATGGTGATTTTGGGGTTCTTTTTTGTTTTATTTTTGCACAAGAATTCTGTAAATCAGCATAGCTGCTTCAGCACGTGTGGAATGGGTAGTTGGCATAAGCTGCTGCTGTGCATCTCCTGTAATGAGACCTGCTGCTACCAAAGCCGCAATATCAGGTCGAATTGGGGCAACCCAGTGGCAAACGGTATCGGTAGTGGACCGGTTATAACGGCAACATTTGCGGCTCAGAACGCGAGGTATATCAAAGTGGTGCAGACCGGGACAGCTACAAGTTGGTGGTCTGTGCGTGAAGTGAACTTGTATAACTAGATAGCAGCGAATTTCTCCGCTTAGATCGGAAAAGACCATCCCCGAAGTCATCTGGAAAGTGATGATGACCGAAAGGATGGTTTTTGTTATAACGGTTGTATCTGAATAAATTGGGTTAGATCATTTAAATATTGATTATCAACCAATTGTCGTGGGAACAAGACTGCGGTTAAAAAAGTTCTTAATGGGGATGCGGCATTCTTCTTCGATAGCATAGAGTGGTCAGCGTCGGGAAAATAAGAGACGGAGAGCAAGCTGGCAGGAATTTTGTCACGGTAAATACGTTCGGTTTCCTCAATATCTACATTGATATCTTGACCGCCAAGCACTAAATGGACAGGAACGTTGAAGTAACTGAGTTCTTCAGTGGCATCAGACTGATAATTTTTGGCGATAAATCCCCATCTTTCCCTTGGAATCAAATCCTCGGATTGTGCAATATGCAAGTAATCTTCATAAGATGCTCGTTCGTTAAGTAATTGCAAGACTTGCGCGTTATAATGTTCCTTCACTTTGATCTCATGTTCCGATAGGCCATCTTGTTTCATTTCTGCGCGGGTATTGTATTTACCTTGAGAAATCCAGTTAACGGCAGGCGATACAAGAATGCTGAACGCGAGATCAGGAACTTCTCTTACGATTTTGGGAATCACCCATCCGGCCTGACTTGCTCCCCACAAACCAATGGATTGCGTATCAATCATAGGTAAGGACTTCGCCCAGTTAATCGCAGATATAGTTTCCTGAGCACGATCTTCCATACTTTGCTCCAACCAGTTACCAGAGGCACCACCAATACCAGGCTTGTTAAGAGACAAGGAAGCATATCCGGCAGACGCGAACTTCTCCCACAAAGGTTTATATGCATCATCGTATGTGTCATTAATAGGGCCATCACCATGGACAAAAACTACTAGCCCGATGTTTCCAGAGTATTTTTCGGGCAGGATTAAAGTTCCAGTTAGTTTACCCTGAGAAGTTTCGATTTCTATCTTTTGCTCAGTCATGACATATGAATGCTGCTTTAATACGAACAAGAATCCTGCAACTACTAGACCAGTGATTATCCATGTGGTTAATTTAATATATTTTTTCATTCATTGAACTCCTAGGGTGTAGCGGTGCTCTCCATGTCATGTAATGCCAAATAGGCTCTTTAAAAAGTAGGCGTCTAATCCCGTTATAGTTAGATTGTTCGATATCAAAGTCCATCTGCTGGTACATGTTAATGGCTCGTTTATTGTTGTCAGCAACATGTAGCGTTAATTTGTCAATTTCGGAACGATTGTTTGCAAAACCTATTGCCCAACTAAGCAACTGCTTGCCAATTCCCTTATTGCGGTGGCTTGATCGAACAGCCAAGTGCTCTACGTAACATTCATTTGCCTTGGGCTGATAATTCAAAAAATGTAACCCAACCATTAACTTGCATACATTTAGGTATCCAAACTGCTTGAATAACTGCGAATAGGGAATAGGGTGAGACGTTTTGATTTTGATTCTGTCTGAGAATCGGGTGTCTTTCCACTTTAAGCTGAGCGTACCGACAACTTCTCCATTTTCTTTGGCTACGATTTGTTGTGTTGTTGCGGACTTAGGATCTTGCTCCCAGAGCCCAATGAGTAGGTTAGCAATATCATCGTCTTCTAGAGGAACAAGAGTTTGGAATTTTCCTTGAAATGAATTCACTAAAAGTCTACTTACAGCTATATGGTCTTGTTCATGGAAAGGATCAATGGTAATCGAGTTCAGACTTATCATGCTACACCTTCCGGGTTAGGATTGATTTTAATTTGTATTTCATAATGAAGCTTGTCATTGTTGAACATGGATAGATAGGATTTTTCCAAAATGATCAATTGCCCCTGTGTTGTGTAGTGATGTTGTGTTAAATAGAGTTCCAGCTCAGCAATCTCATGTTCAATGTCCTGATCATCCGTCACGAAAAAAGATTTATAAAGGTAGCTACCTTTTTCTAGAATGATGTCCGGTGAGTGAGTGGTTTCGAAACATAATGTTGCTTTATTCGAATCGTACAAATAATGCAGATCCGTTTCAAATAAATGAGACAGTTGCGGCTTTTTTTCATACAGACTTCGAGCGGTAAGTGTCGTATTTTCTTCGAGTTCTATCCACTTTTTTAGATGACGAGTGTCCACATGTTTAATGTGATAATTGCTCTCCAGGTTGTTCCAATCTTCATGCTCTTTCAGTACCTTTTGTATAAACTGCTGTAACATAATAAGCTGGTTTATTTCAGTGGTTACCTTGCTTAACGATTGCTCCAAAAGCTGATGATAGTCATTTGTGGTGAAGCTATTCATACTTTTGTTAATCGTGCTGACAGGCACGTTCAATTTGCGGAGTAATAAGATTTGGGCCAACTGATATATTTCATCGATGCCGTACATCCGGTACTGATTATTGTCTGTATAGGCTGGGTATAGAATCTCTTTTTCTTCAAAATATCGTATTTGGTGTACGGACACATTCATAAGCTTTGAAAGTTCACCAATCGTAATGTAATGATTCAATGGCGGTGCTCCTAACTGTAAGTTATTTGTTGAATTAACTATAAACCTTAGGTCTGACCTAAGGTCAAGTGTGGATTAACAGTCAGGCTCGTGCAAAAACACCTTTTTATTCTAAATGCCCTTAGACCGAGGTAATACATGTAGCGGATTACGGTGGTCTTTTTTGTTCTTGCTGTTATTTGTATTTATCTTTCTTATGAACATTTTGAATTTGGATGACGCTTGGGTGGGCGACCAAATATTTGAAAGTAACTTAGCCAAGATATTCGTTTATATTGCCGCCTCTTTAGGCGGTTTTAATTCTATTGATAAACCATATTGGGATACCAGATGAACGTAACGGACTGTAGAGCGCCCCTACAAAAGTCAGGCTTAATTTAAAATCGCGGCACATAGGATACGTTGAAAAGAGGCGAAATCAAATGGGATTGAATCCAATTATTAATGATGTATTTCAGGCAGCACAATCAGGGGATGCTGATTTCCATGCTAAAATTGAAGGTGGTGAATCAGCATTAGCTGTGGCCATCCAACAAGGAAACCATAACGTTAAGGAATTTCTTAATGAAAAAGGAGCAATTTAGAATGGAAATCACAATAAACCACAAAGACAATTCAACAGTAGCTTTGATCTCCAGCGAGGGTATCGTAATCCATAATGTAAATGATGCTTTGGATCTAATGGCAAACGTGAAATATCAAGAATGCGATAAAATGCTTTTAAGAAAAGAACAAATCACTGATGATTTTTTTGAGCTAAAGACGGGAATTGCCGGAGAGATTCTTCAGAAATATACAAACTACCAGATGCGAGTAGCTATTGTAGGAGAATTTACTGGCTATAATAGTAAAAGTCTGAATGATTTTATTTACGAATGCAATCAAGGGGATAAAATCCTATTCAAAGGTTCAGTAGATGAGGCTTTGACAGCCCTGCATCAAAGTGAAACGTGAACTTGAAACTGAGAGGTGACTTATTATGGAAGGTAAAATTTCGTATGAATCGATCGATGACTATATTTCCAAGTTTCCACCTGAGATTCAGGAAATCCTTAGTACATTAAGAAGAGTTATAAAAGAAGCGGCACCTGAAGCAAAAGAAAAGATTAGTTATCAGATGCCTACTTTTGCACTGCACGGAAATCTGGTTCACTCTGCTGCTTTCAAAAACCATATTGGATTTTATCCAACCCCTAATGGGATTGATGCTTTTAAAGAAGAATTGTCAGGCTATAAAGGAGCAAAAGGATCCATTCAATTCCCTATTGATCAGCCGATGCCTTATGAATTAATTAGTAAGATCGTTAAATATAGAGTGGCTGAGAATATCAAAAAAGCAGAAGATAAGCGCCGAAGTAAATAGTATCTCTGAGGTGGCTAGTTTTTTAGGAAGTACAGGTGCTTCAACGATCGCTGGGAACTTTTGATAGCTGAACAGAAGGTTTTCGTGAATGCCGATGCCCTTTAATATATAGTCTAAGGTGAACACACCCAATGTAGCAGAAGCCAAATCATGGACAAACCATAGATGTCCCAGAACCTCCTGATAAGGGCTTACCAGAGACTGGGCGATACCCATAAAATTCATGCTGTTATGCCGAACATCTGAACAACCGCTGTAGCATGCATTTAATATGAGGCGTGCCCGGCGATCATTCATTTAGTTTCTAACTTTAAATGATTTTGCACTTACACCTTGAGCACTGCTCAGATCTGAATACAATGCGCAATCAGCGTCTCCAGTTAATCTTGGACAGAGTGTTTACCGAGCCAGGAAGCCGGGTGCGCACTAGAGTGCTTTTCTTCATTCGAGAAGATGAAATATCTTCGAAGAGAGAAGGAGGAGAATGGGGCGTGAATCACATACCCAGTGAATATCGAGATTTGATTCATATTTATTTGAATAAATATAATGGTAAGTCAGTGTACAGAAAAGTGGAACACTGTCAATTATCAAAGTTTGCCGTTTATATAATTGAAACCATAAAACAAAATTTAACTTAAATATACAAAAAAAGCAATCCTTGCCTTAAGGCAGCAGGGATTGCTTTTTGTAGTTTATTCAGCATTTCTTATTGGATTCAATGTGAGTTCGGTAGTTGTTGGACAGCTATTCTTAAAGCTCTTTATGATTAATGCTGTTCAACCAGCCTTCAATATCCCCGATAACCGAGCTGATGCAGCCATCTTCAAAAGGTGAAGTCAAACCCGCAAGCTCAACCAGCTTAATAAAGGACTTGCTTCCTCCAGCTTGGCACAGCTCCAAATAATCGCTCCAAGCGGTTTTGAAATCTTCATTTGAACGTTTCCAGAACTGGAAGGCACATAGCTGTGCTAGTGTATAGTCAATGTAGTAGAACGGTGAGGCAAAGATATGGCCTTGTTTATGCCAGAAACCACCTTGTTCCAGATAAGTGTTACCTTCATAATTACGATGCGGTAAGTATTTCTTCTCGATTTCTCTCCAAGCCTGTTTGCGTTCGGTAGCGGTTGCTTCAGGGTTGCTATAAACAAAATGTTGGAATTCATCGACAGAAACACCGTAAGGAATAAACTGAAGGCTATCTGATAAATGATTGAAGCGGTATTTGTCCGCATCTTCCTCAAAGAACAAATCCATCCATGGCCAAGCAAAGAATTCCATACTCATAGAATGAATTTCACAGGCTTCGTAAGTTGGGAAAGCATATTCAGGTACGTTAATATTACGGCTTTCGTAAACCTGGAAGGCATGACCTACTTCATGAGTTAGGACATCAATATCCCCAGAGGTTCCGTTGAAATTCGAGAAAATAAAAGGGGCTTGGTATTGGCTGAAATAGGTGCAATATCCACCGCCTTGTTTTCCTTTTTTGCTTACTAGATCCACTAGATTATTCTCAAGCATAAAAGTAAAGAATTCATCCGTTTCAGGGGAGAGCTCTTTATACATCTTCTTTCCGTTAGCTACAATCCAGTCTGGATCTCCTTTAGGGGTAGCGTTCCCGGTCTTAAAGCTAAAGTTCTCGTCGAAATATTTCAATTCATCGAGACCCAGGCGTTCAGTCTGACGTTTCTTTAGCTGTTGGGATACAGGTACGATATATTCAAGAACTTGTTTGCGGAAATTAGCAACCATTTCAGCATTATAGTCGGTACGCATCATTCGGTCATAACCTAGCTGAACAAAGTTGCTGTACCCAAGCTTTTTAGCTATGCGGTCACGGACCTTGACGAGCTCGTCATAGATACGGTCAAACTCAACCTCATG
>DJUJ01000184.1:0-126 GCA_002438345.1 Paenibacillus sp. UBA6285
CGGCTATGAGCGAAGCTTCCGTCAGCGAGACGGTAGCTTAGTAGGTTACCGATCAGATTTACTTTATTCTTGGTATATTCTAATCCACTTGGATCTACACCGAAGGATGTAAGACCTAGAATAGCT
>DJUJ01000184.1:254-6057 GCA_002438345.1 Paenibacillus sp. UBA6285
AGCTTGTAGTCCTGCTGTGTAAGCTTCTGGATTACTCTTATGTGCCGCTAGAGCGGCCAAAGCTATCGCTGTCATATCAGGCTCGCTCGCGCCTGTCGTTAAGGCAAAGCCACCATCTTGATTTTGCTTAGAAATAATCTCAGCAATGAGCTTATCCACAGTCCATTTTGCGTTATATGGAATGTTATATTTACCAGAATCCAGTGCAATCAAAGCATATACTGGATTATTAAGTGTCTGTCCACTGATTTTGTCATGATTATAGATCTTCTCTATTAAATTATAGCCAGGAGTTGTTCCGCTTCCAGCAAAGTTGGTAGGATCGGCACCAATTGATCTTACTGCGAGTACGATTCTCGCATAATCCGTTACGTTCGCGAAATTTCCCTCTGCATCTTTCACCTTTTTCTCAAGGGATAGGCTATAACTCTCAGGCAGTTTATATCCTGCTTGAGCTAGTCCAATGGCTTGCCAATCTGACTGCACGCCACCTTTTAGAATAAATTCTGCAGCCGTATAGGTCGCATCCGCAACATTAATCCGCTCCGCATTAGTAACTGAATCACTGGATGCTTCCTGCCCAGTGCTAACACCCGCCTCTGCGAAGATGGTTCCTGCAGGAGCAAGAGATGTTCCTAGAATCGAAATGACCATGAATAGGGCCAGTCCAAGTACAAAAAACTTGGAGGAGAATATTGTCTTCATTGTTCAACCTCTTTCTATAAAGGAATGGGTACTACACAAGCATATACGCCTTCGGCGTCCTTATAAGNNGCGTATATGCGAGAAATATAAGGAAGTATAGATGCAAAACTTATACTTTCTAATATTTTGGAATAAGAGCGCACAACATAAAGACCGCTCCTATGAAGGGCGGCCAGGGAAGATAACAAATCGAGGCTGGGGCGCTTGAAACTCTACGACCACACAGTCTATCTGTATATGTTCCACATTCTTACCCCACGAAGAATAGAAACGCTCATGAAAAAGGCAGGTCTCCTGGCTAATGCTTCATCGCTGCTCTCCACCTTCCCGTCCTTACTTCAGAACAGTGGTTTATAGAAGAAACGCTCCGCAAGTACAGTGGCGGGACCGCGCCGGAATTTTACACCGGACTTCCCTTTTAAGCAAACTCCGGTTTAGAGAGTCTGCACCTTTTCCAATATGTAGTATCTTATTGTGATATTCATAATCATATCTATTAATCCACAGCATGTCTATAGAAAAGCTTTGTATGAGTAACAAAAAAGAATAGCAGAACCAAACCTTTCGGTATAGTCCTGCTATTCAGAAATCCCTTTATTCAGCTGTTCCTTCCGGACTTGCAGTTGCCGATGGTTCAGCACTTGAATCAACATTCGGCGTATCGTTTGGAGCAGGATCTACGATTAACGTAAATCTACCAGCCTTGATCATACTTTTCTGAACGATTGTCGCTCCCGGCTCCAAGGTAACCTCCACCTGATAGGATGGGTGTACTCCTTCTGTGACAGCTGTCGCGGAAGGCACAACTGTGTTGTCCTCCGCATCAGATGAAGGTGAAGGAGACGCATTGACTACTGCGTTAGTAGCGTCTGCACCTTCTGCCGTTCCAACAGTAGTGTCAGCGGAATTGGAATCGCCAGACAAGTCTCCCTCATCCGTTCCATCCGTTGACGGAACTGAACAGGTTCCATTGCTAGCAGCGACCTTAAAGCTCTTATCCACCACATTTGATGAAGTCATCAAACTAATCTCCGTCGGATTAAATTGGACACAGTCATCCGCGTTGGCAAAAGTGAACACCAACACACTGCTTCCTTTATCTTCATCAGCGCTTAGATCCTTCAAATAAACGGAAGCCGGCGGAAGCTGACTGCCTGGACTCTGAACAGGTGTCGGCTGAGGGGTTGTCCCAGGCAAGGCCGTCTTCGAATCTTCCGGACGTAGCATACTGAATACGATAATTGCAATAATCACCAGAATGCCAGTGATGGAACCGGAGATCAGGAGTCGAAATCGACTGCGGCTGATCCAACGCGCCAGCGGGGAAGCGAGCTGGGAGCGGGCTTCATTGTACACATTTTGTAGAGCAGGCAGAGCGGTAGCGACATAGCTTTTGCGGAATTCGCGATTCTTGAATGCCTCGCGGTCACTGTTCAGGAAATACTTCAGAATCGCCCGGCGATAACCCGGATAAATCTTTTTATTCGATATCGTAAATAAAGAATTTCCTTGGGACCAAGCAAAGAATCGATAGATAGCATCCTTATCAGTACCGGCCTTATGCTTAACAAACTCCAGGAGTGCGTCATAATCCAGCGGACCATCTTCGCGCTGACTGGTATAGTAGAAGGCTAGTGGAAGCCGTTCAAATGGCTCTAGAACACGAGCTTCCTTCAGTAACCGGCGACCGAGCAGCTGTACATCGTCCAGTTCCTTCTGAGACAAGCCTGCAAAAATCTCTTCATTCGGATTCTCTTCACCAAACCAGCGATAAGCAGCGCGGAGTGCATTTTCTTTCTGCTTGCTAATTCTATCAAGTGGCGGTTGCCAATCCACTACATTGCCATAACGTAAGAAAACAACCTCAAGCAAGTCCTCTTGCGTCATTTCAGTAAGTGATAGTCGGTTCAGCAAAAATCTATCAGCAGATGCGGCAAGCTCCAGCATGAGCGAGAGTACCATAGGTGTAACTCCTGTACCTCTACGTCGATCTTTTTCCGCCTTATCTACAATCCCATGAATTTCCGCCACCGCAGCAACCGGATCAGTCTCCAGTTGTAGCTTCTCTAGCAAATAATCCCTTACTGCATCCTGAGCAAAAGGCCGTTCTAACGCAGCCGGTAGAAACCGGCCCCAATGGAGTACAAAATTCAAAATGTCCATAGATTTTGGTGCAGCGACTAGTCTTGACTCCATATAAGGCTCTAATAGTTGCTTGCGGAAATACGATTCTGACATCACCCGTTGAAAGAAGGTAGCACTTAGCTCATCATTGCTCTCGATGATACCGTAAGCTGCATTCAATACATCTTTCCGGCCTGCTTCCACGCTATGAAGCATACCATTGATGAAATAATCCACGATTCTGACTTTGTAATTATGACCCTTGAGCACAAAATATTCCTTAAAGCACTCCATAATAGCAGGCTCCGGAACATTCCTTTGCCGGACTAAATCAAATTCTCGGTCGAACCGCTCCAAGAAAATATCGTTCAGTCGGACTCTGGAATGAATGGCCCCCTCAGCTTTTAGGTAAGTAAGCAATTCACTCAGCACCGCGCTCTTGTTCTCCGTATATAAATGCTCATTCCCCTGCTCAATCTCATAAAATACGGCTAACTCATTATAGAAAGCGAGCGATAGTTTATGCTCAGGGCTTTCTCCACGTAGCATCTGATCAGCAAAACTTACGAAATCGTCGAGATCCCCTGGATTCAGAAGTAACAGCTTCCAAACCAGATCAGCATACGGCTGGCGGGACTCGCCAAAATCTACATTCCCCATCCGCCCTGAAACCAAATCGAATGTAAAATCCTTCTCGATGTTGCGATCACCGGGACGGAGCGAACCTTTTTCCACAAAGCTAAGATGGATATATTTACGGCTTTGCGGTTCATTGGCATACGTAATCACGCCTAATCTACGGCGGAATTCATACGGTAGCACGCTATAAAGAATCTCTGTAAGCTCTACCGCCCGCGTGGACAACTCTGTGATCGGTACATTTAGAGCGATATAGATTTTTTTCTTACCTGCCACAGAGAGCATCACCGCTTGCAGCAATGCCTTAAATATCCCTTCATTAATCCCTAACAAGCGTAATCCCGCTATAGGATCAGGGCGACGATCCGTACGTATAACTGGAATAGCAGACAGCTCCGGCAAGGTTCCACCCAGCTCTCCTTCATAACTTCTTGCGAAATCAGCATGCAGAAAGTCCCCGTAGCTCTGTACAATCTCCTCTGAACGTGAGGCGGGAACTACAAAGTTATGTGCAAAAAAAGCGCTGCGCTGGCCCGTAAAATCCGTCGCTTGATAACGACTCAGCCCAATGACCGTGTCGCCATTCTCTGCATGGAACAGGTGCAGCGCTACTGGGTATACAGACTCATCCTTCTCCCCACGTGTGGTCAGCTCTGCTGGAGCATCGTAAAGGCAGAAGGGATGTAATGTTTTTTTGATGAAATTATTGTCCAGACTGTCCGATTTCGCTACCGTATCAAAACCTTCTGTGGAACGAAACACTCCGCGGCGTTCGCGGGTGTACATCTGTTGGGCGATCTTAGACCCTGAGAATGCATTCACGGGCCGTCGCTCCCCTCAATATACTTCAGCTTATGCAACAGCCAAATAAACGGCTCGTCTACGCGAATCGGGCTTACTACACCCTCAATCTTCTGATTCACAGGATTGCTGCCTAGTGCAGATACCGCAAAATAGCCTGTATTCGAGAAGTACACATCCATCGTATCTTTAAAAGGTCTGTCCACCTTACCAATAAATCTGCGGATTTCTCCATCGATGTTATGGAACTCATCCATATTCAACGTTTTGCGATGGACATAATTATTGAACACATTGCTGTTGGACTTGATGTAATCGCCATCCTCATCCTTCAGCGAATGCAGCATATCACTTTTCGCAAGGACGACTGCTGTAGGAATGTCTGTTTTGCTCTTTTCCTGATAGGCGATAAAGTCACCGAACATCGTCAGCACAACGTCACGCGGCTCGTCATATTGCGAGACCCATTCTCCCGGGCGGTCACCGATGTTAATATGAATCTTCTCACGGATCGAACGAATTTGCAGTGGATCGACCATAAACAGAATACCGGCAGAGTTCTTAACATGCTGACCGTGTAGTCCGAGATAATCCTGATCCACCATGCCCTCACCCGCCACATCGAAGAACACGAGTGTCAGTGGTGGCTTCTCTTCATCCTTAAAGACGAATTGAAAAATAAACGGCTCCTGCATCTTTTCCTTTTGTGTAGAAGCAAGCAGATCCCCGCGCTCAAAAAGCGGTTCTTCATAGAGCGTACGGAACTTACGGCTAATCTCTGCATTTAGTGGCATACAAGCGGCATCGAAATGACCTGCTGTCGTATGCTGTAAGGTGTGAATCAGCGCGGTCATATACACCGACTTCCCGACTTGGGAAGCCCCGATAATCGAGATAATGTTACTTGGAACCTTACCTGCGGTCACAGGTAGCTCGTTATGGCAGGATGGACACAGCCGTCTGCGCGTGAGCACACCGTAACGATCCGTAAGTCCAGTCAACACGTGATCAGTATAATGATGGTATTCTTCTGGAATATCCGCCGGGTTAATGATCGCTTCTATGTCATCCACCGTATCGAGCCCAAAGCGCTCACGGTATTTATTTAAGGCATCATCCTCGCCCAGTGCATAATTCTCATCGTCCTCTCGGCTATGCATAGCCCGAAAGACCACATCCTCCGGAGAGAACTTGGTGAAGCAGTACGGACACACAATATCGTAAAAAAGCGGCCGCGGCTCCGGCTGATTCTTTTTCATAAAACGGCTAAAAAAAGACATCTACTCATCCTCCCAAAAGTTGTATCTGCGTATCTTGCTATGGACAACACTGTCCAACACTCGCTTGTACGCGTAGACTGACCTTACTCCGGCACCAACTCGTAATAAAGCCCATACTTAGGACCGTCGGTAAAAAAGATGCGCACAAAATCATCCTTGCCGACCTCAATCGGCGGGAGTACGTTGCGTCCAGGGGCAAAATCCTGTACGAAGGGAAAGAGAATACCATCCTCTTTCCCTGCCGGATGTCCTCC
>DJUJ01000184.1:6166-6424 GCA_002438345.1 Paenibacillus sp. UBA6285
ACCACCACACGGTTCGCACCGTCACTTTGCCTCACCAGTAGGGTCTCTCCGTTCTCAGCAAGGCGAGCAAATATGGTATAGGAGACTAGGCCGATCTCATCCAATCGGTCACGATATCCATTGTTAGCTTTGTATTCCTCACGAGTGTAGAGCTTCATCCCGACCGGCGGAATATCCCCTGTTCCAATGGAAGCCTCTTCTGCGGAGGTCTTGTGGATGTACACCGCCTGCACGCCGTCCGGCCAGCGCCATCTCAGC
>DJUJ01000184.1:6539-47064 GCA_002438345.1 Paenibacillus sp. UBA6285
CTACTAGAATCCTTTGCTGTTCCGATTTCTCCGTCGGTCTGGAAAGCCCTCTGACGATGGAGCAGGAGCTGTATTATTTCTTCTATTACGGTAAATACGTCCTTCTCCTACCGGAATGACGCCTGTAAATAATGAGATGATAGCAGCTAGGATAAGAACAGCTAGGAGACGAATAAGTCCGTCAGAGAAATTGTGTCCGCTGAGTCCGAATTCCAGAATAAGCCCTGCGAACAACCCTGAGATTACGCCGCCAATCCCAAAGCTCTTTGCCAAATGACGGTTGTCAAACACAACACCAAGACCGAGTCCAAGTGCAGCACCGATTAGCATCAGCGACAAAATACGAACCGCAGCATAGTATGGACTATCTGCCGTAGCATCACTGCGTACAGTAAGCAATGTTCGATCTCCCAAACGATCATAGATCTGCTGGAATACATCGCCCAAAAGGGCCGAATCTTTCACATCATAATAGTGACCGCCCGTTACTTTCGCAATATCCTGCAGCAACTGGGTACCTGAAGGATCCTGCATCCCCAGACCAATGGTATTTACGGCAATTCCACGATCTATATAGGTCTGCAATTCTCGTGAGGTGTCGAAATCACTCACTCCATCCGACAGCAAAATGACCATAGCTCCCTGGTTTTTTTTGCCGTCACTATCAATCTCCTTAAGTGCCTCCGAGATCGCACCGCTAATGTTCGTACCGCCCTCAGTTGGCTTCAGATTATCAATGGCAGTCAGTACCTTCTCACGATTCTGCGAATCTGAGAGCGGCGTTAACGGCTGGACAACTACAGCTTCGTGGTTAAATGTCACCACTGCTACCTGATTGTCATTGTCCATTCTCGTAATTAACGCCTTAGCGGCTGAATAACGGCTGTTATCAGGATCACTCTGCGCCATACTGCCAGAGTCATCGATAGCCATAACTACATTCTTAATCGGCTTCACACCGCCAAAATTCAGCTCATAAACAAACTCCGTTAATGCACCCACCCCAAACGCCAATACAAGCATCAGAGGCAGGAGCTTCCATGATAGACCTAGGTAGCGCTGCTTCCATGAAGCTCCGTTTAGAGTTGGCGAGATCATCTCCGCCAGCAGGCAACCAATGCCGACACCAAGCGCTACAATGGCAAAATAGATGCCAACAAGCACGATGGAAGGCAGGTCGTTATACCAACTCAGCAGCCATTCGCCAATGAGAAAAGCGATCCCGCCACCGATCAGACTGAAGAAGAGCAGGAGCAGATTAATTTTTCTCTGCATCGTTATACTTCCTTTCCGGGAGAAACCTGAATTGTACTCTTGAATCCATCTGATAGTAGACCCATTTCAATTCTATTGCATGTTGTGATTTGAAATAAGGAGAAATGTCCCTATTCCTGAAATCTTCTTAATTCTACTGTATCAAACACAACAGAATACTGATTCTGAGTAGAATCCAACGTATCTATTGCACTAAGTGCAATTCTCCTCAGCGCATCTCAGGAAGCTGCTCTTCACTCAGCCCATGAAGCTGATAGCCATTCTGAGCGTAGGTTTCATAATAAACCTTACCATTACGGTAATAAAGCAGGTCCTCTAAATGGAAACCACCCATCAGATTTAGCTTCTCCACTCCGCTCCTACGCTGTTCATGCACGAAGCCCAAGCGGTAAATGCGAGTCGTCTCATCCACACCAAATGCGTAGCGCAGGAATTCAGATCCGCTGTCTCCGAAGAAATATTTTTCCTCATGACGATGCTCTTGCGTGTATTCGAACAGACGAACATTGATCGTCGCACCGTCCTCCAGATTATGGTACAGGCGCTTGAACAGCTCTTCCTTGGATAGAACCTGGCGGTTCTCATAAGCAGCCGCAACATTCGCACGCCTCAGAAGCTCTTCCTCGAAAGATAGGGCAAACGGCTCTGCCGTCAATAATTCCCGCTGACAAATATCGATCAAGCGCTCTGCTACCGCATCTTTGCCTTGCTCTAAGAGCTTAGAGATGCTTCCCATGTACTTTTCGCTGAAGAAAATTCCATGCCCACGACGGGTCTCAATATCCTTCATCACTTCTTCTGTGACCACTCGGTAATATTCCATCACGTTCTGGCCAGTTGTTTCGCTGGTTCGTCCAATACTGTCCATCACGGTAATACGTAGTTCTTCCTCCAAGGTCTCCATAGCTTTCACACGAGCCATACTCTCCACGTGAAGTTGCTCTAACGCAGATTCCAGAGCGCTACACAGCGCGAGCTCACTTTCCATACACAATAGCTCATATCTTCTGCCGTATACTGCAGAGAATAAGTAATGTATGAAGTTACGTACCGTTCGTTTGTCAAAAAGCGGCACGCGCTGGAACGGCTGACGTTCCACACTTTCCGCATAAAGATCCTCAAGCTCATCCTGCGCGGAGACAATCGCTGATCGCAGTCCAGTCATATGCTGACGCAAGCCATGCAGCACACTGCCACCCTCATCACGGTCAGCCGTCCACTCCGCTAACTGATAGAACGTTACTGCGGGCGTGGCTGTTTCCTGTGCAACCAGTGTGGTGCGCCATCCACGAAGAGGATTCATGCCTTCTACTCTCCGGTTAGATTCGGCTACAAAATTGTTGCGGAAATATGCTTCGCCCCCGTCACCGAACAACTGTTGTTCAGCTTCACGTAGTGACAGCTGCTTTAGCTCATTGTAGGACGGACGTCCGTGACTCATTAGCCCCGTCATTTCACTGAGACCGTCTTTCTCCGGGACTAGCTGCGCCGCTTGCTCACGCAAACTGTCAGGATCCAGTCCTAAGAGTGACTGACGCTCACGCATAGTCCATGGACTGCCCTCACGCATATCCGCTGCAAGATGCCGGAAGGCGTGATACAGTACGGCCAATGCAATTTGAACATTAGGTCTTCTTACTCCAGAAAAGCCTGCGGAGGCGTAACCTTGTCTTCCTGTGCTGCCTCTGATACCGCTTTTGAAGGTCATATTGTTATAACCGCCATGTCCAGTTGACTGATCAGAAGTCGGGCGGACCCGATTCTTGAGTAGACTGATATGGGAGATGATCTCATAGTTGTCATCCATACCGTGCGCCGACATCATGCCGCGCTCATTCTTATCGGAGAGCAGATACACAAGATCAAATAATGCGGATGGACCATGGCCGACTGGAATCGACAGACCATCTTCGGTTACAAGCAGCGGCGCATTAAACGTATAGTCCGTAGCTTGCATTCTGTCCAATTCACGCAGAAAAGCCAGCCCTACCGAGCTGGAATATCCAAAATTATCCCCTTGCTCCCGCTCATTGATTAGAGCGTAGAGATCTGTCTGTACAGACTTAAAGGACTGGCTGAGTATTGCACGTGCCAGCAGTGTAATTTCCGGCAACAACACATTAAGCGGGTCATCGACCCGCGTAATGATAGAAAGATGGATCACGTCGAAAGACGAATACAGACGTCCATAATCCGCTATACTGTTGCTCAGCCGCCGGATAACTTTATTCATTTCAGCAAGATATTTTGTATCCTCATGAAACTTCCGGTAAATATCATGACGTACAGTGCGTGGATCAGACCCTACCATATCCGGTAATGCCATAGCCATCACCCGGTCTCTTCCTCCCGCATCAGATCCGCTCTTGCTTTTTTCTGTTCCCTCGCTCTTCGCACCTGACGCAGCATGTATTGCCATAACGCCGCCGGCGTTATCCCATTTCCGTTCGCAGCTATCCAGCACCGGACCAATGGCCGGAGCAACCTTGTCGCCTACGAACAGAAACAGGGCAGGGTAATGGATGCTGCTGCGTCCATCCCCCTTGCTGCGCCTTGCTTCTTCCTGTGCCGCATATTGTTCACCATAAGATAATGCCAGTGTTTTGATCATAGGATTATTTCAACTTTCTGCGAATACTGCCCAGCTTACTAGTCATGCTCTTGTAAAAGCTGTACATTTCATCGCCGCTCTCATACTCTACTCGTTCGTATTCCAAGCTGTCACGTGCTTCCAGGAATGATACATACAACCCTTCCAGCTTATACAGCAGCGGGGTTACGTCTTCTGCGGCAGTCATTTCACTCGCACGGCGAGCTGCCTTGCGCAGTAGAACACTGCGGCTCTTCTCATCCAGCTCCCGGAAATGGCGATATACGGCATATTCCACATAGCTGCGTTCTTTCATCAAGTTGGCAAACGGCTCCCAGGCATCTTCTTCTTCATCACGATCATAAACGTAGAGTGCGCCTTTCTTAACAATGCTGTCCGTGTACAACGCCTCGATGAATTGATCCATCCACTTATCTTCATCCAGATATTGATGGAGCAGACTTTCAAGCTCAGTTGCTTTAGCAGTCAGCTCAGCATATTTAGCAAGCTCAACACGAACACGAGAAATCAGCTGCGGTGAACGAATAAGATTCTCCTGTGCCATTTCTTTGTTAATGCTGCCAAAGATATCTTTAATGTTTTCGCGCTCCAAGCCCTTCTCACGCAGATTCTTTAGTTCATCAGCCGCCTTCTTCACTTCGCCGAGATTCGGACGTGAAGAATTCAACTGCATATCAAATCCGCTCAAAAGAGCATCCATATCAAACGGCTTTGTGAAGACAACAGAATACCTGTTGCTAGTGTTCTCATCCACACCTTTTTCGATGATCACTCCGCTTGCCAGCGCTTTTGCAAAGTCCGCACGCACTCGGGCGTTATACTCACGGACACGAGCATTGACGTACGTATCACCCCATGATTTTTCCGGTATAGGAGATGGCAGGTATGTCCAATTGTTCTTATCAGTCATCACTAGATGGCGACCGATCCCTTCCTTATCGAGAATGGTCCGCTCATAGTTCTCCTCAAACACCCGTAGCGGCGTGTATACGAAGAGTGGCACTCCATTACGTGTATTAAGCCAGAAAATACGGTTTTTCACTTGGCTTTCCTTGATCGTAAATTGCGATTTGCCAAGCGCATTATTCTGATAATTGCGAATCCCTTTCAGGATACCAGGCGCTTTAACAGGCACTGATACGAAGCCCCATGATGGGAAATGTAAGCTACCTGAGCTGTTGCTGAGGTGGAATGTAGGTACAGCCTCTTCGTCCAATTTACCGGCAATAATCCGCTCTACGAATTTATCCAGCGGTTCTTCGTGTCCGAATTTCATCACGAGGAAGTCTTCCATCGAACGGGTGATCAGATCACCAAACTTATCGCTAAGGAACTCCGAAATCGAACGAACGATATCAATCTCCTGCTCTTTGACCCAGCGTCCGGAATGCTTCAGCATTTCACGGGTGAAGTCGCGAATCAGGTCGTCTCCGTCCTTCTGATCCATGATTTTGGAGATTGTAGCCGAAATGTCCGGTACGTTAACAATGTTCCAATAGTAGGTTTTATTCCCTTTATAATCAGCCTGTTCTTCACCATTGATAAGGATGTCCCCATTCTTGGCAAAAATCGAGCTAAGCGCACTAAGAATCTCCGTAAATACACCATAAATCCGACTGTTCTCATCGTTCAAGAGTTCATATAAGTCCTCATAGAATTGAATCATTTGCTCAGTGCGTTCTACATCAGCGTGCAGCCAATACTCATTGATTTTAGCCTCAATATAGGCATTCTTCTTCTTCTCTTTGGATACAAAAGCACTGCGAGCATCGCTCAGCTTCTCATCCGCACTGTCCTGTGCCGTCTCAATATCGCGAGGCAAACGCAGCAAGCTTTCACGTAAAGCCTCAATATAAGACTGAATCAGCTTCAGAATACAGAAGCCCTTCTCGGTATATAGCAGACGGGAAACGTAGAATGGTCCTTGCTCTGGGTGTAGGAAGATGCGCTCCAGTTCTTCACTGAAACGTCCGACAATTTCGCCAGGAAGCTGCTTCTTCGATTTGATATATTCTTCACGGGCACGAGCTAGGAAGTTCTGCTCCAGCTCTGTATCCATGCTAACGACCTGATTCTTAACTACATTCGCATGGCTCAGGCGTTCGCTGTTCTGATAGCCAGGCAGCGGCTCAGGCACACGGGATTCAAACGTTTTAATCATACTGTCGAGATCGATGCCAAGCTTACGTGCGAATTTTTCTACATCCTCTTGACCAGGCGCCTGCTGGAACATTTTTTCCATTTTATCAAACAAGCGGAAAGCCAGGTAAGTCGTCATTTCCTCAATCGGAAGCACAGCAGACGAGGCACCGATAATGTTGTATTCATAGTTAGCTGGGTAGGTCTTGTTCATCTGCGCAATGTTGGTGCGGATATTACTGATATAGTCATGAATGGCGAATTCTTCACCAGACTGCTTTTCTTCACTCGCCATAAAGTTCGTGATGTTCTCAGCCGTTACGTTCATACAGTAATCGTACGCATTCTCCAGAAGCTTGCCCTCAGTATTGGTTGCAGAGATCAAGTGGCATAGATTAAATGGAGGCAGCGGTGAATTTACCGTCAAAATATTACCGTATTGCTGCTGGAATCGCTCGCCACGACTGTCCACATTCATCCAGTAATCCAGCTCTTTAAGCGCCGCATAACCGTTCTTGCGAATATATTCACGCGTATGCTCGCTTAAACTTTTATTAGACAGATTCACGTCCGGTGTAAATAGATAACCCAAAGTGTTCACACGGTCAATACCGGCAGATCCATAGTCGCGCTCAATAATACCGNNAATATCGAGGAAAGCTCCGCTACCTGTACCCCCTGACAGACCTGTCAAAAGGAAGACCATCAGTTTCTTGTTAGTGCCTACGGATAATGTCTTGATCTTCTTATCAATCGCGCCTACAACCTGATTAATCTTGGTGAACAAAAGCAGACGTCCAGCTTGACGCACACCAGCAGCACCATTCATACCATCCGTAATACTCAGCTCCGGCGACAGCCAGTCCGTAATATACGAATCGAGAATGCTTCTGTTCTGGAGCAATCCGCCGATTTCGGCATTAGCCAGCAGGACAAATTCATTCTGCGGGTCGAGTCCGATCCCTTTGTATTTTTTGCCGCGATCCTGTTCATTCGTCTCAAAAGCTAGAAACTCCACATTATCCGGCTTGTCCCGTTTCTTCTTGGATATCGGATCCTCAGGCAACTTAAAGCGGCGGTTAATCTGATATTTAAGACGCAGCAGGGCATCAATGCCCGTGCCGCCTAGTCCAATGATCAGGATCGGATTATCAATCGTATCCACCCTGATCTTATCACTGACAATCCCCCCGCCTAGTGATACATCCAACTGCTGTATATGCTCTCTTACTACTGGTTTCATATGCTTATCCTCCTAAAAGTTTTGCGGAAGCTGTACTTCAGATCTCTTGCAAAACTACTTCTGCGGCATACGCTGCCTACTATACTAAATATTCGAGATAAATCGTCTTGTCTACCGTCTGCAAGGATACTGAAATGCGGTCACCACTCTTCAGTTCAAGGCCACGTGAGGCATCCGCAGCACGTCCGGATCTTTCTACAGTAACACCTTCTCCGCTACGTAGCAGCAATCGGTCATTCTTAGCTGGTGTGAAAATAATACTCTCGCTTTCCTTCAGCTCAGGCGCTAATTGCAGCAGCTGATGAAGGGTGAACTTGCCTCTGAATCCAGCAAGTTTTTTATATTGTGGGTAGGTCTTCTCACCCGTATTGCCGTCTTTAACCTCAACTACCAGCTGCCCAACAAAACCACGTGCCGACTTCTTATTCAGCACATACCATGCCGCAGCGGCTGCCAACACTAGAAGAATACCACCAATAATGTAGTACAAGGTTTTGGACGAAGCTTCTTTCAGAGGTTCTTCTTTGCCAGCCCCTGTCGAAGGACTAGTAGTTGCGGCGCCGCCTGTCTTCGCGCTGATCTTTACAGGAGCACTTTCACGATAGAAACTGCTTTCCTCTGCACGAACCTTCAGCTCATAGTCATGGCTTTCTTTTACCTCAAAGGTGCCCTTGAAGACATCCCCGGAGTTATCGAGTTCGATTTCCTGTACATCACCTGTATCAATATCTGTAGCAAGCAGTACCGCCTTCATATCTTGATACAAATTGCTGAGCGTTACCTGAGTACCATTGCTGAACAGGTGGGAGGTAATATCAATTTTATCACCTTTTTTATAGGTTGCTGATGGCAATGCATCGATCTTAAGCTCCAAATCATAGTTAAAGACTAAATTAATATCAATTTTATCCTTTGGCACACCTTTGACCTGAAGCTTCCAATCTCCTTCCTGCGGTGACAACAGCTTGATCAAGCTATAAGTGGAAGACTTGGACAGGACAACATCCTTAGACGGGATGGCGACAGCATTTCCTGATGGATCAGTTAGCTTTGCCGTCACAGGCTGTGACGACATAATTGAGATATTAGCTTCCAAAACACTGCCGTTAGGCACGTTGACGGTGACATCCTGATAATCCCCATTTGCAGTGATCGACTGCACAGGTACTACCTTTAGCTTCAGATGACTAGCAAAAATTTCACTGAGTATTTGCGGAAGATCATCTGCGGAGTCAGTCGAGAATGCTTTACCACCTGTCTGATTAGACAGATCAGCGAGTTTTTGTTTATTCAGTTTGCCGTCTGCATTAAGTCCAATGGTATAAATGGGATAGCCATTCTTCTTGGCGACCTCCACAGCGGCGTTCAGTTCTTGATCCGATTCGCTTTGCGTCCGGCCTGTTGATTTGTTGAAATCGTTATTGCCATCAGCTAGCATTACAATGATTGGCTCATGATTCGGAGCGCTACCATTCTGGAGCACCTTCACAGCTTCTTCTACACCGACAGCAATGTCGGTATAAGCTCCACGGTCCAGTCCATCAATAAAATCCTTCAAATCCTGTTTATCTGTCTCTGAACTAATTTCCAGCAGGGCCTTCTCCCGTTGCACTTTGTCGGTATAGGCAACAATACCTACTTTATCACCTTGGGTAGATAGCATATCTATGAACATTTTCATCGCTTCGCTCGCGACCTTGTTCTTGTCACTTGTCTTCATGGAGTTACTGACATCGATAAGAAGCACAGCATCAATGTGAGATTGCGCTGACGTTGCCGCATAGGCCTGAACAGCTGCAAATGGTGAGGCAGCAAGACATAGAGCCAGCAGTAATGCCGGGAAGATACGTTGAATAAGTGTCTTAGTTGTTCTGTTACTTTGATATTTACAAAGCATAAATAGGGCTCCTCTTGTGTTATATTAGGCACATATGACAGGTTCAGCACTATCGCTAAAATCTGTAAATAGTATGCCATTATGATATAATTAAACCTTGTAAACTTCAACTTTAGGACCGCCGGACCAAAGTAGCAATGATGCATAGAGTTATCATTCTATGAGCCATCCAGACTGCGAGGCGTCCATGAGAAAGGACTGTTCCATGATTTCATACGTCATTCTTGGGATTACGGTCCTAATTGCCGTAATTCAGATTTCCATCTATGCTGCACACCAGCGTAAACCACTCACTCGTGATGATATTAACGACCGACTACTAGCCGCTTTGAACGGAGGCGATAAAGTCCGTGAATAAGAAAAGACCCGTTACCTTCCGGCCTTTCAAGGCCCCTCGTTACGCTTATGACCAGCTTCGTATTTGTCGCCACTGCGGGCAATACACCGCTCTCGGCGAAGATCGATGCACCAAATGCGGTAGAGCCTCACTTATTACTGTAGAGCAGCAAGCCGTATCCATCGCAGGACGGAAAATGCATACGCGCCTCTTATTCATCTTACTGCTCACACTAGCCTCCGTCTATTTTGGAAATAGCATAGAGCAGATGATGCTGTGTGGTGCCGGAGGGGTTCTCCTCGCTGGACTATTGTACTATACGCAGCGAAAAGTACGGCAGAACGAGAATCTTCGTTCACTTAACGAGCTGCTTGGCCGAGGCATCGGCATCATCAAGGAGGGACTAGAGAACAACCGTCAGGAAGCTGTCTCCGTACTCCGCGAGAATGATGTACTTGCCTACGAGAAGCTGCGTGAGCTCTCCATCTTGCTTCGCGGCGACCGGATCTCGCGGCAGCGGATCGCCTTGCTGCATGGTTTTTTGCTTCGCAAGGATATGGATCTAGAACTGGAACAGCTTCTTCTGAAAGATTTCGAGCCACTGCTGGCCGAATATATCGGCGAGATCGCTAAAGTTCGTCCCGATCTTATTAAGGATCGCACACTACGATACGTGAAGAACTATGAACAAGAAATTCGTCATATGAATAATGGTATGACCATCCTTACGGGAGTTGCCGGAGCAGCAGTAAGAATGAAGCGTTATGCTCTGCTATACTCCAGTATGATCGGCCGATACGTGCAAGATCTACCTAAAGACCGCTTTATGCGGTTATCCAAACTCATTGCTGCGAATCCCCATGAACCGTGGAACGGTCTGGACCTTAGAGTAGCTGACATTCGTGAGGCTAAATATCGCTGGGACCCAGAATTTCAATAGATCTGAAAGCTTAGATGAAGTCTAGTCACACCATCAGGGTGGAAACGCCAATATAAAGCAAACTTATATTTCAAGAAGAAACGACGTTGTCGTCCTTTATTGATGACAACCGTTTCTCGTAGAAATATAAGGATGAAGTATAAAGTGAAACTTATACTTTCTTATATTTTGAAAAAAGAGGCTACTCTATATGACGTTCAAACAATTAATAACCCTGCGAAACTTTATGATCATTTTGTGTATAAGCATGTTTGTGCTGCTTGGACAGAAGGTTTTTCTCATCGCCGACAAAATACAAATGACAAAGGAAGCCGACCGTCTCTATGCTGCTGGTGATCTGATAAGTGCCGAAAATCAGTATCGCTTGGTGGCGGCAAACCATTCCATTCTTTATATGGAAGAGAGAGTTGCGGAACGGCTAGCTGAACTGTCGCCAATCACGGCCATCCGCCAAGGTTTGAGTACCATGATATCATCCGCTGAAGCACAAGCTGCGACTAAGGATTTTGCCGGATTTATGAAAAGTTATAATGCTCTGCTCAGCTTGAAAGCTACATATATGAAGCCCGGTGGTCCCTATGAATCTTATTATCGCCAGTTATCGACCGATTCAGGCATTTCTGACCAGTTCACAACCTATTTCCGAGAATTTAAGGAACAGTTTCTTACCGAACTTGCTCAGAGCCAGAGCGGAAATACGAGTGAAGAGGACACTTTTAAATGGAATCTGTTGCAAATTCCCGATGCTTATTACGGAAGCGCTGCTTCCAAGGGGGAGTTGCTAGCCTCTAAGTTCAAAAGCCATGATACGGCTAAATTAAAAACCTTAGCAGGGACAGGAAACTTTACAGGTATGCTGGAGAGCGCCCTCTCCATGATGAATGCTTACAGCCATCATAGTTACGAAGCTCCATGGGTACTTGGGCAGGCAGAAAACAGCGGAAAGATCATCCTGAACAAAGACCTAGAGGGCGATAATATCACCGCTTTTGCTGGGCATGCTGTAGCCTATCGTAATTTTGCAGGATCGGCAGGCATCACCTCATCCAAAGTGCTAACCTTGGTCGATACTAGTAAAGCTAAACTATTGAAAAATGCCAAGCGCATGACTAGTAAAGGTCAATATGCTGAGGCTATTCAATTATACGGAGAGCTTGCTCCGCTAGAGGATACTTCGTCAAACATTGCCGCTGCAAGGCTGGCCTGGAATATTGCCGAGCCTGTTCGCCTCCTTCCGGGTGGTGAAGAGCAAGGCAAATATGAGAACATCATCTCCAGTAAGGGACTACACGGTACGAAAGTGATTGTTGCTGGGACGGATAGCAGCGGCGTCCTCTATTATGCCGCGATGAATAGCGACGATAGTGTGGTTACTTTAACTGGAAATAGCTTGCCAAGATTCGAGAGTCTGCGCAGTCTTACTTTTAATGATCAGCTTGCTTCCTCTTCTGGCTCTGGGGGCCCCGTGGTTCTGGCCGAATCCGAGGTCGAAGGTGGACGCACCCTTTTTACAGCATATGAGATGAAATCGGAAGGTATTTCACAGTTATTTTCATTGGCTGGCGATAGCTACGAACTTCAATCTGATGATTCCATACTCGTGCCTAATGCGGATCTTGGTGACCGTGTCGACGGACAAACTGCACGTTACCGTAAAGTAGATGGTATTTATCAATTTGCTGAGATTGTTCAGGAGTATGCTGTAATTTCAGCTTCCGATGTAGCGCTTCATCCTTTTGAGAAGGTATCTTTTCACTGTGAAATCGTCCAAGATAACTTCGGTAATATGCTTGCTTACTCGAATGGAGTTTATATTTTACTTCAAGGAGACGTGGGTTCCGTTACAGGTAACGCGTTAGTTAGTGGTCAATATCAGAACGGTTATCAGCTTGTTGGAACGGACATGGGAGAGCAATATGTGCCTGTGTTTGTGGTGGAATCCGTGGGTAGTATGAGCTTTGGACATTAGGACTTAAGAGATTACTGATGGCGTCAAAGCTTTAGCAATTCGTGAGAACAATCCTATGACTAGTGAAATCCTTCTATTTGAGGTATGAATATTTGGTCACCGTATCCGGTCAGTTTCTTTGTCCAATTGGTGTGGGTAGTCCGTCTATACTTGTAGTGTTCTTCTCTTGTCTATATGCTTTCAGACCTTCTTCGCCCTTTTGGATAGACCAACGTTGCAACGTATCTCGCTCACCATCATAACTCATGAATGGGACCGAAAATCCGCAGGAAGTCTGTACTTTATGAACATCAATCAAAATGATCTGTCTCACTCCAGGCAGAGGTGTAAACATAGGGTACAGTGCTTCCCATTCTGCTGATCCAGGCAAGATCACGGTCCCTGTTCCATACAATCTCAGAATGTTCGGCGGCCCCTCAAACGCACAAAACATAACCGTCACCCTTCCATTTTCTAGCAGATGTGCGCTCGTCTCATTGCCACTTCCAGTCATATCTATATAAGCCACCTGATTAGGAGACAAAATCCGAAAGCAATCATGACCCTTAGGTGAAAGGTTAACATGTCCTTCTTCTGAAAGAGGCGCCGACCCTACGAAAAAAAGGTGCTGTCGAAGAATAAACTCTTCATGTGCTGGTAGTAAAGAGGTGAATTGTTTTCCCATTTGGTATTCTCCATTTCTTTATGGTTTGTGTGTTGGTTGAACGGATGGGCATATCTGCTACATCAACCCCATCAACTACACCAATTCTCAACCAGCTAAACCAACTCACGAACTACTTCAACTCCCCTTACTAAACTATACTTAACTCGGTTAAGCCGGTGTTGGTAACAAATGTAGGGCACTTTTGCCCTTCTTTCTTACTAATTTGGCTCGATGGGACAAATGTAGGGCATTTTTGTCCTTGAAGATTGCTATTTCGGCCAAATGCAGCTAATGTACGGGATTTTTACCGTTCATTCACACTACTTCGGTCAAACGCAGCAACTTTACGGGATTTGAATTTACCTTCATTTTTCCGCGAACTCATTTGTTAGTTAAGTATTTATTCTCTTGAGCTTCCCATATGTCTACCCTTCGTCTCCCTAGAATACACAGAGAAATCAAAGTAAATGCGAGCGAAGCAACGGTTAGCGACACATCTGCCATAGGATATGAAGAGTCATTACTTATTCCTTCTATTGATATATATTCGTTTCAATCGTTGAGTAACCCTTCACCCGGGGTATTCTGCTCATCAGCGAAAAAAGGACTACCTCTCGGCAGCCCCTATTTTCCCACAAAACATTCTTTTAGCTAAACAAATCTATTCCCCTATAAAACTTCCACATAAGCAGTAACTAAGCTACAAATAAGCTATCACTACACAAAATCATCTCTCACCCTATCTACTCAATCGCAATATAAATCTCGACCTGCGTATTCGCAGNNGAGAATCGTAAATTTCAAAATCGCCTGTGTAAGTTCTTACCTCCGCGGACGCCTCGAAATACGCCCAAATTTCCACCCACGCTTGCGCGACTACTTCGAATACCGGACCTTTTTTCGTCGTAAATACCATGTATTTGCTCTCCGGAACAGATGCATAAACGAGATTGCTATTGTCTATCTGACTCTCACCATCAACTTCATGCCCAATTACAACGGTATACGCTCCGGTCGCATCACTCTCATAATCTGTATACAGAGCGTAGATATATTCAGGATTAGCCGTACCAGTCTGCCCCGCAATATTACTCTGAAAATACGTTTCCCACAGCCGCGACAAGCCTCCATCAGGGCCCATTTCTGTTTCATTAGTCGTGCGTATACTAACCCCAGCCAAGGTCATTTTCGGTTTTTGTACAAAATAAGTATTCATCATTCTCCCTCATTTCCTGTGATTGAATTCAGTATACACAGGAGAAGTGGACACCTGTGTGTCCAGTTAGAGTAGAATTATCGATTTGGGTTATAAATGCTCCTTAGGGGTAATTAATAGTATGGAACTACACTCGAAGGGAATGACTCCATCATGTCAAAAATCAAATTAGCCGTCATCTACTACAGCGCCACAGGAACTAACTATCAGCTCGCACAGTGGGCAGTTGAAAGCGCCGAGAAAGCGGGAGCCGAGGTGAAGTTGCTGAAGGTACAGGAACTGGTTCCCGAGGACAAAATTGCGGCAAATCCAGCCATGAAAGCCCTAGCTGAAAAAACAAAAGATATTCCAGTCGCTACTCCCGATGATATTGTCGAGGCAGATGCGATTATTTTCAGTTCTCCTACCCGCTTCGGTAACATCGCTTCTCAAATGAAGCAGTTCCTCGACACGACCGGAGGGATTTGGGGCAAAGGACTAACTGTAAATAAAGTAGTCAGTGCTATGAGCTCAGCACAGAACCCACATGGTGGACAGGAAGCTACGATTTTGGCACTCTACACATCGATGTATCACTGGGGAGCGATTGTCGCTGCACCTGGTTATACTGATCCAGTAACGTTCGGTGCGGGAGGCAACCCCTACGGAACAAGCGTCAGTGTAGATGGGGACGGTAAGATGATCGAAGAGCAGGATCGTATCCGTGACGCTGTTTTTCATCAAGCGAAGCGTACGGTTGAAGTTGCAGGCTGGGTCCAAACAGGTAAAAGTAAAACCGCCAATAGTCAGAACTAGAGTCCGCCTATCGTTCGATATAGAACACCCCTCGGAACTTCCAAATAGCGAATTAAACCGAGGGGTGTTGTTATTTTTTTTCATTTATTCTCCAGGATACTTAAGACCCCACTGTGCACGTATTTGATCCAGCAGATTCAGAATCGCTAAAGATTCATCCAGTGACATTACCGAGCTTTCTGTAAGCCCTGCTTGTAGACAACGTCCTACTTCCTCTGCTTCAAAACAATATCCGATAGAAGCTCGGTCATCCACAAAAGTCTCTACCTTCTCATCCCCTATATAGAGCGAAGCAGATTTCGGGTTCACTAACGTCCCTTCTACGATAATACGGCCTTCTGTTCCAAATACATGCGCTTCTTCCAGCATATGAAGACGAATACCGCCGTTCAATGAAGCTGTTTTTCCATCACCATATGACAGCAACATGGAGAAATGCTCGTCCACTCCAGTCTCACCAATATGCACTGTGCTAGATATAGCTTCAGGATGAGGCCCAAAGACCATGGAGGCAAAAGAAACCGGATAAATCCCAACATCCAGCAGCGCACCCCCACCCAGCTTTGGATTCAGCAATCTGCCTTCTGGATTCCAGTCCGTGCGAAATCCTAAGTCTGCCTTTACCAAGCGAACGTCACCAATTCTGCCCTCTTCGATCCACTCTCTAACCTTAACAATCGCCGGGATGTAGCGACTCCACATCGCTTCCATCAGGAACAGCTTATGTTCTCTAGCATAGGATACGATTTCTTCCAATTCTCCACTATTTACGGTGAAAGGTTTCTCACATAGGACAGCTTTGCCTGCACGCAGCGCCAATAATGCATTTTCTTTGTGAAAAGGATGTGGCGTTCCGATATAAACCGCATCTACATTCGGGTCATTTACCAATTCCTCATAGGTGGCGTAGGCATGCGGAACCCCATGATCACGCGCAAATTTATCCGCACTTTCCTGAGAACGCGAACCCACGGCATATGCCACGCCATTGCTAGCGTGAACTAAATCAATAACAAACTGATGTGCAATCCAGCCTGTACTGAGAATTCCCCATTTTACCTTGTAAGCGTTGTCTTTTCCCATTGTATTGTTCCTCCTCATCCTTCTGTTTCTACTATTTGATTCTATCAGACCATGCTTATTAATGCATATGAACTAATAGCAGCGAACACCACTGTCACTACCACAATAGCAATATTCCAGATCCTGCTCAAAGCTGCCGAATGCTCGTTAGAGTTCTGAATAAACGCTTTTTGGAGAAGACTCTGCAGTATCTTCATTAAAATCAACCCCAAACATCCAAGGCCGCTCAGCAGGATAAGCTCAAAGCTGATTTACTCACAAATCTGTCAGCGAAGTTGCTATCGTAATGAATCGGAACTGTGTCCGGCATTCTAGAATATAGGAACAAATAAATTACTAAAGGGATCAAGGCCGCCACAACACTTAAGATCATCGCTGGCTTGGTTTTGAACATCGTTATAACCTCCTTGTAGCATGAAGATAGGATCTAACCGTTTATTCCTCTTCCACTTCAATCAGAAATATTCGATCCTTAAACCCACCGCGACGTTTAGCCTTCTCCGCACGAAGCTTCTCCAGCTCCATGCTATTACCTCCATGTGTCTCTGCCAGCGCTAGAATCACTTCCAGCATATCGGCAAGCTCCTCCAGAGCTTCTTCGTCACTAGCTGCCTTAAAGTACTCTTCAGACTCTTCTTTCAATTTATTACGTAGTTCAGTTATGTATTCTTTGGGCTCGAGTATCCTTGTTCTAATATCTTTCCCTTGAGAAGTGATTAAGTCGGGAATTCCGTCACGAACTAGCTTTTGATATACAGGCATTTGAGTTCTTCCTTTCTATCTGATCTTCAGACTGCCCTCAACCTTGATTCACTCCCACCATCAGCCGAGAACACCCAATTGTATTCGTCGTGATCAACAAGTTCAATCACACCTCTTTGATACACGGCTTTCCAAGCAAACAGTCTGATCTGCACACTCCCATAATTATGCTCGTTCATGCCAAAACTCCAGATCGAATGGTGCAGCTTACAGTAGAATTGTTTGATCAGCAAGGCCATGGCATTGCCGAAATCCGTGTTCAGGATAATGGGCTTGGCATCTCATCGAATCATAGAGAGCATGTCTTCGAGGCATTCTTCCGGGGCAGCAACAAACAGAGCACACTACGCGGTCTAGGACTCGGTTTAACCTTCAGCCGTCTGTTGGCAGTATCTATGAACGGAAGCCTTGTGCTTGAGAAGCACTCAGACGAAGGCTGCACCTTCGTGCTATCCCTGCCGCTGGATCACTAAAACATTAGGCTGCGGCACATCATCATGGTATAATCATTTGCACAATAACACCGAAAACCGGAGGCTGTATATGCTTACTTTTGAACAGAAATTAGCGATTCTTGATTCTTATCCCCAGCTGGAACGCAAGAACGTATCCCTTGGACGCGTGAACTATCACTATGAGGAAAGCCAGCATGACAAGAAAACTGTTGCCTTTCACCTGCATCCAAACGGTAATGGTTATGTATTCGCAGGATTACTGCGGGGCTACGAGACAGATGATAAGGGATTCGTGAACATTCGCGACTACTCGGAGTCCGAACTGCGGAGTCTCTTAGATGCCGCTATCACTTCTTTGTCTATTTACATTCCGGAAGCCCCTGTAGCGAGCAAAAGAAAGAAAAAAACTGCTGCATCCGCCGATTCACTCTGGACTAATGATGAATGCCATACCCTAACACTAAAGCTTGAGGATGACTTATGGTATGTCTATGCCGATCTCAATCTGGAAATGGNNTTGAGGAAGCTAAAGAATATTTAGCGGAAGAGGGATTTACACCGCAGGGTTAAGCGTCACTCCTCTCAAAGAGGTGTTCCAACTGCCATTTGATTTGGCGATTCGAACACCTCTTTTCAATTGTAAGCATACAAGCTATATCCAAGAAATGATCCACGATATAACTGCCCTCCACCACTAATCTATCTTCTCTTCCAACAGGAGCTACCAAAATCAGTTGTTCTATACTATTTGCCGATATTACCAAATTTTGCAGACCACCCGCTTGATCTTGAACATATCTACGGACTGACACGGTGTTACTACCTACTTCCGAGAATCCAGAATTGTTTTTCCGCCATTCTTCAAGAGCATTTTGTTGAGAATGGTTGGAACTAACACAGGCCTGATTTATTGAAAAATCCGGTAGGTTATATACGTTTCCACCAATATTATCTATACCCACTTTATTGGTTACTTCCGAACAATTCTCTTGTTTTTGAATCGGCATGGGGTCTTTTTCTTTAGAGATCGTCCTTATTATCTTTTTAGCACCGGATTTTAAATTTATAAAGATCTCTTTATTATCCATGTTAGAGAACTCAAAGGGACGAGCGTATTATTCTGAGAGCTGATCGCCTTCATTACTTGTTCATTCTCTTTGCCGTTAACAAATAGTTTGAATCGAAGCACAAGAAGTAAACGTTAGCATTACTAAGAAAAGAATGATGATTTTTGAAGGATATTTGTTATTTATCATATTCCATTAGCTCCCTAATCTAAAAAAATAAAAACAATACATTTCACACCTGAATATATCAAATGGCAAATCATAATGTAAGTCTAAAAAGAACACTACCAACAACACCCAAATTATGGTTAGATGAAGGAGAAGCTATATCTTAAAGGGAAAGAAGCGTGAACGCACATGAGTTTTGAAATCGTAGAAGCCGCTATACCGGAGATCCAGGCTGCATTAGAATCCGGAGAAATTACGTCAAAACAACTAGTTCTCATGTATTATGAACGCATAGCTGATCATGACAAAAATGGCTTGACGATTAACTCTGTGCTGGAGATCAATCCTGATGCGTTGTTTATCGCAGAATCTCTGGATGTGGAACGTGCGATCAAAGGCCCACGTGGGCCCTTGCACGGCATACCTGTGTTATTGAAGGATAACATCAATACTAGGGACAAAATGCATACTAGTGCGGGTTCGCTAGCTTTGGCGAATTCTTTTGCCGGGGAAGATGCGTTTATAGTTACCAAGCTGCGTGAGGCCGGAGCGATCATTATGGGTAAAGCCAATATGACCGAATTCGCCAATTTCATGACGAACGGCATGCCTTCTGGCTACAGTTCCCGCGGTGGGCAAGTCCTTAACCCCTACAATATATCTACACCAACCGGCGGCTCCAGTTCTGGCTCAGCAGTAGCAGTCGCTTGTAACTTCTGTACAGTCTCTGTTGGCACAGAGACCTCTGGATCGATCCTTAACCCTGGTAATTTGGGCTCCATCATCGGCATTAAACCGACCGTAGGACTGCTCAGCCGTTCGGGAATCCTTCCGCTCTCCAATACGCAAGACACCGCTGGCCCTATGGCCAGAACGGTTCATGATGCCGTGTTGCTGCTAAACGCAATGCTGGGCAACGATAATCACGATGCAGCTATGGGAACGAATACAGGCAAAATCCACGGGGATTACACTGTATTCCTAGACTCCAATGGTTTGCAAGGTGTCCGAATAGGTATCCCGCGAGATTATTATTTCGAGGAGCTGACAGAAGAGCAACTTGCACTGTTCAATGCTTCTGTAGATAGAATGAGAGAGCTTGGAGCTACCATCATTGATCCTACAGATATTAAGACCGCCCGAGAAATTAGTTACTCATCGGTTGTACTGAACGAATTCAAAACATCACTGAACTNNACGCTTATTTATCTCGTTTGGGTCCTGGGGCACCGATGCGAACCTTGAAGGATATTATAGATTTTAACCATGCACATCCTGTGGAGACTTTAAGATTTGGCCAATCTACGTTAATAGATGCGGAGTATACCTCTTCCGGCACACAAACCGAGCCAAAGTATTTGCGACACCGTGCGACCGACCTGAAGCTGTGCAAGGAAGAAGGAATCGACGCCACCATGAAGGAATACAATCTGGATGCCCTGCTGTTCCCAGCCGATTTCGGCGCCAGAATTACCTCCAGAGCAGGATATCCGTCCATTGTTGTGCCTTCCGGCTATACATCAGCCGGCGCCCCCTTCGGAGTGACTTTCTCAGCAAAAGCTTATCAAGAGCCTACACTCATCAAGCTCGCCTATGCTTATGAACAGCACTACAAGGTACGAAAAGCGCCATCGCTAAAGAGCTTTATCTGATCACGCTTTTTCACCGATATCTAAAAGCCCGTAAACGGTGATTGTCTCATTCACTGTTTACGGGCTTTTTCATTTTCCAAACTCTACATATACTTACTCATAGTCACGCTGATTCTCTTCATCGGCAATATTCTGAATTTCATCGGAGTGAATTAGAAACAACTCATACTCTCCTTCAGCATGCAGCTTCAGCGCCCGCTCTTTAAAAAACTTCGGACTACCCTCCGCCGCATCCTCATCATAAAAGAGCAATATCCCGTCGCTTTTGCGGAACAACAAGTCATCTCTGGCCCGAAACTGCCAGCTACCGTCATATGGAGCATTACTGACCGCCCCGAAGAAGTCCGCACCCGCAATAATACGCCTATACTCGTTCTGCTTCTCTTCTTTCCACTTCTCCTCCTGTCCAGTATGCGCTGTAATGATCCCAAGCTTTAAGTCCGGATACTGCGTCTTAAGTTCGCTCACCACCTCGCATGTCCACAGATCCACACCATATTGCCCGGGCGTAATCACCCACTCTACACCTTCTTCGATTAAAGGTTTTAATCGGTTAGCCAGNNCACTTAATTGTTCATTATATATCATTTGCGCACTTCATTTCTTAGGCAAACTTTCAGCTGATATTAAGCAATCTTTCAGAACCGTCTGTTATATTTCTTCTAAATCATTTCTAAACTACTAAGGAGGAGAAAAAAATGAGGAGATTCATCCCTTTTATGATCTCAGGTAGGCGGAATGCAGCAAACCTTCTCCGAAGAAACCACAGACCTTACGATCACTAAAATTGTAGCCGTTACCTTCGACAATGGCACGCGTCAAGAAAATGCGATCACCTTAGCAGAACTGAAAGCTGATGATATCATCCAATATACGCTTAAATCAGATTCCACCGTGGCGGAGAGCATTACATTAAGTAATGGCAATCCCGGAGGAACCGATCCAGATGACAGCACGAACAGCAGCAGCTAATGAAATGCTGCGTAACAAAAAAAGATCTCAGGGGACAAGCTGGTTCCCCGGAGATCTTTTAATATAACATGAACTAGTTCTTATCAGACAAAATCAATACTCCACAAGCTGGCACAACAGCAGAACCGCTAACTTTATTGCCAGTCAGAAGATCCGTACGCTCAGTAGCACCAATATCTGCACTCAAATCACCAGTGGTGTGGTTCAGCAAGAATAGGTAGGATACGCCTTCCTTCACACGTTGCACAGATTCGATACCTTCCGGTGCAGTTACTAGCGGCTGAATATTCTTTTCGGCACACAGATTGGCTAAGAATCCTTTCAAGAATTCAGCATCTGGACTAGTAGCCACGTAGTAAGCTTTACCTTCGCCAAAGTTATTCACAGTCAAGGCAGGCATTCCTTTATAGAAATCAGATCCGTACTCTGCCAAAACCTCAGCGCCCTCAGCATGAATCAGATCGCAGAGCAGATCACATTTGTAAGAACCGCTCAAATTACCCCACGCTTTGTCCAACACAATCTCATTGCTCATTCCTGGCAGCAGTGCATCAATTTCCTCTGCCCAGATCCCGAGTACCTTGCGCAGTTCCCCAGGGTATCCACCTACGGTTACGAGGTCCTTCTCATTAACAATACCGCTGAAATAAGTCGTAATGAATGTACCGCCCGCTTTTACAAAAGCTTCAACCTTCTCTGCAAAACCTGGCTTAATCATGTACATCACAGGTGCGATTACAATCTCATATTTGAACAGATTCTCTTCGACACCGATCATATCGGCTTCGATATTTTGCTGATACAGCGCATCATAATATTTATGGATCTCATTCACATAATCCAAAGCAACGGATGGTCCGCTTGAAAGGTTAATTGCCCAACGGTTTTCCCAGTCATAAATAATCCCTACTTTAGCTGCACTACGCGCATCCAATAGTTGATCTCCAAGCTGCCCCAGCTCTTTACCTAGCTCAGCGCATTCACGGAATACACGCGNNTCATGTCCCACATGCTCAATAACAGCTCCATGATACTTCTCACATGCACCTATCGAACGACGCAGTTGGAAGAACAGAACAGTGTCCGCACCACGCGCTACAGCCTGATAACTCCACAAGCGCATAACTCCTGGACGTTTCAGAGAGTTATACGGCTGCCAGTTCTGCTGGCTTGGCGTTTGCTCCATCAGCATGAATGGTTGTCCATTCTTCAATCCACGCATGAGATCATGCGCCATGGCTGTGAAGCTGACTGGTGTATCGAGTGAAGGATAGTTGTCCCAAGAAATAACGTCCATATGTTTAGCCCACTCAAAATAGTCCAGTTCATCATAAAAGCCCATCAAGTTAGTGGTAACAGGTACGTTAGGACTGTGCTCCTTAATCGCATCGCTCTCAATTTTGTAGCATTCCAGCAAGCTATGCGACATAAATCTACGAAAGTCTAATGATATGCCTTGGAAGTTGGTGCGGTTGCCGTCCCATTCTTCACTCAGCTCACTTGGCAGTACAATTTCTTCCCAATCATAAAACGTATGTCCCCAAAAACGGGTATTCCATGCTTTATTTAATGCATCCAAAGAACCATAACGATCCTTCAGCCAGACACGGAATGCCGCTTCAGATAAATCAGAATAATCATAGTTACTGAACTCATTCGAAATATGCCAAGCTACTAGCGCCGGATGATCCTTATAACGTTCAGCCAGCTTTCCTGCCAGCTTCGCTGCAAACTTGCGGTAAACTGGACTGTTTGGATTCGAGTTATGACGTCCACCGAACTTGCGTTTTCTGCCCTTCACATCAACACGAGTAACTTCAGGATAACGATGAGCCATCCAAGCTGGGTGCGCTCCTGTACCTGTTGCCAGACATACGTAAGTACCATTTTTATATAGTCTATCCATTAATTCATCTAGTGATGAGAAATCATAAGTGTCTTCGGAAGGTTGGATCAGCGCCCAGGAAAATACATTAATTGTGGCAACATCAATTCCTGCCAGCTTAAACATCCGCTCATCCTCTGCCCATTCAGGTGCATCCCATTGCTCTGGATTGTAATCTCCACCGTACCAAATCTTAGGTAATTTATCGTTAATCACACTTCGCACATCCTTTATAGTATAATTATATATATATTGTAATCGGTTAATCTTACGCTATAAATATAAAATAATCTTCCCAGCATATAAGAATATGGAACTAAGAGGAGATGAAGTCATTGAAGGGAATCGTTTATCGTAGAATTGTGTTCCCCCATGAGGGTGGACAACATCTGCCTATCACATTAGACAGTATCGGCCACAATCATCAACAAGAAAAAGTATCTCGCCCAGATGGCTACGAAACCTATCATTGGCTCCAAACGGCGTCTGGTGAAGGGCTGATTCATTTTGAGAATAAAAGCTTCTCCCTTACCGCAGGCAGTGGTGTATTACTTCTTCCCTATACCCCACATCGCTATGAAGCTTCGGCTGCTAACTGGAGCACCTCTTATTTAACGTTCGGAGGCAGCTCCGCAGGGTCTATTTTGGAGACGCTGGGGATGAATATGAATTCTTTTTACCGCTGGGAAAAAGAGGCGCCTCTCTCCAAACTACTAAGGAAAATACTTGATCAATATGATGCCTCACAGGACATGTTTGGTCTGACCGCCTCCACAGATGCTTATCGCTTTCTGCTTACTTTGAGCAAATATGGGCAACTACATAACAACACGACGATATCCCGCAATGTGGATAAGCTGCAGCCTTTACTGAAATGGATGGACAGTCATTATGGTGATCCTGATCTCGGACTTAATGATCTGGCCGATCAACTCGGAGTATCAGGACGTTATCTCAACAACCTATTCATACAAACTTTTGGGCTATCTCCTTATGCCTATTTCGTACGGTTACGTATCCGCAAAAGCANNTAAAATGCTCGTAAGCCAGCCGGATCTTACTGTAAAGATCATCTCGCAGAGAGTCGGCTTCCGTGATGTCAGCCATTATGTAGCTACATTTCGAAAGCAGTCTGGAACTACGCCAGAGCAGTTTAGAAGACTTCACTAACACTCTACGAAGCAAAGCTAGATCGCAGCCTGCATAGAGCAATGCTACACAAAGTTGCACATGACGGAGTCCATCACTGCGTAGATCTCATTAGTATGGACATGTGAGACAGAGTAATTGCATTTTGTACACTTAAAACAACCTGTTCAGCAGAGAATATCCATATAAGTGTATTCTCTACAGTTATATTCTCGGCATTTGGCTGTGAACCGGGATACTCCGCATTATAGCTGCACTAAATACATCTAAAACCGTTTATTATCCGGAGCACTCTAAATAAGTGTATAAAGTGCATCTATTCAGCGGGGAAGAGAGTTTACACTTGGTAAATGCACCTTTTCATCTCATTTCGAGCATTCTGTTGCACAGAATGCAATCAAAAGGATTCGAACACGCGAAGGAGATAATTATGACCCTCCCATCAACAGTTACGTTGAATCCTTTCACATCTCCAGAATTTCTACGTCATATGGCTCAAGTAGCAGCTCTCCTGAACGAATCGAGTTATCTAGCAGACTGCTATACTCCTGTGGCAATGGGACCGTCACCGTCTCCCTGCACAAATTAAGCAAGAATAAGAAGCTTCCGTGATCTCCTGAACGCACAGAGGCCTGTACTCCATCCGGCAATCCCTTAAATTGTAACAATCCTTTCTCCTTCGCTAGGCTCTCCAATAGAACTGACCAGAATCTCTCTTCCATATGAGTCCCGAAGTAATAGACCTGACCTTTCCCGAAAGCATTGACGGTTACGGCCGGAGATCCACTGTAGAAATCATCGCCATACCAAGCAATCGGACGTGCCACAACAGGTCTTAGTATGTCGCACCACTGCGTGCATTCATATTTGTTACCCTCAGCATCAACGACCGTATGTATTTCAGCACCAATCGGATCATACTCCAGCACTTCAACACCTGTGCAATAGCTCAGAAGCCCTGGGAGTGGCTGCATGACTGCGATGTTATTTATATTTTTGACGCCACTTCGGTTAGTAATAAGCAAGGTCCCGCCAGCATGTGCAAAATCCTCCAGACAACGTTAGCCGGAAGGTTCTATGTTAGCCGCGAATATATTTCACGCCGATTCAGACAGGAATACGGCATTAATTTCTCCGATTTCATCGTTAACGTCCGGATAGATAAGGCTAAATTGCTAATGCAGAACCCTCGTCTGAAACTATCGCAAATTTCAGAAATGATCGGTTTTCATGATGTGAAGTACTTTAGCAANNGTTGGCGCATCACCCAAGGACTACCGAAATCAATTCAATGATTGAACCAGCTTAAGAAGGCGTCCGCGACCGTCTTACCGGCTATGCCGTTCGGGTGCGGGTCGTCTGTTCCACTCATAAACTCCGGTCTGATCCGGTGATCATCTGGTGCAGGCAACGACAATAGGCTTGCTATATCAAAGACACGACTCACTCCTGCAGGCGGATTGGACAAAATCTCACGATTCACCTTGCGCCAAGTCTCTTCTCTTTCACCCTGAAAAATGAACGGTGGCACCGTACTTAGAATAATACTAGCTTCAGCATTTCCCCCCTTGATCTTAGAAATAATGGTCGTCAAATCACCAAGCAGCTCGTCCGCCGAACGGCATCCAATATCAATATCATTTACTCCGAGTACGATCATCACTTCATCACTTTGCTTAGCTTTGTTTAGCCATGGACCATCCGCGGCAACATCATAAGCTCTAGCCCAGCCTGAACCGAGATTCCAAATGCCAATATCCGTGCCAAGACCATCCGCAATTCTCGCTACCCAATATTCGTACTCATCCTTAAATGTCCGCACCCCTTGAGTAATCGAGTCGCCCAAGAAGACTAGTTTCTTGGTAACAGATTTCTTATACCCAATGAAACTTGGCAGTACCAAAAGATTATCAGACGCTGTGAAACCATCCTCTGAATCCTGTGCGGCAAGATTTCCGGGCGCGTCATAAGCTGTTGCTAGCATCCCTTCTACATTGAAAGGAACCGATTTACCTGCAGTGAGCGTCCTAATCGTCCACGTAAACGCCAAGTAATGATTCTCTGGTAGAACAATGCTTGTCTCATCACTCCAGAAACATTCGCCAGCCGCAACGGTTTTAGAGGCTTTGCCTTCAAAGGTAAGCACATGCTGTGTATCTTCAGTAATCGTTCCGTCTGGTTCTGTTCCTCCGTCAGCAATATAAGCTGTCTCGATAACCCAGTCGCCTCCAGGTTCACTGCCTACAGCTTCTTGCCCTTGATCCCATGTAGAATCCACCGCGTTGCTATGCCAGAACTTTAGCTTCAACGTACCATTTTCCCTTAAACGAATATAAGTCCGGAAGGTATGTGTAAACGGCTCTTGCTTATTCATTATAAAATTCGCTGCAGTTGAAAGAACCGTTGCTGAGGTATAATCCGTCTGGTTCAATACTCCACTTCCCTTAATTATATTAGTATTCATTACGTTTCCCCCGTTATTCAGTAAGATTGTAGCACTAAAACCTCTCCAATAAACCAAGGGAACGGATCGTCCACCCAGTTTACAGGAGAGGTTATGGCTATATCAATATGCTTTGAGAAACAATGCTGCCTTTACGGTCAGCCTTCACAGTCAATTCAGGGGCACCTTTGAGATCACGAACCGTTGCAGAAGTGGTAGTGCCATGCTCATTGCTCCAGAGGATCGTTTCGTAAACCGTAGCCAGCTAGATGACGCTGATACTACTAAAATCAATCGTCTTAAGAAGATTATTCTCTATATTCAGGATAACTATCAGGAGCCGATTCGAACTCGAGACTTCTCCGAGCTTATCCCCATGAGTGAAGGACAGTTCTGCCGATTTTTCAAAGAAATGACCCGTAAGACTCCAGTAGATTACATTAACTCTTACCGAATTCGCCAAGCCGCCGATCTACTGCAACAAAGCGACAGAAAAATATCCGACATCGCATTCGAGGTCGGATTTGATAATGTAAGCTATTTTATTAAAGTGTTTCGCAGAGCGATGAAATGCTCGCCTTCGGAGTTTAGGAAGGGATCAGGGGGGACCATTATTAACTAATTGCATAGAGACACCAACAGTGTCGAATGCTGAATAGGTCGCTTCGTCTACCCGGATTTACTATTTAGTAACGAGTATGAGCTCTACTATGGGAATGAGGATTAATGTATCCGTCACTCATCCATCGAATAATATAAACACGAAACCTAACCTCCCCTGTAAATGGTAACAGTGACACCTTATCTATTAGTAAATCCGCTAGAAGTACATTTCATAACCAATCCAAAATGGGCGGTAGCCGAAGACTCTGCTACGTCTCAATTAGAAATACTAGTCTAACAAAGACAAAATCCTCTATATAGAAAAAGCAATCGGACCTCTACCATATCAGAGGGTCTGCCGATTGCTTTTTTATGTGCAGATGATGTTGTTCTACGGCTATTCCTTCCGAATCACAATAAAGCAGGTGCTGTCCGGCAGCGCCACTTCCTGTCCGCTCTCATCCATGAACCATACCCTGTCGCGCAGCGCTTCGGTATAACCTTCTTGCAAGTAATGCCGGAAGACCTCAATCTTCGCCTGCTTTCCTAAAATCTGTTCAATAAATGAGGCAAACTCCGTAGGAGTAAAATAACCAAACTGTTCTTGGACCTCATGAATATATGCCTCTTCGCCCCAGGTATACGTATATAAAAATTCCATGGCATCATTAACAGGCATGAGCACTTCTCGCTCCCCTAATCTCTGAAACTGAATCTGACGTCCGGCAAAATCCTTCGCATAACGCTCCAGCCACCCCAGACCATCCTCCTCCAGAAAGCGTACTCTCCGCAGCAAAGATTCTGGTTCAGTCATAACCCCATCACGGATAATAATAACCCCGCCCTCAGACAATACATCAAAGGCACTTTGCAGAGCAGCCGATACAGTGTCATGATTGAACTTTTTACCATTAAGCGGCACATAAGAATATAGCTCATGCAAAATCGAAGAGAAGATTACCGTGTCCACCGTTCCAGCCTCCACGAAATCTTTAAGGTTCAACGCATCTCCCTGTAGGACCTCCCAATGACGACCTTCCCGCTGCTTGCGTTGTCGCAAAGCTTCCACTACATTGCTCGATATATCAATGCCGATAGGGGTAACCTCTGGCATACGCTCTTCCAGCAAATCCAGCAGCACACCGCCGCCCGGACCGATATCGAGCACTTTTTGCCCTGTAACATGATCCAGAATCACAGCTTTATAGTCTGCTGTATTATTCATTTGACTTAAGTAGGTATCTTCATTATGAAAACGGTCGAAAGCGTCCCTCCGCAGCTCGAACAGGTCGAACAACAGCAATACAGCACGTTCATACAAGGGTGATTTTTCAGCTTCCATACAGAATTCGATCAACTTCTCAGCCGCTGCTGAGAATTGGAACTGAAAAAATACCGTATCTGGCAGGTACTCCTTAGAATATTGCCGAAGGATTAGGTGAGGGTTCTCAGTAGGTAAAGTCTCTTTGTCGATATCCTCCCATGTAAGCTCCGCTAAATATTTTTCGATAATCCGCTTCTTATAAACGTTGATCTTCTTAACACCCTTGTAGTCGTAGTAAATGCTGTTCATGACATGCTCGAAGCTGATATGGTTTAGGGGTTCATTCTGGGCCCTATGGGCAGCAAGTATCATCACCTTCAGAAATTGCTCCAGCGAAAAGGTCTGCAGTGCAGATTCCACATACCAGAAGGTAATCTTACTTAAGGAGTCCAATCGTTCCGCATGGAAGCCTTCCTGCATCAGCTTTGCCCATTCCGTAGTGAAATCTTCTCCTCTAGAGATCGGACCTAGACGCATTCTGCGCAGCCTTTCCTTCATCGGCATAGGACTAGCAAGGTCTCCGGAGGAAATCAGGGCGATAAGCTGCTTCACTTCATGCTCTACATTCAGCCATAACTCCGGAGACACAGCCTCGATGATGCAATGATTGAGTACGGTCAGCAAACGTTCCAGTTCCTCCACAGTCAGCAGCTGCTCTTCCACAATACCACGGAGCGGCTTATTCACTTCCGGAGGCACCTCCCCACGAATTTGCTGTCCTATGAGTCCATGGGTCTCAATTAGCCAATGAATCATCGCACCTTTCTCAGACACAGTCCTACCCAAATGCCTATCATATAACTGTGCGGAGCCAATGTTATGTACAAAACAATTAATACCTTCCTCCTGCCAAAGTAGCCGCTCCTTCAATGTGCCACCCTTAGCGGTTTCTGACCAGATTAACGTCTCTTCCACAAGCTCTTTGATCCAAATCGAACGGGGAAGTTGGTCTAGAATCTGCAAACTGCGTTCCACATAGTCCAGCACGGGATTCCTGCGGTCCAGCTCCTCCAGAGATTCCACACGCTCCAAATTTATAATCTGCTCCTCCGCTTGGACAATAAGCTTCAGCCAGAGGTTATCCTCCAAATGATCTTGTATTCCTTCACGGTATAAGGTGATGGCTTCCAGTGATTTCAGCATATACTCCTCCTTCGCTCCAAAGTGGAGACTATAAAGACTAATTATTATATATACACTACTGTAAATTAAAAAACAGAACTAGGGCTCATGAAATAACCATGGCCCAGTTCTGTTTGCATTCCAATCATTAGGTTCCGAACCGCTGCCGATATCCACACTTGCGGCACAGCTCTTCTACCGCCTCTCTACGAGAGAACCCATAAAATAAATTATTCGCCCGCTCACCCTCTACAATCTCTGAGAACGGAGTCTCATGAATGTTTCCGAGGTTGATCACCCCTTCACCATCCAGACAGCACGGCACAACAGTACCGTCCACAAGTATTGCCGCTTGGCTGCGCAGCGCATGACAGAACCCTTTTCCATCATCCTCCGGCTCGTTCAGCGCAGGCCAACGGAATTCATGGTCCTGATTGAGATACACGCGTGGGGCAATCTTGACGCCGCTGCCAGGCACAACCTTTTCTTCGATCTTGAAATCAAGGTTAAAGGCCCCCTCCAGCAAAGCAAGCGTCTCACGGTTACGATTCTTCTCCAGATTGCTCAGATTGTCCTCCGTCAAATTCCACAACCGGAAGGAAATAATCACTCCTTGCGCAGAGGCTTCCCGTACAAAAGAAATAATCTCCGCCAAATACTCTTCGCGGTTCTCTGACCCTTCATGTCCATCAAAGCTGTGCAGAGAGAAGTTCATCTGACGTAGTGCAGGTTTGCCGAGAATCTTAGGCCCAGCCTTATGAATTAACGTGCCATTGGTTGTAATATTGACCTTAAACCCTTTGGTATGTGCGGCATCCAGTAGCTCACCAATCTTGGGGTGCAATAGCGGCTCACCTTTAACGTGAAGGTAAATATGATTACTATGTGGCTTAATTTCATCTAATATCGTATTAAACGTATCGAGCTTCATAAAGTTCTTCGTTCGAGCGGTTTGTGGACAAAAGCTGCAGGCCAGGTTGCAGACGCTTGTTATTTCAATGTATACCTTTTTAAAAGTCTTCAAGTTCTGCTCCCCTTCTATTTATAGATCTGCGGCATAGCGGAGGCCGATCTGCACTCTGGCTTCCTCCATAACCTCTGCTACCGCCAAGGAACTTGCATGCGTGTTAATTCTGCTTTCCCGTTCACCGTTCTTAATTAAGTTGATAAATTCCTCAACCTCATAATACATAGACTCGTATACCTGAGGCTGCGTAAGCTCCTCGACGGTCCCGTCACGATAATGAATCTTCACTTGGTAGGGTTGGTTGATCTTATCGATCACCATTGTACCACTTTCCCCTTGAATCTCGGCTGGCAAATAGGAATCAGCGATCTTGGAATGCATCACAACTGCGTCCATATCATCGTATTGCATGACAATACTTCCTTCGCCATCCACTCCAGAAGAGAGCATTAGACCCACGGCCTTTACAGACTTCGGTTTCCCGAACAACACTACCATAGGATATAAGCAGTAAACACCAAGATCCATCAACGAGCCATTAGAGAAGGCTGGATTAAAAGCATTTAACACCGTTCCCTGCCGATAGGCATCATATCTCGATGAGTATTGACAATAGCTCGCGAAATAACGGCGAACTTGGCCAATCTTATACAAATTGTCTCTGATCACTCCGAAATTCGGCATGAATGTTGATTTCATTGCTTCTACCAACAACACATCATTGCTCTGCGCGGCTTCAATCATAGCTCTAAGCTCGGCACTGTTTGAGGCAGCCGGCTTCTCACAGAGCACATGCTTCCCATGATTTAAGCACATAATCGCCTGCTCAGCATGCATGGAGTTCGGGCTTGCAATGTATATAGCATCGACATCATTACTGGAGACCATATCTTCCAAATTCGTATAAATTGTAGCTCCAGCATATTTTGCAGCAAAGGCCTGACCTTTCTCCATTGTGCGGGAGTACACGGCTGTCAGGATAAACTCCTCATTCTCCAAGCCGGCTTGCACGAAGCGGTCTGTAATAAAGTTTGTTCCAATGACCCCGAAACGAATTGTCATGATAATCCCGTCCTTTTTAGTTCTTACTAAAACTCTATATGCTATTTTCTCACTCTCTGGGTAGTCATGTCTACTTTTCAAGACAAATTTCCGACAAATTCCGATAGATCCATCTTGTGAAAAAAATCACCACTCCCATTCTTTCGTTAATACCAAACTTTTCATAGTGAATAGCGACATTATTTGACGAAAGGTGCAGTAAAAAGGCTCCCATTCTTAACTTAAGAACAGGAGCCCGTTTAGCCATATTAAATTACATCTTATTTATAAAAAACCTGCAATTGACGCACGATTTCATCCTTGTCATGATCCACTACGGTTTGATGTTGTGGCATCTCGAACAACGCTTTAATTTGTGCCGGGAATTCCTGCTTAATGTCGATCAGGGTAATCGCCTCATCAAATTTAGCTGGATGTGCAGTCGCAAAGGTAATGCCAATCTCATCCGAGCCATTGAAAGCTTCGTAAGCCGCGATTCCACATGCTGTATGCGGATCAAGCAGGTAACCATACTCTTTCTGATACTTAGCGATGGTATTCAAGCATTGGTCATTCTTCACACCCAGCGCTGCAAAATCTTGCTGCACCTGCTGAAGCGCTTCGCCTTCGACCGTAATCTTACCCTCAGTCTGCAGCTTGGACATATACGCGGATAACTTCTCGGAATCCTCGCCTAACAGATAATACAGATACCGCTCAAAATTGCTCGCCACTTGAATATCCATCGAAGGGCTGTACGTGCTTGTGAAGCTGCCTGGTTTGTATTCACCAGTGTTCACAAAACGCTCCAAGATGTTATTTTCATTCGTAGCAATAATCAGTTTGTTAATCGGTAATCCCATTTGCTTAGCCAAATATCCGGAGAAAATATTACCGAAGTTGCCGGAAGGCACACTGATATTAATCTTCTTCTCGCCGCTGCCATCGACATGCAAATACGCATAGAAATAGTAGACGGTCTGCGCCAGAATACGCACAAAGTTAATGGAGTTGATCGCACGCAGATGATAGCGACCCTTAAAGTCTAGATCCGCGAACAGATCCTTAATCACCTTCTGGCAATCATCGAAGTTACCATGAACAGATAGGTTCAGCACATTGCTGTCATCTACCGTAGTCATCTGCAGCTCCTGCACTTTACTTACCTTACCATGTGGATGAAGAATACAAATCTTGATTCCTTCTTTACCACGAACGCCCTGAATGGCAGCCGCCCCAGTATCCCCCGAGGTTGCTCCGAGGATGTGGATGATCTTGTTCTGCTTTTTGGAAATATAAGAGTACAGCTCACCCATAAACTGCAGCGCTACATCTTTGAAGGCAAAAGTAGGCCCATGGAACAATTCCAGTACATACAAGGAATCATTTACTTGGTGAACAGGCGTTACTTCCGGCGCGCGGAAATTGCCATAACTGGTGTTGACCATTTCCTGCAAATCCTCGTAAGGGATCTCCTCATTAGTGTAATAGGCGAAGATCTTCAGGAACAACTCTTGGTAGCTAAGACTTCTCCACTCTTCCAAAGTAGCTGCTGAAACGACAGGAATCTCGGAAGGGACCATCAGTCCGCCGTCATCCGCAAGTCCCATCAACACCGTATCGATAAAGCCTTTAGGTTCCACATTACCTCTTGTGCTTATATACTTCATACTCATCCTCCTGAACCCCTCTATTTAATATACAACATGATAAATTCTTATATTTAAATATAAGTTTCGCCTTATAGCTGCTTGTTTTCCCTATATACTACCACGTTTACGCGCTAAAGTCCGTTAATTCTTTGTCTTATTTTGTAGCTCTTTCCAGACCGTTTTGTTACTGTATTGCCGTTCCGTGCTGACATCCTTGCCGAACCATTCCGGCGCCTTGAAGCTTTCCGCTTCCTCCAGAGATTCAAATTCAACCTCCAGAACGGACAATTTAAGCTGAGAATATACGTCGATCTCAACCGTGGTGTCATTCCATACCGCTGTAATCCGTTCTTTGACCAAAGCTACTGCTTTTACTGCCTCAATCATCTGATTATATAAACCTTCTGAGATAAAATATTCGATTTCTTCACGTTTGATCCCTTTGCCATCCTTAAACGTATGTGTGTACGTTACCTCGCCTGAGTCCAGATCCGTAATTTTACGTACGCGCAGTTCTTGACCCCCGTCTATCGCCAGATACGTCTGGTCGATATTATGCCGGGTAACAATCTTCAATTCTCCTGCTTGAATTAGCTGTTCCGGAAATTCCGGCAGTAGAAACTTGCGTTCAATCTCCAAAGCCATGATGTTTCGCTCCTCTTCGTGCCATTTATTTTATATTAATAATCATCATAGGGGTGAGACAAACCCAAGTCAATGTGATTACGGGGAAATAGGTCTGCTCTTGCTGAAAAATGAAAATGTTGCGCTCAGCGCGTAACTGGCAGGTGGACCTCTGTCAAGAAAGTGGACAGTCACGAAACAGATTTTCTAGTAAATTGCTCAGCAAAACGAACAGGAGAAAGATACCCCAGCGCGCCATGCATTCGCTTGCGGTTATAGTAGAACTCAATGTATTGAAAAAGCGACTGGTAGGGACCATATGGAATCCAGCATGAGCCGCAGAGATAACTGTTATGATAACGCCTGTATCGAGTCTTGGTACAGCATTTTGAAGAAGGAACTCATCTATTGTAATCCGCGGTTCAAAACCAAAGAGCAACAGGTGATTTCGGACTCCCATACCGCTTTTTATGGTCAACAAAATGATACAGGATTCGCTCCATGACACCTGTAGGATATCGCACATCTTCTCCAAGTGAAACTCGGAGCGATGGTCCTCCATAAACTGGAATCTTAGTTCCTTGGTTTGCTGAAGATGTGCACTGCTTTTTTTACAATCGCTAATTCTTCTTCTGCATCGGCAAGTTTATATTCTTTCTTCTGAAGCATAACCTCAACAATAGAAACAGCGGCAGTCATCGACCGGGAAAACAAAGCCCTAGACTGTCGCTGTTTAATTGAACTATAGTTCTCCGTTAGCCATTCATGCAGCGCAAGCCCTGCACCACAGATAATGAAAATGGTCATCTCTGTTAATACTGCTACTATGGCTGGGAGAGGAAGGTCGATTGAATAAATTTGTTGTCTATTTTTATTAAGTGTCTTCGTCACTTTTGTACTCCAAAATATCACCCGGCTGACAATCCAAAGTCTTACATATTGCTTCTAATGTTGAAAAACGAACCGCTTTTGCTTTCCCATTTTTCAGAATGGAAAGATTCGCCATAGTAATTCCAACCCTCTCCGAAAGCTCCGTTACGCTCATTTTTCGTTTTGCTAACATCACATCAATATTAATAATAATTGCCATATGCTCCACCTCAGACCGTTAAATCATTTTCTGATTTTATATTAATAGCTTCTTGTAAAAGTCTTTGGAGAACAGCAGCAAAAACGGCGATCACCATAGAGGCGAAAATAATGACCAATCCGATTGGTATGAAACTTGGAGGGTCAACTCTCTTCCCCATGAGATAGTAGAGTGGCATACCTAGCAGGTACAAGGTACTGATTGTGATGGCACAGTATTTTATATTCTTTAAAGCCTTTACCGATAATTCCGAGAACGCTTGGTTCTTATCAATATAGCTTAAAAGTTTAAAAGCCTGATACAGAGCAGAGTAAAAAGGTATCGCTGCCGCGTACATATCGATTAAAACGAGAGATTTCATATAAGCCATTTCTGGATACAATTTTCCAGCAAAATCCCCAATCTTAGGCACTAAAAATATGCACAAAGCGAGAATTGGGATTCCAATAAGAATAACAGCCATCTTCAAAAAGAGTGTTGTTGCTCGTTTCATAAAGTGCACCTCACTTATTTAATGTCAGTTTTGACTTTACTACATAATATATTGTTTCACAATAAACTTATATCGTTTTTAATTATATTATTATATACTTTTAATTTTTACAAAAATAAAAAAGCATTTCTCATTACAAAGAAATGCTCTTACTTTAAAATGTTAAATTTACAACTTGTTCAATAAAACTGCCCGTTAGCACAACGAACATCAAAGAGGAGCTGTATTTGCAGCAGCTCCACACTATCGTTCTGCGTTAGCTCAAAAATAACCACAGAATTACAACATGACATGAACTAACGTTTAGAAATAATAGATGAAACAGTAAGAGCGAATAAAACCAGCAAGTTAAATTGAGAAGGAGCAACCTGTTTTTTAGACAAGTCATTCTTTAAATCATTAATTAATTTATCTTTTTGTTTGTTAAATTAGTTCTCCACTCATTCGTCGGTGTAAGATAACTAATCATTCTTTCATCGATTAAATCCACAAGTTGATGCTCATATGTTTTTCTATAAGGTTTAGGAAGTTCTTCTTTTAACCAACTTTCCTTTGTTCCTTTCCAGATTTCAAAAAGAGTAACCTCATTTGAATTATCCGTTAGTCTGACTCCAACGACCACGGTGCATCACAGATTATCGCTCCCTTTTGGGAAGCACTCATGGGAGATTAATCTTTTTTCGGTTGTTGCACCAGCCTTGCCTTTTTGTTTGTTGTCTATATGATTTTTTTGTGCTTAAAAGATCTAACAATCTCTATATGATTACTCAAGAGGCTCAACCTTTTTTTTAAAAAGTGTTATTCTGAGTCTATTTTATTATGCTCTTTTTCAGGTTTAGAGCTAATTTAATTTTCATGGGAGTTCAATAAACTGAGCAGCGCGCGCATCCGCCGAGTATAGAAAGACCGCTATGAAGGCGGTCTCAAAAAACTTATCATTTCTGCCCAACAACAAGTCCTAAAGATAACCAACGACCGTTATCTTCTAGTATAAAATCTTTTTCACCATCATAATACATGGCGCCGAGATATTTTTTGACGCTGCAACAGAATGGGCTGCTTCAACTACTTTGGCAGACGATCGATCGTCTGCTGCATGAGAATCAAGAGCTTCAACAGTCCATTCTCGCGTTCGAGAGCGCTGCAAGGTCGATTATGCTCCTTCGCTTGCTCAAATGATATTTCCCGGAGCATCATCAGCAGATCAACGGTCTCGCCAAATTCGGTTTCCGTTACACGGAGAACATGTCGTACTGCACCATGCTGGTCGGCTTGCACGGGATCCAAGAAATGACCGACATCGCGAAAATCCGCAAAATCGAGATGATTACGGTGCTCGTCGTCGAGAAGATATTGCAGCATGAACACCTAGAGCATGAACTCTTCGAAATCACCAACGCCGATAAATGCTCATCATATCTTCGGACCAATCTTTGATCAATACTTGCATTATTCTCGTTTCTTCCCAACTGCACTCATAAAGATGATGAATTCTTCATCACCGTCTAATTCTAAAATATCATCAATCAACTTTTGATCATAGATTCCAATTGCACAAGCACCTGCACCGATCGATTCACTAGTCAAATAAAGGTTTTGGCTTACATGTCCAACATCGATGAGGATTTTTTTGTGAGCTGAAATATCATACTTCCATTCAGAGCGATAGGGTGTTGTACTCCATGCAAACATTACCGAAGCTTTTTTAACAAAATTAGGGACAAAAGGCTGATCCAAAGTAATCGCATCAATTTTTTGATCAATTTTATCTAATTCAAACATAAACACGAGCTTGTGTTCCACAGGAAGGTATCTGTAAATTCCTTGTTGCAAGCCTTCTACTCGCATAATAAATAAATATGTCTCAAATGTATGTGTTGCCCCACTGCAGGGTACAGTTCGCAGTGTACACCCATTCTTCGTCATACTCGTTATCCCTTGGGTAGCCCATAATAAATATGATAACTCATCAAGACTTAATGATTCATCAGAATAAAACCTTGTACTTCTTCTATCATTTATACATTCATATATGTTTTCTTTACTCACTACGTCTCTGCTGATCTTTGGCAAATCAATAATTAGTGATGTCGAATTAAAGGACTTAACAATTGGTGGTTGTGGGAGTCCCTTTAGCTTATCTGTTTTAATATGTTTAAATTCAAGAAAATTCGATTTCAAAAAGTTTCTTTGTTGTTCATATTTAGCCATAATAGACTCTCCTTAGATGACTTAATCGTTTCTTAATAGTTCTAACATAGCATGTATTAAAAATAGTATTGTGATCTGATTCACAATACAGCTTTTTACTTCAAAATTACTGAATACATTCTGGCAGATACCAAAAAAAGTAAAACCGATAAATATCAACCTTTTCGTCTCTTTTATTGACGTTAGCATTTGTTGAAATAAAATAAAGTATTAGACTAGCCTAACTAAAAAAAACAGCGGCAGCCGTGGACAAGAAAATAAAGTCCTAGACTGCCGCTGTTTTATTAAGCTAACGTTTTCCGTTAGCTCAACTAATCTGGTACCCATGAAGAAATGCCATCGGGTGTAGCCAACCACCATAAGCCCTGCATGATGGGTGCAGCCTGGGCTATCTCCTGATCACCAATATTCACACTTATCATGGTGTCCATTAACCAAAAGCGATTTCCCACTAGTCATTCGAGTTGTGACAATTGGACAATGATATACCGAAAGTTTTCAATATACGATTCTTTCTTTTGCTCCACTCGTCGTAAATGGTCATAGAAGCTATGAGAAAATTTAAATACGTGACCGTAATCCCAATCTTGTTCGCTATAGTTCTTTTCCCAATACTTAATATCGATCGGAAGCACGTTCGCCCGCGCCGCCGGCTGCAAAGGCAGATGATCGACAGGCGAAACCAATTTGATTGAATCTCCAGGTTTAACGTTACGACTATGGCGCAGAACTTTAATTAGCTTCATTATAGGCTGTAATCCTCTTTCGAAAAAGGAGACATGGCCAAGGTCAAACAAGATGTTTAACGCATGTGAGAAAGTCAGCATGTGACCAATTAAATCATGATGTGATTCTGCGCGATAAATGACGGGGAACTCGGCCAATTGTTCCAGCACAAGCGAAGAAAGCTCATTGGGATTCGATATAGTCGGAAAGTCGTCTGCGTCCGTAATCTCCATCCTTTTCACTTCGGAAGCAGAGAAACCAATCCATGACCGTCCCGGAATTGTCCTCTCAAACGAGCGAATGAGATCGGTTATTCCTGCAATATCCTCAGTACTTCCCCAGCCTTTAAGTTCATGGATGNNGTAAATCACATTATGACCGACCCAGTGTAGCTGATCGATCGTTCTATCAAGTGCCTCAAGTATGGTAGTTACGGCTGTTTGCTCGTCACAACCGGAACGGTGTTGTACGCCGTTCGCCCCAAGAATCTTTTTTGCCATCGCTCCGGCCTGCGAAGATACTAGTTGAGCCAGTTCTTGACTCAAATTATTAGTTGTAACGAAAAAATAACTGCCGATGGCGGCAGCACCAAAGTGAGCCTGCCAAATGTCACCTGTTTCCTTTTTGCATGAAGAGATGATCGTTAATCCGTCTCTCAAAATGGATTGATTCAACATAATGTCCACCACCCTTGCAAATTTTGGTCGTTTAGTTACACAAATATTTGCGAGAATATATCGACAATCCTGCCCGTTACCTTAAAACCTAAATCGAACTGAATGCAAACATTATTTCAGATTCAGATACCAATTCATTATTTACCGTGGCGACGCCCTTTCCTTTGACGATTTGTCCCTTGATTCGAATTACATCAAATACAAGAAGGAGTTGGTCTCCTGGTTTTACTTGTCGTTTGAAACGACAACTATCAATACCAGTCAGTAAGCCTATTTTATGATTGTTGCTCTCAACGTTGGACATAGCGATTCCACCGATCTGTGCCAGTGCTTCTACAATTAAGACTCCAGGCATTACGGGATAGCCAGGGAAATGACCTAGAAAATAAGGTTCATTAATTGTTACATTTTTAATTCCAACAGCTCTCTTCCCCTCATTAATTTCCAATATTCTATCGACCAAGAGAAATGGATTTCGATGAGGAATAATCTCTTTAATTCTTTCAATATCAAACATGGATTTGCCTCCCTAATCGGTTTATTGCCAATCGGTTAAACTAACCAAGAAAATAAATCAACAATACCCTTGTTAAACTAAACTGCCCGTTATCTTAATGAGAAGAGCAGGATAACGAAGCACCTGCTCATNNTGTATTATTCAACTATCGTGTCTCGTTAGCTTAACAAAACAAGCAGGTTGCTACGGCGTCATGCTCATTGATGTTTGTTCTACTATCGATACCCGACCGGAAAAAGATATCTGCTTTCACAAAATAAAAGTTTGATATATCCTACCATTTTCATGTTTTTGTTCATACAGCCCATTAGTTAATTCGTTAATTACACTTGTCCAAAACTTTTGAGCTGGAATATTCCGCTCTAATTGGTACAACTCCCATTTTCCTTTGAATGCATTAATAATTATTTTCGCTGCCAGCTTTCCGATACCCATTTTTCGATACTTTCTCAAAATAAAGAAATGTGCCAAGAAATTGTACGATCGTTCCTCAGTGTTAATGTATTTAACAAAAACAAATCCTGCGATTTGATTATCAACAGAAATAAGAAATGGATAGTTTTTCTCAGGTTTTGTCCAAAACAAATCAAAGTCTGGCATGATGTTATATTTGCCTTCTGAATTAACATCGACCTCAGTATATTCTGTAAAATCATACATATAGAGCTGTAATAAATTTTTAAGAGTAGTTTTCTCAATTAAGGATTTTGCTTCCCTAACATTAACTTCCATAACTCACCTACCTTACGTTATTCTGCCTGTTAGTTCATTGAA
>DJUJ01000171.1:0-324 GCA_002438345.1 Paenibacillus sp. UBA6285
TTGAAGGAATTTCTCTACCAACTTTGCTTTCGATGTCAGCAACTCCAGGTACGCACACGTTGACAGTCGGTCAAACGGCTACTTCGGTAGTAACAGCTACGTACTCGGACACTACAACAGCTGACGTAACAAGCCAAGTGGTATGGTCGAGCTCGAGTCCTGCTATAGCTTCTGTTTCTCCCACAGGGGTAATCACTGGTATAAGTGCAGGTTCGGTTACGATTACGATTACTTTCGGTGATAACACGACAACTGTCGAGGTAACAGTGACTGCTATTTCTTCAGGAGGTGGTAGCGGTGATGGTGGCGGTGGCGGTGGCGGTC
>DJUJ01000171.1:366-3094 GCA_002438345.1 Paenibacillus sp. UBA6285
CCAACACCAACACCAACACCAGCACCAACACCGACTCCGGAGCCAGTAATCCCTACTGTCCCTACAGTCACACAACCTGTATTGAATACAGACATCATCAATGCACAAACAATTCTTGATCTGTTGGAAAAAGCACTTAATGCTCCATCTGTTATCTTCAAAGATGTACCACAAGGTATCTGGAGCGCAAGATACATTGATACTGCTTCCAGAATGGGTATTATTGTCGGCAATGGTAATGGTGACTTCAAACCAAACGCAAAGGTATCTCGTGCAGAATTCGCTTCGATGGTCGTTAGAGCTTTCGGTTTATCAGCGAATGGTGCTACAGGCTTCAGCGATACTAGAAGTCACTGGGCTTCCAATGCAATTGAAGCCCTTCATGCTAATGGGGTAATCAGCGGTTATGGTGACGGTTCTTTCCACCCTAACCAAGATATCTCCAGAGCTGAGATGGTATCTATTCTAGCTCGTTTGGTAAGTTTCGTTAATCCTACTAGCAACAACTTCTCGGACACGAACGGTCATTGGGCTTCCAGCGCAATCAACGCTTTCAACAATGCAGGTATCATTACTGGTAAGAGTCAAGCTATATTTGATCCAAACGGAGATGCTACTCGCGCTGAATCGGTATCGCTGATTGTTCGCCTGATCGAGAGTATCACTGATAGTATTGCTGATGCGACTCATACAGCAAACCAGAAGTAATTTTTCTCAAGGGGTTCGGTTTTTAGCCCTCGAACCCTGGATAACGTATATAAGATCTATACTCCCGGCGCTAAATTTACGATAAACGGTAACGTCACGCTGTCGGGCAAGGTAGCTGGTCAAGACTTCGTCGATGATGAATTTGGTCAGAGTGTCGATAAGTTTTTCAGTTTAACAAATCTTGAGGCATAAAAATTATAGATTATGAGAGTATAAGCGGTAGGCTTCTCACTCTCCTTTTGCCCACGTTGCTATCTGCAGCGTGGGACTTTTTTTGTTTGAAGAGAAACTATTTGTTTTACAACATTAGACCAATTTCAGGATCTGGAATCAAAGAAAATACACACTAACTAGTGGCGAATACCGTTCTTAGGACTTTAAGGTTCTCCATGTGCTACCTTGTCAGCATATGGGGTATTTTCATTGCGGCACCCGACCACCCGCCAAAGAATATGTCCGGTAGTAGGAAATGGATATTTCAGATCGAATTGATTAATATCGATCGGAACAATGTTGAAATGAGGGAAATGCATGAACCCATATATTCTCGATAACTCTATACTTGAGGAGTTAAAGCAAGCAGTAAGTGATCATGATAACTTCTTAATCAGCACGTATTGCGACCACAATGGCAGGAACTTATGGAACCTGATTTTCAGCGAAGGATTGGTTATCTGTCAGCGTGAACGGATTGCCAGACAGGGGCTATCCGCCCCTTTCTACTCGATTTACAGTAAATACTCAGAGCGTTTAGCAGCATTACTTAGTGTGCAAGTTTCGCAAAGGTGATTGGCTAAACACAAAATACAAGGTCAGGCCAATTAAGATTGAATAGTACGGTACGAAGTAATCCATGCTGTACTCATTCACGAAGCTCTTTGGGTTATATAATAGACTAATATTAATCACGTACACCATTGCGATCAAGTTTTGGACAATTCCATCATAGGTTTCAGTTGGGAGCGTCTAGCCTAACCTATCCACTCCCGTAAATAGACATCAGCTAGAATATGAGGCTGTGTCCAGAGCTCCTGCAGAGATAACTTTAAGCGGTAAGCTTTCCCAGTTTGGAGGTGCCCGTCCTTTAGCTTATCGAGTTCCACTTTCTGTTCGTTCTTTAAGGTAGATACATTCTTCAGCCACCAGATATCGACTGTATTTCAGCTCTGGGAACGGCAAACCGATTCATTACGAGCGATATTCGGATAAGCTTGGCTAATATTTCAGCGTCTATGCGTATTCGCCAAGAAAAAATCAGTGCGCGGTCTTTTTAGCGATGTCTCGGAAAAAAAGAAAGCAGAGGAAGAGATCGCGTTTTTGAGTTATCACGACCAGCTTACGGGGCTATAAAATCGCAGATATTATGAGCTGGAAATGAAGAGAAAGACAATTCAGCTCACCTTGGACCGGNNTGCAGGCTAGAGTCATAGCGGTTGCCGATGCTTACGAAATCATGACAACGAGTGGGCCTAGTCACCAGGCTTTAAGTCCGGAAGAGGCTTTGGACGAAATACGGAACCAAGCAGGCAAACAGTTTGATCCTTATATTGTGGAATTATTTGCGGATAAAGTGTTTGGGAAAATCCGAGATCTCGTTGTTTAGCGCGGAATTAGGAGGCGGAGATCTTTCAAGAAACCGCCGTCAATATAAATTAAGAGCACCTCTGAGAATGGGATATGGACTAACCTCCGTGTTTTTTTACCGAAATTCTGAAGGTGCTCTTCTTCGCTAATCAGTGGGACTGTGAAAAGGGTGCCCTTAAGATTCGCCGTTAGAGGGGTTATGGTGAACCGTATCACAAGTAAAGCGAAATTCATACCAAAAGACGCTCCAATTCCACCTATGAGGTGGTATTGAGAGCGTCTTTGCGTATTGCACTACATATTGATCAAGCGAATAACAAGGCCGGAACCGAGAGGACAGCCCTGTACTTCTTGTCGATTTACCAAGTCACCCAAGGCTTGGACCATGGTGAATCGGTGTGAATCATGTCCATTACAGGTACGGCGTAAGCCATGA
>DJUJ01000171.1:3177-4050 GCA_002438345.1 Paenibacillus sp. UBA6285
ACCGAGCAGTCCTACTATATGCATAGCGCCAGACAAAAAGAACATGCCACCAACCCAAACCCACGTTTGGATGAGGCCCATTTTGTATTCCCAAGAAAGGGAAACCAAATGAGAAGCGACCGCTGGGCATTCCGGCAATACGAGACCGGGTATGTCAGCAAGCGCTGAAGAATCGGCTAGAACCTATATTCGAGCCGCTGTTCAGTGAACGCAGCTTCGAATATCGTCCGGGACGTTCCACGCACCAAGCGATGCGGAAAATTTATCGCGAACTGATGGACGGATGCGAATGGGTAGTAGACGCAGATCTGCGGGATTTCTTCGGAACCGTACATCACGAGCCACTCATCGACATGATTGCAAAACAAATCAGCGATGGTAAAATCCTTAAACTTGTCAGAGAAATGCTCGAAGCTGGAGCTGAGGCGATGGGATGATCGGTGAAGTTCTAGTGTCTCGGGGAAAATTTAAATTTTCGCATCAAAAGTCTGCCGAAGGCAATGTCACACACAATCATGGCCATAAACGCTCGGTTACGTCGAAACTGCTATCCGCATCGCATTGTACGTATTAGACTAGATTGACGTTTCTTGAGTTATATTAGGAAATTGAATACACTGGGGTCAGGCGGGGGAACACTTCACTTAAACTCCACATTGCTCAAGTATAATTCATCTCATGAAAGAGGTGGGGAAATGTCATATCAAATACTTGTTATTGAAGATGACCAAGACATACAGGAAGTAATCAAAGAGTTTCTAACGGTGCAAAATCATATCGTACACGTTGCTTCGGATGGTTTGGAAGGGATTCAGCAGTTTAACCGTCTGGACTTTGATTTGGTTATTTTAGATATTATGATGCCGAATATGG
>DJUJ01000168.1:0-213 GCA_002438345.1 Paenibacillus sp. UBA6285
AATAATTATGTGATTTGGCATGCAAACCGCATTAAGTTACTGGAGTTTTCATCAAGCACTATAGCTAGAAAAAAAGTAGTTTTTTCGGGTAGAGTTCAAAATGTAGGATTCCGCTTGGAGATATATTCTATTGCTCAAAGAATGAAATTAACGGGATGGGTTAGAAATTTAAAAGACGGAAGTGTAGAGGTAGAATTGCAAGGAGGAGAGCAG
>DJUJ01000168.1:464-650 GCA_002438345.1 Paenibacillus sp. UBA6285
ATGGTCAGTTATTCAGTCACTCAGCTGTACCCTTGGAGTATTCCTTGTTATTTCTCTTTTTGTTGTTTAGTACTGGAATGATACTTGGATTTTTAATAGAAGGGACATCAGTGTTCAGCACAATCGTTTTAATGTGGCCTTTAATACATATTGGTATTGTAATTCTCTTTTTTATTGTTGGGCAGC
>DJUJ01000168.1:758-3913 GCA_002438345.1 Paenibacillus sp. UBA6285
TTTATTCTTTTATAGTTTTACCAATCAACTTAATTGGTGAAGGGATATCATTAGGATTTCAGACAAATCGATTATTATTCCGTAGAGATCAAAATAAATTATCAGAATTTTTGATAGGAATACTGATTAACTTGATAATTATTATTGTTATTATTATTGCTATATCTAAACATCAGCGTGCTGATCTTTTTATGTAAATCATGAGGTTTAGGCGCTTCATATAACATATTATTGACAAGTACTGCATCGACTAGGAAAGCGGTAGCCTACGATTATTTTAGTCATAGGCTGCCGCTATTTCAATTAAATGATAGGATCAATAGCCTTGCTTTCACTGAACAATAGATGGCTGAAATGTCATTCTTCGCTGTGTAATATATCGAATAGAATAAAATGGAACTATTGTGTAAGCTGTGCGTAACCGATAAATAAGAGAGATTATGATAGATCAGGAGGTACATATGAACTACAGAACTTTTAAAAAATTGCTACTTACCACACTTGCTACTCTAATGTTAAGTGTACTGCTACTTCCAGCTTTGACTTCAGCCAAAACGACTGTACCTAAGCATACTGGGTCATTTTATGTGAATGATTTTGCGAATGTGATCGACGAGAAAGCTGAGAATTACATGGTGAACTATGGGATTCGTTTACATCAGGATACGGGCGCTCAAGTTGTAGTGGTGACAGTCGATTCTACAAATGGAGTTTCGATGGAAGAGTATGCAACTTCGTTGTTTAATAGCTGGGGCGTAGGCTCAGCGGATAAGAATAATGGGCTTCTATTGCTGCTTTCTATAAAAGATGATGACTACTGGGCGGTACAAGGTAAGGGTATTGAGGACACGTTGCCTAACAGTAAGATTAAAGAAATTCTTTCTCAATATCTTGAGCCGGATTTTGCAGCTAAAACTTATAGTAATGGCGCACGCAAAACGTATGGCGCTTTTATCCAAGCCATGGGTGGGACCTGGGTGGAAAATGTCGGCACCAAAAACTATGTATCCGACAATGCCGGTGTACTCAATAAAGTGACAAAGGATTATTTGAACGAATCTAGCAATAGATATAAAACTACAACTGGCAGCGGAATTTATGTGGTTACTGTAAAGAATGCAGGAGATAAAACACTTCAGGATTACACCTATATGAAGTTTGCCTCCGTTGCCGCAGGTCCTAAGGATGTTATGCTCGTGCTAGACATTGGTGGAGACAACTATCATGTTCTTCAAGGGAAGGACATCGACAAGGTTCTAACTAACGATGCAATCAGCAATATTTTGGATACCGTACTTGAGCCCCAATTTGTGAAAAAAGATTACGGAACGGGAGCTACGGCAACTTCTAATGCTTTGTACAGTTTCTTATTGGCTAGAGCGGATCAATCCGTTGGAGCAACGGTAGCGGCAGGAAATACTGGGGGNNCGGGGGCACGGCTGGTTCAACTTCTTCTTCAACAAGTGTTTCAACAAAGGAGGAAACGAGTGTCAGTATAGGCAAGGGTCTTCTAATTTACTTATTGTTATTTGCTCCGCTCATACTGTTCGGATATGGTCTTTCTCGACGCAATAAATATATTGAAATGTATGGCTTGCCATTTAATCCATATAGCCCAAGGAATATTCGACGGTATGGGAATTGGTACGGTCAAGCGGATTACGGTTATGGTAGACGTTGGCACAGACGTTATAATAATCACCATCATAATCACCACCATCATCATAGAAACACACCATCCAATAACTCACAGTCAAGCTTCTGGGGAAACAATGGTGGAGGCGGATCTACTAGAGGTGGAGGTGCAGGACGTTACTCTTCAAGCAACGAGAACCGTGGTGGTGGAGGTTCCAGTAGTGGCGGCGGAGCAGGAAGACATTCTTCAAGCTCTTCCAGCAGCAGCTACTCTAACAATGATAGAGGCTCTTCAGGTGGAGGCGGTTCTTCCGGCGGCGGTTCATCTGGCGGTGGAGGTAGCGCTAGCAGTGGTGGCGGAGCAGGAAGACACTAATTTGCTGAGAATGTAAAGATGAGCAGGTCTCCGAATTATTGGAAACCTGCTTGTTTTGTTTTAGGTTGTTACTTAATAGAAACTTTTCATGAAATATATCGTCTATGATAAGGTTAGATATTTATTTTCATATTTCGTAATAGTCAGGGAGGAAAAAGAAGTGAGCACTTCATCATTACCTCAACGTTCCACCGTACGCAAAAAGAAGCCAACAAAAAAACGTAAGAAACGGAGCTTTTTCCGAACACTATCCAAAGTGTTTATATTCTGCTTAATTTTGTTGATTGCTGGAGGCGGTTGGTTCTACTTTGCACCTTCGGCTAAAAATCTGCGCTATTCAATCGCTGATACACTGATTACAACACAGCACCGCTACATGGCTAAATATATTATTGGCGAGGACGGATTAAAGGACAGAGTAACAGAATATACCAGCAGATTTGAAAAAATGGGGGATGAGAAAGATACGCATACGATCGCTCCTGAACCAGAAGTAAAAGAGAAACCGCTGGTCGAGATAGAGAATGTCTCAGGTACTGGATATTCCGGATATGTCATGATCGTTAACGACCCGACAAAAGTTCGTCTGGGAATTCCAAATAAGGTAGGGTCAGGTGAGAAAGTAACTAGCATGGTGAAGCGTACCGGTGCTATCGCCGGAGTTAACGGTGGGGGGTTCGCTGACCCCAACTGGAAAGGTAACGGATTTAAACCAATTGGTATTGTAATTTCACAAGGTAAGTTATATTACAACGGTCTTGGTGGTAAGAAATCCACACAGATCGTAGGTCTTGATAAACAAGGGAAAATGGTTGCTGGAAATTATAGTTTAGATGAGATTAATAAAATGGGTGTTCAGGAGGCAGTTACATTTAGCCCCCGTCTGATTGTCAATGGAAAAGGATTGATTAAGAACGCGGCAGAAGGCTGGGGAATTGCACCAAGAACAGCGATGGGCCAGCGTGCTGATGGAGCGATAATTTTTGTTGTTATCGATGGAAGACAGCCTACTTATAGTATTGGGGCGAATTTATATGATGTGCAACAAATCCTTCTTAAGCATGGAGCTGTGATTGCTGCGAATCTAGATGGAGGTTCTTCTACCGTGCTTGTAAAAGACAACGAGATTATGAACAAGCCATCC
>DJUJ01000168.1:3929-5055 GCA_002438345.1 Paenibacillus sp. UBA6285
AACGTTACTTGCCTACAGCTTTTCTGGTTTTTGAGCACCCAGAGCAGGTTGAAATGCCGAATATTTGGAAAGGGCTTGACCCCTCCAAAATTGATGCTGCTAAGAAACGTACGCACTAAAGAAAGCTTAATACGTAAAAAAGATCAGGAATATCTTGGATTGCCATGTGAATATATGCTACGATATCACCTAGCATGAAACAGAATACAGAACTAACAGGTCTGGAACAGGGGGAATAGGAGTGACGTTGCAACAACTCCGCTACGCTATCGAAATTGCAAATAGTGGCTCCATGAATGAGGCGGCAAAGAAGCTCTTTGTCTCTCAACCGAGCCTGTCCAATGCCATTAAAGAGTTAGAAAGTGAACTGGGGATTACGATTTTTGAGTCAACCAACCGTGGAATCAGTATTTCCGTTGAGGGGATGGAATTCCTAGGTTATGCTCGCCAAATCATTGAACAGACAGAGCTTATGGAGAATCGTTATACTGGGAAAAAGCGTAGTCCGATCTATTTTTCCATCTCTACGCAGCACTACGCCTTTGTGGTTGACGCCTTTGTAAATCTCATGAAGCACAATGATGTCTCAGAATACAATTTTAGCTTGAGAGAGACGCAAACCTACGAGATTATTGAAGATGTACGTACCTTGCGCAGTGATCTAGGAATTCTTTATATTAACGAGAGTAACTATAAGCATATGAATAAGCTGTTTAGTGATGGCAATCTGAAATTCACACCACTTTTTAATACCGATCCACATCTTTATGTTCGCACCGGACATCCGCTTGCACATAAGGAAGTCATTACACAGAATGATATTGTGCCATTCCCCTATATCACTTTTGAACAGGGTGAGAACAATTCACTGCACTTCTCGGAGGAAATGTTAAGCTTTTCACAAATTGAGAAGAATATAAAGGTGAATGACCGGGCGACACTGACCAATTTATTAATGGGTACGGATTGCTATACGGTGGGCACAGGGATTCTGGCGTCTGATCTAAATGGAGATGGACTGAAGACGATCCCTTTTGAGAGTAATGAAGTATTTACGGTTGGATGGATAGCGCATAAAGATCGCAGACCGAGTGTAATGGCATCTAAGTATATCGAGATTTTGAAT
>DJUJ01000168.1:5089-5324 GCA_002438345.1 Paenibacillus sp. UBA6285
CTAAATCATTTTTTACTATAGCAGTAGGAGGATCGGTATGATTAGACCCGTAATTGGCACCCAGAGAAATGCACCACCTTTTCGCTACGATATCGTTGGCAGCTTCTTACGAACGGATGAGATTAAAGCGGCCCGCCTCCAATATGACAATGGTGAAATCACGGGCAGTCAGCTTCATGAAATAGAGAATATAGAAATCGTCAAACTACTGGAACTACAAAAAGAAGTGGGTTTA
>DJUJ01000152.1:0-6066 GCA_002438345.1 Paenibacillus sp. UBA6285
TTTTCAAAATGAATACGATGATCCGCCGCTGCGTCGTGACCGAGTAAATAAATGCCGAAGGCTCCATCTTCATAATCACATTCATCTTGCAGCGGAAGCGTATCTACTTCAAACGTAGTTTGTGCAAGCTTGGTAAAATCAAGATGGCTAGCTTCCGTGCCGACCAACAGCCCCTTATGACCCCAAAACGTAGAGGACAATGTAACCGCATGATAATTATTCCACACGATCTTATGATACCAATCGGCTCTGTCATCATCTTCCTCTTCTTCCTCAACAATATCATCCGCATCATAGTCTTCAGACTTCAAGTGAAGGTCAAACCAGATGCCGCCATAGGGTTCCAGACGAGCTTCCCATTCAAATTCTTTAATGCTGTGACCGTTTGGCCATGGATTGTCCTTAAAGTAGATTCGATTCATATGAATCTCCCCTTTCAAGAAATGATGTATGCTATGGAATCATTGGCTTCAGTCTGACCATTCTATCGATTTGGCTATTTACTCTTCGCACTATCCATACAAAAAAACAGAAACAGGTCAATGAGTGCCCCATCGGGAAGTGTATTCTTTACCTGTAGAAGTTACTTGTCAGGCTTAGCACTTGGCTATGGCTAGCAGTATATTCTTGCCGCAGCTAAAAATCTCAATTAGTTCTTTGATTTTGATCTTGAAAAAACACCCCTCTATTTGCTAAATAACGCAAATAAAAGAGAGTGATTTTTAACACTCAAATGTTGCAGGTGTTCGTGGAATATCATGCGGTCGATGGAAGTAAATCGAAGTAACTACACTAATGACGAAATCCTGCATTAATAGAATAAATTACTATTCAATTATCACGTTGTTTTTGCAAATCAATTGTAGCGGATAAAACCAGTGATTTCAATTAGAGATTACAACAAAGTGGCATATATTGCTTCGACGATGCCACCCTAAATAATCATTTTGTGGAGAGGAACAGAAGTTGATGCTTATTAATGAAACTCCAAGTAGAGCTCTTTATCTTAGTGTCTGACAAGAGACCTTCAGATGATTACATCTTCCTCCATCAAAAACTTAGGAATTCGCCTATCCATTTTAGGCACACGTAGTTTGACCGAAGGGTTAGTGGGTAAATAGGTTTCTTCATATGCAAAACGGAATAGGGAGCGCACAAAACGGATGCAGTGCCCTAGGCTACTTGGCTTTAATCGGTCTGACTACTTAGCTAGGTATTCCTTCAGTAGATTCAAAGTTACCTCGGAAATATCTGTATCCCCGAGATATGTAACCTGTATCCTGAGCTGTAGGGCATATGCTTTCAATGTATTTGGACTAACCCCCTCGATTCGCTTGTCCGCTTTTTATGACGCCAAAGTTCGCTTGAAATCATAATAAAACCTCCTACTAGAGCAATTAATTCTAGTTTGCTTCTAATAGGAGGTTTTAGACAATTGATTCAACTATCGTGTCCCTTTACTTCAACTAACGCTTCTTATTTCTTTTTAATGGGTATCCATATTTCGCTTTTAAATTGCGGTGATGCTACATCTTTCTGCTCATTCCAGAGCATTTCAGGCCCTTCGCTTAGCTCATATTCCGAAGATGGAAACCATTCGGAATAAATGCATCCCCAGATCTCTTGAAGCACACTCGGAAAAGGGCCAACGGCCGTGAATACAGCCCATGTAGAGGCTGACACCTCCAGCTGGGCGAAGCCATCTCGTGCTTCATTCGTTGTGGCCGCCCCGATGTAATGATCAAGCTCTCCCTTCTCCTCCATCCGCCCTTCACTGAAATTCGTGGAAGCACTAATTAGTCCTGAAGGCTGAACATTCGAAAAGCCCTTAATCTTATCAATCAATACTGGTGTAAGTCCTTCAAACNNTCTACATCGATGCAATCTCCGGATTCACCCCCTGAAATACTATTGGCACTTTTTTTTTGATCCCCACTATGCGAAAAGCCTCTTTGTCTTCAATTCGGTAGTTCATTTCACTTCCTCCTTTAATAGTTAGTTGAAACGTCATCCGCGGAAAGGCTTTGAGGGACTGTCCATGGATCCGAGCTTCCGAGGGAGTAATCCCATGCATGCTTTGGAAAGCCCTAGTAAAGGAATCCGGCGAGGTATATCCGTATTTCATCGCAACATCGATGATCTTGATGTCACTGTGGCTTAGCTCGAGTGCTGCCAAAGTTAGGCGTCTTCGGCGGATGTATTCCGACAGAGTAATACCTGCAAGGAATGAGAACATCCGTGTAAAATGATATTCCGAACAGCAGGCAATTTTCGCTGCCTCCTGATAGTCCACACGATCAGTAAGATTCTCCTCAATATAGCTTAAAGATTTGTTCAGTTGCGCCAGCGTATCCATTATTATCGCCTCCCCTCGTTACTCAAAGAATAGCAGAGAAGGTAATTTTCTTCCCGACATTTAGTGCACAATCCTGCAGGGTCTTTTGATGGTCGTAAGACATCTCCTATAACTTGGCGTCAATGTACCCTGAATCAGGCCACTGCACCACTACTCTGATATCCTTAACTCTACTCTAACCCCATAAGCACGAAGTGAGGCTTGTCCACCTACAGGGAAAGTAATCATAGGCGATGTATGTCCAAAGTCCACGTCCGCAATTACAGGAATGCCTGATAATTCTTCTTTCGAAGTTATGATTTTGGTTAACAGATCCTTTGTCATGTATGATCCTTGTTGGAACCTGCCAATAACCAATCCTTTGACATGCTGAAACTCAGGTTGAAGAATTAGCGATTGTAAATCCCTATCAAAGGTTGCAGGTGATGACTCATAATCATCCTCTAGGAATACTACCGAATTTCTTAAACTAGGCATATACTCCGTTCCCTGCAAAAGATTTAAGGTGCAAAGGTTCCCACCGATAATTGTCCCTTTCGCTTCTCCATCATTGATAATGAACGGGCCCTCATTTCTGATAAAAACACGGTTCTCCTGATCCAAATACCACTCATCATCACTCCAATGCTTCGATGGCTTCACCAGAATTTCTTTGTTGTCCATCATCAGCTTGCGGAAATATTCAATTGTATATTCATTGTCGTGAAGCATCGCAAAGCTCGAAAAATGCGGTCCGGAATATGTAACTAATCCTGTTTGAGCATATATTGCATTACTTAAAGCAGTGATATCCGAATACCCGCATAAACGTTTAGGATGCTCAGCAATGATTGAATAATCGATATAACGTAGCAGTTGATTACTATTAAAACCACCAATGGTCGTAAGTATCCCTTTAACATTCNNAAAAAGCTTCATGCAAATCCTCTATTCTAGATTCAATCGAAGAGGAAACAAAATCATCCTTCTCAAAGGAGTTTACGGAAAATGATATCCGAAACCCTAACTTTTGAAGCTGTTCTTTGGCAATCTTCCTTTGTTCAGCAGCGATTAATGACAGACTTCTGGCAGGTGAGATAATACGCAACTCATCACCAGGCTTTAACTTATTGGGTTTCATCATTTGTCCTCCCTATAATAGAATCATTCAATTTGTTTCATTTCTTCCCATTATATCTCTTTTCAAAAAAGTGGAAAACTCAAAAAGGCGAAACGCAAATGCGTTCCGCCTTTTTGTGCCTGCTAGAGCAATTTGTTAGAGAAATTATTTCATTACGTGAATTGGGTGACCTTCAACTAGTTCAGCAGCTTCCATGACGATTTCGCCAAGGGTTGGATGCGCATGAATAGTCAAAGCGATATCTTCAAGTGTTGCGCCCATTTCAATGGCCAAACCAAGTTCAGCGATCAAATTGGAAGCTTCGATACCAACGATTTGTGCACCAAGCACAAGATTGTTCTCGGAGTTAGCAACAATTTTGATGAAACCTTCTGGGCTGTTCAAAGATACTGCACGACCATTCCCTGCAAATGGGAACTTGCCAGCTTTCACTTTGTAGCCTTTGTCTTTCGCTTCTTTCTCAGTCAAACCTACGCTAGAGCACTCAGGATCTGTGAACACAACAGCTGGGATGACTTTGTAGTCAACAACAGATGTAAGTCCTGCGATCGCTTCTGCAGCAATCTTACCTTCGTAAGAAGCCTTGTGTGCCAAAGCCAGACCTGGAACAACGTCGCCGATAGCGAAGATGCTAGGAATGCTTGTGCGACCTTGGTGATCGACTTTGATCAATCCGCGCTCGTCGAGCTCAAGACCGATCAGGTCCAGACCAAGTTCACCATCAGTGTTAGGACGACGGCCTACAGTAACAAGCAAGTAATCCGCAGTAACTTCTTTGGATTCGCCACCAACAGAATATTTCACGGTAACTTCCTTGTCGTTCTGTACAGCACTTTCAGCTTTAGCGTTAGTTACGATTTCGATGCCAGTTTTGGCCATGTTTTTCGCAACAAGACGAGTCATATCTTTATCGAAACCTGGAAGAACGGTATCCAGACCTTCAATGATCGTTACTTTAGTACCAAACTTGGAGTACATTTGGCCAAGCTCAGCGCCGATATATCCACCACCGATTACGATCATGCTCTTCGGAATTTCTGGAAGCTCAAGAGCTTCAGTCGAAGACAGAATACGTCCACCGAATGGGAAAGGCTTTAGTTCAATCGGACGGGAACCTGTAGCAATGATACAGTGTTTGAAGCGGTAACGTGGGGATTCATGATCATTAAACACACGCGCTTCTGTGTCGCTGATAAACATGCATTCGCCGTTAAATACTTCAATTTTGTTGCCCTTCATCAAGCTAGTCACGCCGCTAGTCATTTTCTTAACTACGCCGTTTTTGAACTCTTGAGTTTTGGCAAAATCCACTTTAACGTTCTCAGCAGTAACACCGAAAACTTCACCATGCTTAGCAGATTCGAACTGGTGTGCAGCAGCAATCAGTGCTTTTGAAGGAATACATCCACGGTTCAAACATACACCGCCGAGTTCCGATTTATCCACGATGAGGACTTTTTGGCCGAGCTGGGCGGCACGAATTGCCGCCACATACCCACCAGGACCTGCACCAATGACCAATGTGTCAATATCTAGAGAAGCGTCTCCTACTACCATAATTATACCTCCATAACCAGCAGCTCAGGATTATTGAGCAGCGATTTAATGTAGTTCATAAAGTTTTGAGCAGTCGCACCATCAATAATACGGTGGTCAAAGCTGAGTGACAACGCCATTACAGGAGCAACTACGATTTCACCATTCTTCACAACTGCTTTTTCACTGATACGGCCAGTTCNNTGGAGTAAAGAACATACCGCCAGCAGAACCAATGTTACTGATGGAGATCGTGCTGCCCTTCATTTCGTTAGCAGACAATTTACCGTCACGACCACGAACTGCAAGGTCAGTGATGCTGCTAGCGATCATCCAGATGCTCTTACGGTCAGCGTCTTTGATAACTGGAACGATCAAACCGTTTGGCGTATCGGTAGCGATACCGATATTGTAGTATTTCTTGTAGACAATTTCGCCTGCTTCTTCATCAATCATAGCGTTGAGCGCTGGGAATTGACGGGAAGCCGCAACCAGAGCCTTAACGATGAACGGAAGGTAAGTAACCTTAACGCCTTTTTTCTCAGCGATAGGTTTCATACGTGTACGGAATGCTACCAGTTCAGTAACATCTACTTCGTCCATAATTGTAACGTGTGGTGCAGTGTAAGCCGATTTAACCATTGCGTTGGCGANNCATTACCACTCGCTGCTGCAGGTGCTGCTTTAGCTTCAGCTTTAGCAGCCTTCGGAGCTTCAGAAGCTGCCGCTGCAGGTGTTGCAGCTGCCGCAGGTGTTGAACCACCTTTCAAGAACGCTTCAACGTCTTCACGGGTGATTTTGCCGCCTTTTCCAGTTCCGTTCACTTTGGAAATATCCACTTTTTGCTCACGAGCAAATTTGCGAACGCTAGGTGTAGCCAATACATCACGATCAGGAGCCGGTGCTGCACTAGCAGATCCGCCTGCTGGGGAAGAAGTTGTATTTGCACTTCCTTTTGCTACATCTGCTTCTGCGGAAGCATGACCTTCTTGTTCAGGAACGTCACCTTCTGCAGCGATGATAGCTACAACATCGCCAACACGGCATACTTGGC
>DJUJ01000152.1:6334-21006 GCA_002438345.1 Paenibacillus sp. UBA6285
TTGTCACCGGCTTTGATATGCATTTTGATGATTTCACCTTCATGCAAACCTTCACCTAGTTCAGGGAATCGGTATTCAAACTTTGCCACTTTGAAAACCTCCTTGTGAAATTGGGACTGACCTTATGATTAGAATTTAGAAGAAGAAACGACGTTGTCATCNNAACCGTTTCTCGTAGAAATATTTTAGAAATCCAAAACTTTCTTCACGCCTGCAATAATACGTGCAGGGTTTGGAAGCCATGTATCTTCAATTTGTGCGAATGGATATATTGTGTCAGGACCTGCGATACGAAGCACAGGTGCTTCCAAGTGTAGTAGAGCTTTTTCATTGATTTGTGCGATAACTTCAGCAGCCACACCGGAGCTCTTCTGAGCTTCTTGCACTACGATTGCACGATTAGTCTTCTTCACAGACGCTACAATAGTGTCGATGTCGATTGGACTTACAGTACGAAGGTCAATAATTTCAACGTTAATGCCTTCTTTTTCGAGTTGTTCGGCTGCTTTGGTAGCTGTATGTACCATCAGCCCGTAAGTAATGATCGATACGTCAGAACCTTCACGTACTACGTTTGCTTTGCCAAGTTCAATAGTGTACTCACCTTCTGGCACTTCAGCACGGAATGCATGGTAAAGGTTCAAGTGCTCCATGAAGAATACAGGGTCATTGTCGCGAATAGACGCGATAAGAAGTCCCTTAGCATCATATGGGTTTGAAGGAATTACAACTTTAATACCCGGGCTTTGTGCGATCAAACCTTCGAGTGAATCTGTGTGAAGCTCAGCAGCTTTAACTCCGCCACCAAAAGGAGTACGGAATACTACTGGAGCATTATATTTACCGCCAGAACGCCAGCGCAGACGTGCCGCTTGTACAACGATCTGATCAAGTGCTTCAAAAATAAAACCTACGAATTGAATTTCTGCAATTGGGCGGAAGCCTTGTACACCAAGACCAAATGCCAGACCACCGATAGCGGACTCAGCTAGTGGTGTATCAAAAATACGATCTTCGCCAAATTCCTTTTGCAGCCCTTCCGTTACACGGAAAACGCCACCTACATTACCAACATCCTCTCCGAAGATAAGAACGTTAGGGTCACGATTCAGTTCAACGCGCATCGCGTCGCGGATCGCTTCTTTCATATTCATTTGTGCCATTGCCTGATATCCCCCTTATTCAAAATCGGCTTTTTGCTCTTCCAGATGTTTAGGTGTTACTTCGAACATGCTGTCGATCAAGCCAGGTATAGTCATTTTTTCGGTTTGCTCAGCTTTTTTAATCTGCTCGTTAACTGTAGCTTTCGCTTCATCTTTCACGCGCAGCGTATCTTCTTCAGTCCAAAGACCTTTCTTCTCCAAATACTTGGCAAGACGGTTGATTGGATCCTTTTCACTCCATTGTCCTTTNNCGAACGATATTTACTTGCATCGTCAGAAAGGGAATGTGGACGGAAACGATAAGTTACAGCTTCGATCAATGTAGCACCTTCGCCATTACGCGCACGCTCAGCAGCGTCACGAACAGCACTGATAACTGCAAAGATGTCCATGCCGTCAACTTTGATTCCCGGAATACCAGCTGCAACCGCTTTGTGAGCGATCGATTTGGAAGCTGTTTGTTTTGCGAACGGAGTCGTAATCGCGTAACCGTTGTTTTGAACAAAGAAGATAACAGGCAGTTTAAAGCGACCAGCAAAGTTCAATCCTTCGTAGAAGTCACCTTCTGAAGAACCACCATCACCAGTGTAAGTAATTGCAACACTCTTTTGTTTCTTCAATTTAAAGCCCATTGCAATTCCTGTAGCGTGCAGGATTTGCGCGCCGATGATAATTTGTGGCATCAATACATTAACGCCATCAGGAATAGCTCCACCATGTTGGTGTCCACGGGAATATAAGAATGCTTGGTACAATGGAAGTCCGTGCAATACTAGCTGCGGAATATCACGGTAGCCTGGGCATAAGAAGTCTTCTTTCTCCAATGCGTACTCGCTACCAATCATAGTAGCTTCTTGACCGGATACCGGTGCGTAGAAACCAAGACGGCCTTGACGACCAAGATTTACTGCACGATCATCCCAAGTACGGGTAAATACCATACGATACATAATTTCTTTCAGTTGATCGTCGGTTAAATCAGGCATTTTATCCTTGTTGATAATTTCTCCATCCGGGGAAAGTACCGTTAGAGCCTCGACGTCCTCTGTATACACTTCATAAGGAACTTTACTCATTATCTTCACCTCAATAAAAAAATTTGAATATCAGCTGCCTCTGTTATAATATTATTATACACCTGTTTGGTTACTTTCGTCAAAGAAATACTTATAAAATTTATATTCCTTCAAATTTTGTATGTATAACAGGTTATGTATTTTTATATAACAGTTTACAGCTTTTGAAACAAGTAAATGATTAATGACACAGTCACTCAGTTATTTATTTTAGAGCAAACCTGTGTGTATTGCAAAATCCGACAAGAAAGGTGACGTGCAACTATGAGCGATTCTGTTTTTCTGAAACGCACAATTGTAAAAGAAACGATTTGGAGTGAACATCTGCACGAGGAGCGTAAGTTACGCATCTATCTCCCCCCCGGCTTCAACGAAGTCTTGAGTTACCCAGTGGTGTACTGCCAAGACGGAGAAGAATTCTTTAACTTCGGCCGCATCGCTACACTTGCTGGACGTCTTATTATAGAAGAAGACGTTGAGCCTTTCATCATTGTTGGTGTCGAAGTAGACGTCGCTGTTCGGACTCAAGAATATGCCCCTTTTGGAAGCAGATTCAAACAGTACTTATCTTGCTTTTCCGAGGAGATTATTCCCTTTATTGAACAAAAATATCCTGTACGCCGTACTCCCGATGAACGAATCTTAGCTGGCGACTCCCTTGGGGGCAGCGTTTCGCTCCATCTTGCACTTGCATATCCTGCGATCTTCACACGTATCATCAGCCTTTCCGGCGCATTCTATCCTGAATCTCGTGACACGCTGGCTAAGGAAGAGGATCTATCCTGGCTCNNTACAGGAAACAGACTACAAAACGGATACTGGCATTTATGATTTTGTTCAGATGAATCGAGAAACGAAAGCATTGCTTGAATCACGTGGAGCAACCGTATCCTACCGAGAGAAAGACGGACATCATCTCTGGGGCTTCTGGCAGAAAGAGCTACCAGAGTCTCTACTCTATTTTTTAAACGCATAAAGCCCTATTGACAGAAGCAAATAGTGAACATCTAAAGAACAGTATGTAGATTACTTGATTGCGCTTACAGTAATCCAGCAACTTACCTCGATTTACCACATGAGTCATACTGAGAGAGCTGCAATCCAAATGGGTTACAGCCTTTCTCTTATCATTCTTTCCAGCAATACATCACAACCCGCGTTGATCAAATCATACACCTGCTCAAAATTACCTGTAAAATAAGGATCCGGTACTTCGCGCAGTTCCTTTTCAGGCAATAAATCCATAAAGAACAAAAGCTCGGCATCTTTCCCACCTGGAACCTTTCGAACGTTCTCTCCATTAGACTTGTCCATACAGACGATAAAATCAAACTTTTGAAAATCCTCACTGCTGACTAGTCGTGCTAACATATTCTCATAGCTAATACCGTTCTGATCAAGGATACGTCTTGTTCCTTCATGCGGCTCTTTTCCTATATGCCAATCCCCAGTTCCCGCAGAGTCTACAAGAATCTTGTCTGATAATTCTCGTTCATTAATCTTGTGCCGCAGAACTGCCTCTGCCATCGGTGATCGACAGATATTACCCAGACATACAAACAATACTCTTACGATTTCGTTCACCTCCCAGTTGTTAAACCTAAGTATATGTGAAATTATACTCAAAAGATCGCACACTATCATTTTAGCGTTGTCGAGGTCAATTGTGCAACCTTTCGATCTGCATTATACTGGATAGGATACTCAACAAGAGCTTTAAGAGGAGGAATGGATGTTATGTCATCCAAACGAGTCGTTATTTTTGCCGGTGGAGAACTGTCTCCGGATTATTTCGATCTATTAGATGAAGATGATTTTATTATCGGTGCGGACCAGGGAGCGTTATTTCTCATTTCACACGGATATACACCAGATATAGCAGTAGGCGATTTTGATTCCGTTTCGCCTGAGGCACTTCAAGATATTGAATCCAAAAGTAAGAAGACCATCACTTGTGATGCCGTGAACAAGGATTTGACAGATAGCGAGATGGCCCTCGACATTGCTATGGATCAGCAACCTGATTCAATTCTACTATTAGGTGTTACTGGTACTCGAATCGACCACTCCTTAGCTAGCATTCAAATGATGACAAGAGCCCTTCAACGTCAAATCAACTGCTATGTCATGGACACTCATAACTATATAACCCTTACAGGATCTCAAGCTGTTATCGACGATTTAGGCTACACCTATGTTTCTTTGCTGCCTTTAACCCCAGAAGTATCAGGCATTACCCTAGAAGGGTTTCAATATCCATTAACTGAAGCTACGCTGAAGCTTGGACAATCTCTTGGCGTAAGTAACAAACTGATTTCATCCTCAGGAACGGTTACTATACGCAGTGGATTGTTGCTGATCATTCAGAGTAAAGACTAGATACATAGGGATCATGTATAACGTAAAAATGCTACTTTTCGATATTTTAGAAACATCATTGTAACTTTTATCATAAATTTTAAAAGGTCGTGAAAACTCTTTTATATCAAGGGTTTCACGGCTTTTTTAATATCCGAATAAATCAAATTATTAATTTTTTGTAACTTTTAATGAATTTTTAATAAAACGCTTTCAACCCATACCCAGCCTCACTTTATTGCACCTCTTCCAAATTTTATGACATAGATAACCTGCTATACTACGAATCAGGAAAGCAAGACAGAGTAACACAACTACAAAGACTAACACCTTGGAGGTACTACAACATGAATAAACAACAATGGATTAAAAAAGCGATTGTTATAGGAATGGTTACTACAATGGGCTTAGGTACAATGATGGCAACAGGCGTAGGAGCAACAAAAGTTGAAGCAGCTTCCGTGTCTAAAGGTCAAAGCGTAGTGAATCTCGGAAAGAAATACATGGGAGTGCCTTACAAATTCGGTGCATCCACATCTACTACAAAAGTTTTTGACTGCTCTTCTTTTACAAAATACATCTTTAAACAATATAACGTGACACTGCCTCGTACGGCTGCAGAACAATCCAAAAAAGGAACAGCCGTTTCTAAAGCGAATCTTCGTGTAGGCGATCTCGTATTTTTCTCCAGCGGTAGCAGAGCAAACGGTAAAAATGTAACTCACGTCGCTGTCTATGCCGGCAATGGCAAAATTCTGCACACTTATGGTAAACCAGGTGTTACGATTTCCGATCTGAACTCTGGTACTTGGAAAAGAACATATTTAAAGGCTCGCCGCGTACTGTAAACAACGACTCTGTAGTAGAGTTTTAACTATAATAGAGAAATAGTCTCAGGATGTGGTGCCGCCTTCGGGCGCCCTCATTACATATCCTGTTCCGCGAACGGTGTGAATCAACTTGTTCCGGTGACCTTTATCAATTTTCAAACGGATATGCCTGATGTAAACATCTACGACATTGGTATCTGCGTGAAATTGGAATCCCCATACTTCTTTTAGTATTTCGATGCGAGAACAAATAATTCCTTGGTTCGCAGCGAGATAATACAAAAGATCAAATTCTTTAGGCGTCATTTTTAACTCGATCCCTTCGCGACTTACAAACCTGCGACTGGGATCGAGCATTAAACCATCTACTCTCAATAAATGATTTAAATTTCGACGCCGTCCAGTAAGGGCTAACAAATTTAGAATTCTGCACTTGAATTCACCGGTATGTAAAGGCTTTGTCATATACTCATTCCCCCCGGCTGAGAACGCTGAAACTGCCCCATTTCCAGATTCAGATTGTTCACCGGAAATCACCATAACCGGTATTATCATCCCCTCAGCTCTTACAGCGGAAATTATATCCCAGCCTTCCCATCTCCCTACCTCGTATAACTCAGCAAGCAGCAGTACCGGTTCTACTTTTGATATGGATGAGCGGAGATCCTCGGGATCTTCGCTTTTTGTTGCTTCAAGTCCGATATCTTCTAGGACACTTTCTATAACGACACGATCTTCTTCTCTACTAGTGCTATCAGCCATATACCATATCATTTGCTCAATCACAAAGTTCCCCCGTATCTGTATGACTTACACCGGCATCACTGCGGTACATATAGAATCCCCGGAAAACAAAAAGACCATTCCTAAGAAATGGTCTGAACACCTATATTCAGCTTTCTTATCCAAAATATCGATGATAAAAGCTTCGAGCAACAGCAATATCCTTAGTCCCATGAATTAAAGCTCTACCATCAGCAAAAATAACCATCCGATAGGGCCCTTCTATAAAAGAAACCAGATAAGGGTTGCTATCCACTCTACCGCTTCCTAATCGTGACAAGCGTTTTGCAGTTTCCTGTAAGTTAAGCTTCTGTGGTTGTGCAGGGCGGATTTGTACCGTATCCCTTCCGCAAAGGACATCGGTTCGTTCAGTATTTGCTGCCGTAAGATACGGATAGATCGGATGACTCCCACAAGAAGGGCAATTTTCCTTTTTAGCAGCCTTTACTCCAATTTCTTGATGTTCGTTGCGCCACACGTCGAACGTTAACAGTTTGTTTCTTAATTGGGCCTTACGCTTCCCTAAAAGTTTCAGCGCCTCTGCAGTAGCATTAGCCGTAACTAGCTGTACAGCCTGCGGAAGAATACCGGCCGTGTCACAGGTATCGCCCCCTAGTGGTATTGTGCCTAAGAGACAATGGAGACATGGGGTTTCTCCAGGCAAAATCGTGTATGTTATTCCATAACCGCCTACACATGCGCCATAGATCCAAGAAATATTATGCTTTTGCGCCATATCATTAATAATGAGCCGAGTATCAAAATTATCCGTACCATCCATGATCAGATCAACCCCTGAAATGAGCCGTTCCAACTCTTCGGCACGAACATCTATAACGTGGGCTTCAATAACTACCTCAGAATTAATTTGTTGAAGTCTTCTCTGCGCAGCGGCAGCCTTAGGCATACGTTCTAGCGCATCCGCCTCGGTATAGAGCTGCTGACGCTGAAGATTACTCCACTCCACATAATCTCGGTCAGCTATAATGATTCGTCCTACCCCGCAACGTGCCAGCGTCTCCGCAATCCCTGTACCTAGCGCTCCCGCACCAACTACCAATACACTTGACTGCGCGAGCGCTTGTTGTCCCTCTGCACCAAACGGTGCAAAACGTACCTGTCGAGAATAACGTTCTTCACGCCCATCATTATGGATCATTCGATTTCCCTCCCCATATCCAAAAACCGGAGAACAGCAGTATGTCTGCTATTCTCCGGATATATGATTATACTATACTTGTACAGCTGACCACTGCTCAACATCCCAAATTTTCGTAACCCAATCTTCATAGAAGTCAGGTTCATGGGATACCAGCAACACAGTTCCTTTGTATTCCAGTAATGCACGTTTTAGCTCAGCCTTAGCAATAACGTCAAGGTGATTCGTAGGCTCATCGAATAGAACCCAGTTGCTCTCGCGCATCAACAGCTTACAGAGACGTACCTTAGCTTGTTCGCCACCGCTTAGCATGCTAAGTGGACGAGTAATATGCTCATTTTTCAGACCACAGCGAGCCAGATGACCACGTACTTCATTCTGAGTTAGACTAGAGAATTCATTCCATACATCCTCAATAGGTGTAAGATTTGCTGCCTTCACTTCTTGTTGGAAGTACGCTGAGCTCAGATAATCCCCAAGATAGGTTTTACCGCTATACGTTGGAATTACTCCGAGAATGGTCTTCAATAGTGTCGATTTACCCACACCATTACAACCAGTGATAGCGATCTTCTCTCCACGTTCAATGGTCATGTTCAGCATAGGTAGCAACGGACGGTCGTAACCAATCTCGAAATCAATCCCTTCGAAGACTGTTTTACCGCTGGCTCGACTCTCTTTAAACTTGAAGGTCGGCTTTGCAGCTTCTTCTGGACGATCAATTCGATCCATACGATCTAACTGTTTCTCACGGCTCTTCGCCCGTCCAGATGTGGAGGCACGAGCTTTGTTACGCTGGATGAAGTCCTCTTGTTTCTTAATAAAATCCTGTTGTTTCTCATAAGCATCAATGTGTTGATTCTTATTCATCTCAGCCATATCCAAGAATTTATCATAGTTCGCAGTGTAACGTGTAAGTTTGCCGAACTCCAGGTNNAGGTGATAGACAACATTTACGACTTTATTCATGAACTCCGTGTCATGGGATATCAATATAAACGCATATGGATATTGCTTCAAATAGTTAGTTAACCAATCAATATGCTCAACATCCAAATAGTTGGTAGGCTCATCGAGCAATAGTACATTCGGTTTCTCAAGCAGTAGCTTCGCCAGTAGGACTTTGGTGCGCTGGCCCCCACTTAGAGAAGCGACATCACGGTCAAGCCCAATTACGGATAGACCTAATCCATTCGCCATTTCCTCAACTTTTACATCAATCAGATAGAAATCCCCGATATCCAGCTGTTCCTGAATGTCCCCCATTTGCTCGAGTAACACTTCTAACTCTTCAGGGGAAGCGTCGCCCATCTGTTCAGTTATAGTCAGCATTTCCTGTTCCAGCTCTAGGAGTGGCAAGAAAGCATCTTTCAAAACATCACGGATGGTTTTACCAGGCGTTAAGATGGTATGCTGATCCAAGTAGCCGTAACGGACACGAGGTGTCCACTCCACTCTACCACTATCCTTCAACAGTTTTCCAGTCAAAATATTCATAAGCGTCGATTTCCCTACGCCATTTGCTCCTACAATTCCTACATGCTCTCCAGGTAACAACCGGAAAGACACATTCTTAAACAATGTCCGATCCCCAAAATTGTGGGAAACGTCTTCTACAGTAAGTAAACTCATAAATTCTCCGCAAGCTCCTGTCTATACTTAAATAATGCGTAGCAGAAACGTCTTCGGCGTCCCTATAGGACGGTAAGCGTTTATGNNTACTTTCTTATATTTTTCAAAACACGTATAAATATATATTTTAACACACTTTAACGCAACACTGAATTAAAAGTTAGTTGAGTGAACCGCGGAAGCATAGAGAACCACTTCATTTAGCCTTTTTTTGAAAAAAACCACGACTTTTCCCCATATTCCGCACATCAGCTATTTTCTCAAACATTTCATGAAGCACTTCTACCAACTTTCCCTTTCGTGAGAATGGATCTTGTTGGAATGGTAGTCCATAAACTTTGCTTGTACCTATAGTGGTTTGTAGCAGTTGTGCAGATGAGCGTTCAGCGAGTGGTAACCCTATACTCCAATTCGTTTCAGGCTGCAAACCCTTACGCCTAATCCACACAAGTATATCTTCGAGTCGCCAATCAGCTCCTGAGGCAATTAGAATCGGAATATCGCTATAATTGAACTCATCAAGAGCCCCTTCATATTCACCAGTGCCAAGATCCAACACTACATATTGATAGTCCCCTCTCAGCAGCTCAGCCATTTTTCCGTGAGTAGGTCGTTTCCAATAATGTACTCCTTTCCACGAAAAAGCAGATTGCTCGTCCTTCGATGGGACTGCTGTAATCTGAGTAAATAGCAAGCTGCGAAAGCGATCATAAACCGATGAATCAGGAGAATAATCTACCCATGCTGTCGCCCCCTTCTGTGCAAGTAAGCTACTTGCCGCAAAGGAAGTATGTGTTGTTCCAAGACCTGAAGCTACGCCGAGTAAGGCGATAACCATCGCTTTTCGCTTTTCGAGAGGAAGTGGTAATGAAACTGCTAAACCATATCCTCTGTCCATCTCTGATTCCACACGAATCAGCGCCTGGAGAACAGCCTCTGCACTCTGGTAACGCTCCTCCGGTTGATGACGTAATAAGCGTCTTATTACTGGAATAATCCGTTCTGGCATATGGTTATATAGCCGATTATCCTCCATCCCGGAATCCCAATGACTACATTGTCCTCCAGTTGCCATATNNGAGCCGCGAAGCCAACCGTACCAAGCTTAACGGTATCTTCAGAGATACCATGTCTGTAACTTCGAGCGATCCCAAAGTCAATTAACATCAGTTCTTTTTGCAGGGTCAACATAATATTTGAAGGCTTTAGATCACGATATATAATGGGTGGATGATGACCGTGCAGATATTGAAAGACTTCTAACAGCTGTTTGGCTATCTGAATGATGAATTCGCTCGGCATAGGTCCGGGATTATCCTTCATTAGCTGGCTCAAGCTCACGCCTTCAATATAGTCCATGATTAAATAGGAATACCCTTCTTTATCTGGAAGGTAGAAATCGACAATACGCGGAAGGCGTGGGTGGTCTAGTGTAATTAACATATTCGCTTCTGCTTGGATGTCCGAATGCAGCTCATCTAAGCACAAGCTTTCTTTTACAGCCCATCGTTTTCCCTTTAGCCGTAAATCATTCGCCACATAAACAAGACTCATCCCCCCTGATCCAATCTGGCCTGTAATTCTGTACCTGTCATCAATAACCTGTCCTATCTTAAGTTTCGTCTCAAAATGCAATTGATCTCCCCCTTTTTGCAAAAAAAGAGAAAGCTCCCGCCATTAACGCTCAGACCGTAAAATACGGTTAGCGTTAAATAACGGGATGCTTTCCCTTAGAAATTCAAAATATGGATTGACTTAGTACTTAATCATATAAAGAGTTATCTCATCACGATTATGGAATAGCTGCTTCGCGCGCTGAATCTGCATGCGCTCCCCTTCAAACATCGCAATGATCTCCTTGATCATAGCTAGCGGTTTCTTATGCATCAGCTTTACGGTCACAATAGCTGTTCCACCTGGTGACAGGCTGTGTAGCAATCCCGTTACAAGCTTCGCCATCAACTTGGGACTCCAGCTCATATCACATACGAGCAGATCAAATTCATTCTCACGGAACTTCACTTCTCCGGCATTTTTGCGAAGGATCTTAAGTCCAGGGTAATTACGAAGTGATTCATGCATTAACGCAGGGTCAACCGCCGTTACCTTCATTCCACGTTCCAGCAGGAAAGAGGTCCAACCGCCTGGAGAGGCGCCAATATCTAGCGCATTGCGGAAGCTGTAAAAAGGAATATCAAACTCCTTCTCTGCCTCCATTAGTTTGAACTCGGCGCGTGAGATTTGTCCGTCTTCCTTGCGAAAGCGAATCGCCCCGCCATTCCAGCTAGATAAATTATCCTCAGGACGAGAAACGCCTGCATACAAGGCATTCCCATCTGCATAGACTGAAATGACCCATGCTGGATCTTGTACTGTAAATTCTGCGCCTAAGCTCTGCAATTGCTCCTGCAGCCATTCACGAAGTTCTCCCGGACTATTCTGCCAGAATGAAGGATCACCTTTACGAACGTTCAGTGAAACCTTCTCCCCTTCAAGCTCACTGCGGCGACTTAAATACACAGCCAAACGTTGTAGAGCCTCCATATTCCCTTCATCCTGAAACTGAACAGGCTGAATATGACGCAGGAAAATAGGCAGGTTCTGTGTGAGCAGCCTCGTTACTTCCTCTGGTTCACTCTGCAATGTAGCGAAAAAGATTTCTCCCGGCAGCAGCAAGGTACTCTTCACAGCACCGAATAAACGGCGAAGCTCTTCTTGCGCATAAGGCGCAAAGCCGTGATTAGCTGTACAAATATATCGGGAATACACTACTTCTTCCGGAGCAGTGTGCTGCTCTTCGGTTTCTTCTCTAAAATCGTTCAAATCGTTTTGCCTCCAGGTCTAATTTTAATCCAAGGACGACCGCCATCCCATTCTACATCAACAGGAACATCATAGGTGGCCAAAATCATTTCTTTTGTTAGCACTACTTCTTTCGGTCCGGATCCAGCCAACTTTCCATCGCGGATTAGCGCGACATGAGTAAATAATGGGACGATTTCTTCAACGTGGTGTGTTACATATACTACAGAAACATTACGTTGTCTCAGTTTATCTACTTCAGCCAGCATTTTTTCCCTTTCATACAAATCAAGGCCAGCACATGGCTCGTCCATAATCAATAGCTTAGGGTCAGCCATAAGACATCTTGCCAGCATGGCTTTTTTACGTTCTCCCTGTGACAAGGTCCCAAAAGGATGAAGCGCCATATTGCCTAGATTCATATCTTCCAGCATGCTGATTGCTTTCTCTTTTACTTCGTTAGGGATCGTCTCGTAAAAACGCAAATAAGCGTAAGCCCCTGTAGCTACGACCTCCCACACCGGATCATTTAAGCTCATCTTTTCCATCAAGGAAGGACCGATATAGCCGATTTCTTTACGAACCTCACGTACATCACATTGCCCATATTTATAACCCAGCACTTCTACAGTCCCTTTGCTAGGAAACAAGTAACCTGTCATAATCTCTAGAATTGTTGTTTTACCAGAACCGTTTCGTCCCAAAATGACCCAGTTCTCACCTTCCTTAACTTCTAGCGACACATTGTCCAAGATTAAGCTTTCTTCCCTACAAAGAGATAAATGTTGTAATGAAATGATTATGATATAACACCCCTTATGTATTCCAGTACCCGCTCAACTGAAACCATTGAATAATAAATATTCGGATCATCTACCCGGTCTGCTGAAACCACTAGTAGTGCAGGTACGCTGGTTATACGATAATGTCTTACCAGATTGGGCAACATATTCACATTTCCTGCAACCATCTTGAGTTCAGCAGGCAATAGATGGGCCGCCACTTCTAACATTCGTTCAGCAGCCTTACAAGTACCACACAATGGAGTGTGTAAGAATACTACAAGCGGTTCTCCTACGCTATTGAGTACCTCCAACAATTCCACTTCCTGCATTTCCTTCATTTCAAGTCCGTCTCCTCGGTGATATCACGAAGCTTATCAGAACTTAGGGGACCATTTACCAAAAGCATCCCCTCAGGTTTAGCCGTGTATAAGATTTCATACATTTCTCTCCGCCCCAACAGACTAGAAGTATGCAAATAGATCTCTCGGGGGTATAGTCCTTCCAGTACGATCCGTCTGGCTACTTCACCACCAGAATAATCATCCGGCCCCATATCGTAATCCAACGATAAAATATCGACCTCGCACTCACGCAGCATTAGAAGACATTCTTCTGTTGTACGAGCCAGAGTGAAACCCTTAGGTAACTTTCTAAGATCATCCATATAGATATGAATCACAATTACGCCTACGCTCCAAACCAACCACGCACAGTAGCAATTTCTTTTTGGTGACTGCCATCTGCACCATTCTCGGTTTCCATGACAACAGCAGTTCTTCGTAAAAACCCGGAAGTCAATAAGCTTTTCAGCCCCTGCTCACCAATATAACCTAGTCCGATTCCAGCATGCCTGTCACGTCTTGAGTCAAAAGGATACTTAGAATCATTAAGATGAACAGCAACAAGATGTGACCAAAATCCGAGATGCTTTCCTCGTTCTAGTAAGTCTTCCGTTCGTTCAGGATTCCAGATCCCAGAAGCATAAGCGTGACAGGTGTCCAAACAAAATCCTATTTTCTCAGGACATTGGCTGAGCTCTCGAACTTTCACGAGTTCTTCAAGCGTAATTCCTTCCGTTCCATGGTTGCCCGCTTGATTCTCAATTAGGAGCTTAGCACGACCATCCCAGGACTGAAGCGTCTCATTCATACATTGTATAATATTTTGATAGCCTTGTAACGGCTCCATTCCACCAAAATGTCCAAAATGAACAACGATGCCTAATGAACCACAAGCTTCTGCAATCTCCAGATCATTTAAGAGAGACGCTACATAAACTTTTCGAGGAGTAGCATCATCTGTACCGGCCGCCATATTGATTCCATAAGGAGTGTGAGCAATCGAAGTGATCCCTTTCTCCTGGCAATAGAGAGCGCAATCCCTCGTATCTCGGACATCCACCTGTTTAAGTTTCAAACTACGTGGATTTTTCGGAAAATATTGAAAACATGTCGCACCGCTCTCCCAAGCAAATCGGGCAGCTCTCCCATATCCACCGCGAATGCTGACATGAGCCCCTATTTGGGGACTATTCGTCATGCTGACAGTCTGGGCAATAAAACACTTTGCGTCCAGACAGCTCTGTTTTGATAATCGTTCCCCCATCACGAAGACAAGGTTCGCCTTCACGATCATACACTTTACATTGATTATTATATGATCCTGTAACTGTATCCCCAGTCATAAACGGCATTTCCATGTACCCACCAATTTCAGTAGCCTTAGTCAGTACTTTTTTGATGCTCTCATAAAGACGGGATATTGATTCCGATGTTAAATTCTGAACTAGTGCAGAAGGTAAAAGTCTAGCTTCGAAAGCAATCTCACCGGCGTAGCAATTTCCGACTCCAGCCATGACATGCTGATTCACAAGCAGGCTTTTGAGTGCACCTCGCCGTCCCTTTAATAATCCTGTGAATCGTTCCAGTGTCATTCGACGATCCAGCAACTCAGGTCCAAGTTTACCCATTGTGGCTTCGCTTTCCTTAACCGACAGCAAATGTAGATACCCTAAACGAAGTCCCATGAAGTAAAGGATATGATCACCAAATACGATTTCGACTTGCGTATTACGATCCGACCGT
>DJUJ01000152.1:21086-25256 GCA_002438345.1 Paenibacillus sp. UBA6285
GAAGGTGAAACAAAATATACTTGGCACGCCGCTCAACAAAAACAACACGTGCATCGATTAATGCATCTCTGAAAGCGTCTGTTTCCATGTTAATTGATTTTTCTCTGTTCACGATTACATTAGATATTGGTACATTTATAATATGCTGACTCAGCAGCTTTCTATAATTCTCCATTTCCGGCACCTCCGGCATAACTCATCGTCCCCTCTAGGTTGGTGAAGTTAATAAGATCCTAGCTATTATACACCGAGAAACGTTTTAAGTTCAGTTAAATCGGCACAAATTTCATCCGGTGTGATCCCGGTAATGTTTTTATAATGTTCTATATTTCCTGCATTCGTTAATCCGGTAAAAACAAGAACCGTTCGACAGCCCGCGTTTACTCCAGCTGCTATATCCGTTCGCATATTATCACTAACAACCACTGCATGTTCAGGCTGAATACCAAGAAGATCTGTCGCAAATTTGATCAGATAAGATTCTGGCTTGCCAATAACTACCGGAGTCACACCACTGGCAGCCTCAATAGCTGCACCAATCGTACCCGCACCCGGCATAACCCCATCATCTGATGGCAGCATTAAATCCGGATTGGTGAGTACAAACTTTGCCCCTCCCAGAATCCAGCGCGAAGCTTGCGAGAGCGAAGCATAAGTAAAGGAACGATCGATGCCTTGCAGTACATAATCAGGAGATTCTGTGACGATTCGGAGCCCAGCTTCGTCACAGGCCACACGCAGTCCCTCTTCTCCAAGTATCGCCACTGCAGCCCCAGGTGATTCCTCAGCTATGTAACGTGCAGCCGCCATAGAAGAGGTACATACCTCTTCAGCTTTCGCATCGATTCCCATTCTACATAAGTGGGCAGCAACGTTAGTCGCTGTACGCGATGAATTGTTGGTAACAAATAAAAAAGGAATGCCCGCTTCGCGTAGCCCTTTAATCAGTAGATCAGCACCGGGAATCATTTTATGCCCATGGTATAATGTACCATCCAGATCAATCAGTAATCCTTTAATCTGTTCCATAAATAACCCCTCTATTTCCATAAGGAATTTAATTAATATAATAAATGAATAATGTTATTAACTAACGTTTAGCCTCTGCCCTGCTTGAGTTTACAGTGGTTATTAATTCTCTTTGTTTGGATATATTACCCGCTGGTTTTCGGCAATATTTCCAGCCATTCGTTCGACTTTCACACCGTGATTACTATAAATCTAACACACTTCGTCGAAAGAAATCGAACGAGAGTCTCATCAAGCATTTTTTAGCATAGTACTGTCATTTCCTGCGCTTTCCCGGAAAATAATCACTTCCCCAATTGCCCACTGAGTCTGCGATAAACCGGAAATGCACTGAATTCCTCAGCTAACAATGTCTCTGGGAATATGCGTTCAGCCTCCTCAAGCAAAGGAATTAACTCTTCAGACGAGCTGTAACGAGAACTGAAATGAGTCAGCAATAGCTGTCCTGCGTTGGCTTCCTTAGCTAACTCTGCAGCCTGATGTGCTGTGCTGTGATGATATTGATACGCCATTTCAGCTAGATCGTGAGCAAAAGTTGCTTCATGAACGATGAGATCTGCATTAAGGGAGAGTTCTAAAGCTCCCGAACAAGGTCTTGTATCTCCTAGGATCGTAACAATACGACCTCGTTTAGGTTCTCTGACAACGTCAGCAGCAGAGATTCGCATACCTTCATCCGTAATAACATCTTCACCCTTTTTTAATTTTCCATATAACGGTCCCGGTTTCAACCCATAACTCTTAAGCAATTCCGTATTAAGGCTTCCGGGACTATCCTTTTCCGTTACTCGGTAACCATAGCTGTCAATACGGTGCTCTAGTAGTGCGGCCTCAACTTTAAATCCATCATCCTCGAATACAGTTCCTCCAGTATGCTCAACAATCTCAATCTTGTATGGAATTCGGGATTGGCTCACAGCTAAGGATATGTCTAGATATGCTTTCAATCCAGGAGGTCCGTATACCGTTAACGGCGATGTACCCCCCTGATATCCACGGCTTGATAACAGACCTGGAAGGCCAAATAAGTGATCACCATGTAAGTGAGTAATGAATAGCTTTTCCAGCTTTCCTAGCCGAATCGGTGAGCGAAGCACCTGATGCTGAGTACCTTCCCCGCAATCGAACATCCAAATACTGCGACGTTCTTCCAGCAGTCTTAATGCAACCGAGGTTACATTGCGTTGCAAAGTTGGCACTCCTGCATTCGTACCTAAAAAATATAAGTCCATCTTTCTTCCTCCCTTCTTCTTATTGGTTGAACAATCTCTTAACTTTTCTAAACGTCATTCTTCCAGCAAAAAACCCCCCAGTTACGGGAGGTTCCGCTGAAAGGGATACAATCCCACTACAGACCGGGTGTATAACGAAAGAATTACAGCTTCTCCACATTAAAATACTGCGCTTCTGGATGGGCGAATACCATCGCCGAAACGGCAGCCTCGGGCTCCATCATAAAGCCTTCTGTAAGGTGGACACCGATATCTTCCGGAGATAACAGCTTAAACAGTGGTCCTTGATCTTCCAGATCTGGGCATGCAGGATAACCAAATGATACACGAATCCCTTGATATCTTGCTCCATGTCTTTGCTTCATCGTCATATCTGCAGGATCTGGGAAGCCCCATGTATCACGCATCATATGATGAACACGTTCGGCTAATCCTTCTGCTACTTCTAGTGCTACAGATTGTAAGGCATGTGAGCGTAAATAATCTCCATTTTCCTTAAGGGCTGTAGAGAGCTCACGAACACCGTGTCCCGCAGTTACTACGAGGAATCCAACATAGTCCATAATTCCACTATCGACCGACTTCAAAAAGTCCGCTAGACACAGATAAGGCTCTACACCTTGTCTTGGGAAAGTAAAGGTATGCAGGATCTCGGCTGTGTTCTGTGGATTATATACGATAATATCATTGCCACTTGATTGCGCAGGGAAGAATTGATACATCGCATGAGGAGTAATCGTACCCTCCAGCATCGCTTGATGTAGAATGTCATCCACTGTACCTTTCAACTCCACAGTCCGCTCATCACCTGCAGCTAATTGCGCCTCTACAGAACCTCGTAGCCCTAGATGATGGCCCAGCAGCATTTGCATATTCACATAAGGAATAATATGCCCCACTGGATAATTACGAATTACGTGGCGTTCTAAATCTGGTGGAACAAATACAGGTGCATCTGGAGAAATTTTGGAGCGTACTGCTCTAGTTAGTGTTGGAAGCTCTTGCTTAGTAGCAACTGCTACTGCCGATTCTGCTTCCACTCGAATTTCCTCGGCAATTTTCTCCCGTTCAACAGGGTTCATAAGCCGATTAGCAATATCTAGTCCATCCATAGCATCCTTAGCATACAACACTAGACCATCATATTCCGGTCGTATACGCGTTTTGGTGAACTTACGAGTCAAGGCGGCGCCACCTACCATAATCGGCACATCAATCCCAGCCGTGCGTAAGTCTTGTGCGGTCAGTACCATCTGCTGTGCCGACTTTACAAGCAATCCAGACAATCCGATCGCATCAGCTTTTTCACGACGAAACGCTTCGATAATGGTCTCAGGTGGTACTTTTATACCCAAATTTATGATCTGATAACCATTGTTGGATAAGATGATCTCCACCAAGTTCTTTCCTATATCATGAACGTCACCTTTTACAGTTGCCAGCATTATTTTTCCTTTAACGGCTGTCTCATCCTTCTGCATAAATTGCTCCAAATGACCAACAGAAGCCTTCATCACTTCAGCGCTTTGCAGTACTTCAGCAACAATCAACTCATTGTTATTAAATAACCGTCCAACCTCTGACATCCCAGCCATTAGTGGGCCATTGATAATTTCCAAAGGTCCTGATTTGGTAAGTGCCTCATTAAGGTCAGGAATGAGTCCTTCTTTGGTGCCTTCAACCACATAAGAAGCTAGACGCTCTTCCAACGATAGGTTGGAAATCTTCTCTTTTTTCTCTACCTTCTTACCTCGGAAGGCGGCTACAAAAGCAGCAAGCGTATCGTCATTCGTGTTATAAATCAATTCCTCAGCAAGGTGACGATCTTCAGCAGAAATAGAAGCATAGCGCTCCACCTTCTCTGTATTCACGATCGCATAATCCAATCCAGCCTTAGTACACTCATAGA
>DJUJ01000152.1:25273-38566 GCA_002438345.1 Paenibacillus sp. UBA6285
ATACCATCGATCGTTTCTTTGGCAGAGCCGATATATTGTTCATCCCCAGTTCCTACAGGGAACACTAATGTATCGAAGATGATATCTTCTGCAGCTAAACCGTACTTATTCACCAGTAGGTCATAGGAACGTTTAGCAACTTCCAGTTTATCCGTAGCCTTGATCGCTTGTCCTGACTCATCAATCGTACCTACAACGATAGCTGCGCCATACTTATGAATCAGCGGAGTGACCAGTTCGAATTTTTCTTCACCATCTTCAAGGTTAATGGAGTTAATTATAGCCTTACCTTGACAGTACTGTAACGCCAAATCAATAACCTTAGGGTCGGTTGTATCTATCATCAGAGGAACCTTAACCTTCTTCGNNAAAGCTTAATATCCTCAGTCTCATCACGGTCCGGATCTTGCACGCAGACATCAATGACTTGCGCACCACTCTTCACCTGAGCACGGGCAATTTCTGAGGCTTCCTCATATTTACCTTCGACGATAAGACGTTTAAACTTGCGAGAGCCTAGTACATTCGTACGTTCACCAACCATGTATGGACGGTTGTCGTTCTCAATATAGATGGGCTCAATACCTGAAAGTGCCGGTGGATGATTCCCTGAAAGCGGACGTGGAGGGAATTGTGAAAGTGCATCAGACATTGCGCGGATATGTTCCGGTGTCGTTCCGCAGCAACCCCCTGCAATGTTAAGCCATCCTTTTTCCGCAAACGCAGCAATCTTACGAGCAAGAGAATCGGGAGATTCATGATAATGTCCATTCTCATCTGGCAACCCAGCGTTTGGATAACAACTCACAGCCGCTGAAGAGATCGCCGAAAGCGAACGAATATGATCCCGCATGAACTCTGGACCCGTCGCACAGTTCAGACCAATAGAGATTGGCTTCAAATGTTCTAGTGAAATATAGAAAGCTTCAATGTTCTGACCGGCAAGTGTTGTGCCCATCGGTTCTATCGTTCCCGAAATCATGACCGGCAATTTGATACCCGTCTTCACAAACGCATTACGGATTCCAATACTTCCAGCCTTAACGTTCAGAGTATCCTGAGAGGTCTCTAGCAGTAACGCATCCACTTTACCATCAATTAGTGCCACTGCCTGTTCTTCGTAGCTATCAACGAGCTCTTGGAAAGTGACGCCTCCTGTAACAGAGAGAGTCTTTGTTGTAGGACCCATCGCACCTACGACATATCGGGGACGGTCAGGCGTATCATATTTTTCAACGGCATTGCGAGCTAGCTTTGCTGCAACCAGATTAATTTCACGAGCCCGTTGCGGAACATCATATTCGGCAAGTACAACAGACGTTGCACCAAATGTATTCGTTTCTATAAGATCAGCACCTGCTTCAAGATACTGCTCATGAATCGTCTGAATTACTTCTGGACGAGTTAATACTAGCATTTCATTACAGCCGTCCAATTCTTCCCCACCAAAATCTTCACCTGTCAGAGGCACCTGTTGGATCATTGTGCCCATTGCACCATCTAGAATCAATATCCTTTGTTGTAAGCTTTCCTCAAGTGTAAATTTAGCCAACGTCTAATCCCCCCAGTAAAACATTAGAGTAAGTTTAGCAGAATAAAGGAATTTCGGAAAGCCTTCCTTTCCACTCTGCATTATCTGTAATAATAGGATACAATTGCGATTCTTTAAATTATGGTTTCACAGAGAGTTCTTTATTAGGCATAGAATGCTGAGTTCTAGCAGTTACGTGTGATGTAACAATATATTGTCCTTCTTTCGCAAGTGTTCCTTCTGCTTGATAGATTCCATCACCTACTAGCTTCCCCTTAAGCTCAATTTTCTGTCCATCATCATCCTTATTCACAATTTCGAACAGAACCTCTTTTGCATCATCCACTGCCGAGTTGTCTTGCGTAACAACAGCCTCAAAGGTCACCTTCTGATTTACAACAACCTCTTCAGGACTCCAATGCAACTCGACCTTGATAGGTTCCATAGACATGTTCATATTCATGTTATGTATTCCAGAATGTTTGGTTTGGTCTGATGAACATCCTCCTAGAACTAAAAGTGTTGCACCTAATAATAAAGGAACGATTGTTCTTGAAATCTTCATATAGAGTCCTCCCAGCCGATTTGAATACTAAGAATCTACCAATTCATGTTATACATTCTCCATCTATTATACACATTATTATTGGTTTTTCAGTATTTCGCATCAATTCAGTTTAACTCTTGTGACTAAAATCATATACTGGCAAATTGCATCAATCTTACTAAGCATTATTTAGATATAAAGAAAGACAGCAAGCCTCCTAGTAACCCAGGAACTCACTGCCTTCTTAAGGCTTAAATGAATGAAAGCCTCTTACTCAACTTTATAAAGATTGGACTAATGAAAGAAGCTCTCCAAGATGTTTAATTTCATAATCCGGCTGAATTTCCGGATCTGGCTGTTTGCCTTTTCTATTAATCCAAACCGTAGTCAAACCTGTTGCCAACCCACCACGAATATCCGTTGTAAGCTTATCTCCGACCATAACTCCTTGCTCAGGTGCAATATCTAAAAGCTCTAGGGCATGCAGAAAAATATCCTTATCCGGCTTTCCTTTGCCGAAGCTTCCGGAAATCACGATGTGATCAAAGAAAGGAACGATTTCAGGTACGCCATCTAATTTCTCTTGTTGCAATGCAGGGCATCCATTAGTCAAAAGCAATAGCTTAACTTTTCCCTTCAGCTCTTCAAGCACCTGAATTGTTTCTTCATAGATGTAAGGCCGATTTCTACGCTCTGCTGCGAATTTTGCTGCTAATGTCTCAGCAAGAGCTTCGTCCTCTACACCAAGTGCTGCAAGACCACGACGCCATGCCTCTTTACGATATCCCGGTGCAAGCTGCTCCAATTGACGGAATTCCGGCTGTTCACCTGCAGTAAAGTTCCCCCAAAGTGCTTCAAACGGATTAATCCCAATCATTTTTGCAAAAGGGTTCGTTTCATAGGTTTCATATAGTCCTATGGCTTCTTTACGCACCACAAGTTCCAGTTCTTGTGGATCAATCGTATCTCCAGCGGCTTCACATGCAGAACGAAATGCTTCATTGACGCTCCGATCATCCCAGAGCAGTGTATCATCAAGGTCAAATAGTACGGCGGAAATTGGCATTACAGGTCTCCCTCTCCCATGGCTGGTTAATTTCTAATCGTGAACTACTTCAATTTGGTGAGCTTTTGCGAATGCTTCCAGTCGAGTTCCCATCGCAGTTGTATCATAACGATTCATAAGTCTGGTAAAAATCCATTTCTTGCGTTTGCCTTTATGCTTAATTACAACAGCTCCGCGCGAAAGGATGATTTTCTCAATATCAGAAGCTGGTAAATAGCGTTCGCGATTGAATTTTATAGTGGATAGTCTAGCATTCTCCACCTTCAAATACGGACGTCGGAAGAACAGAAGTGCCGCTAGTAAGTAGTACAAAACGACTCCTAGCCAGTTCATAAGCATACCATTGCCTTTGGCCTGGTCCACTGAACCAATCATCCAAAACATAGTACCAAGCACTAATAACACTACTGGAAATGCAATGTTACGGCCTTTAAAGGTTTCGCTGTTCTTACCAGGAGATTTAGATTTAGATGCGTAAATCGTTTCCTTCCCCTGTTTCTTTCTTTGCTTGTTAATTTTCTGTGTGTTGCGTTGAACCATTCTTTCCCAAGAACGGGCCATATGCGTTCCCCCTAGTCATCCAGTAATATCTATGAAAAGGAACAGGGTGTTAATGTTTAAGCCCCTTGTTACCTTGTTCATGCTCCTCATTATCGACCAATTCAATCGTATTCAATTGTGCTCGGAAGTTATTGCGAATATTCCCCAAATAAATTTCACGAAGCTTGGCGCGTTCCGCCGTTTCCTCTTGATTAAGGCCTACGCTCTTCTGTTTGCGTGCCAATTCGTTAATACGCGCGACCAACTCATCAATATTCAAAACTTTCCCTCCCCATATAAATTAATTCTAACTCTGCCATGAGAAAAAGAGCTTGTCAAGGTTTACTCCCTGCAAGCTCTTCATGTCCTCTTATTATGTTCTTAGAATATTAATAAATAGGTAAAGTGAGAATATCTCCAGCATTAATCTGACTGCCTTTAATGCCATTGGATTTTTTAATTCCTTCTATATATACAGCCGTCTTCATATCAGAAGGTTTATTCTCAAGAGCAATACTCCAAAGTGTATCTCCACGTTCAACCACTACGCGCTTCTCATCCTTCATTAAAGTAGTAGATCCGGCAAATACATTGCCTACTACTGTAAGTCCTGATAGTACGAGCACAATGATCAATGTCAGTTTAACAACAAAATCTCTCCGGAACAAACGCATTAATCGTTCAAGCAAAAGCTCTGTAATCTCTTTAATCTGAGCTGAATAACGGGGAATAGGATTATTTCCTAAAGATTCAACCACTGGGGCTTTATCGTAGATGCTACGGTATGTACTGTATTTTAACATGAATATCATCCTCCAAACACTTGTTCTTACTTTTGAAATTATAATAACACGAACATGTGTTTTGTTCAATACTATTTTAGAACAATTGTTCTCTTTTTTTCAGAGGTTGATATTTACCATATTACTCATATAAAGAACCACTCTTATCATTTAGATGAAGGAAACGTAATCAATACAAGACTACCATTTATTAACTCTTTCGAATTAATATTTATAATAGTTAGAACTTATGTTTGTGCGAACGGTAGTTCTATGTTATAATTTTCCCAAACATTACTATATGGGGTTGATTCCAATGTCAAAGATTTCAAGTCGCCAACTGGCGATCCTGGAATTTATACGTAGCGAAGTCCGCAGCAAGGGTTATCCTCCTTCCGTCCGGGAGATTGGAGAAGCTGTTGGTCTTGCTTCCAGCTCCACAGTTCACGGTCATTTGGATCGGCTAGAGAAGAAGGGACTTATCCGTCGAGATCCAACGAAGCCTCGTGCGATAGAATTGCTTGGCCAAGAGGATTCCGAGAATGTCCATCATTTCGCACAAACCGTCGCTCGCATTCCTGTCGTAGGTAAGGTTACCGCCGGGGTTCCTATCACTGCTACTGAGAATATTGAAGACTACTTCCCGCTTCCAACTCACTATGTTGGAGATAACAAAGTATTTATGTTATCGGTTCAAGGTGACAGTATGGTCGAAGCTGGGATTATGAATGGTGACTATGTAATTGTTCGCCAACAACAAACGGCTGATAACGGAGATATCGTTGTAGCTATGACCGAAGAAGATGAAGCAACCGTTAAGACCTTTTATAAAGAACGTGATCATATACGTCTTCAGCCGGAGAATCCGGCGTACGAGCCTCTTCGCCTTAATCGCGTGACTATTCTCGGCAGAGTTATCGGATTATTTCGAGATATCCACTAAGTATGCACTCCTACCAACCGAAAACGGATACCGTCCTTTAAAGGACGGTATCCGTTTCTACGAGAAGTATAAGGATAATGTATACCGTAAAATATATACTTTCTTATATTTTTAAATAGCTGTTCTGCAAATGCAGAACAGCTATTTTACTGTTATCTCACTCCATCAATCAAATTCAGAACATTTGTTCCCATAGGCTAAAATGGCCATTTTTAATGAATAACCGTTTAGACGTCCTGCTCATATCCTAATTAGAAAGGAGTGTTGCACAATGCCAAATTACCGAATTATAGTTGATCTGACGCAGCGTATGCTTTATCTTCTTGATAACGACATTGTGATCAGGGGCTTCCCAGTCGGAATCGGTAAAATGTTAACTCAATCACCACTGGGTGACTTCACAATTATTAACAAACAGCCTGATCCAGGCGGTCCGTTTGGGGTCTTTTGGATGGGTCTATCTAAGCCTCACTATGGGATACATGGAAATAACGATCCCGCATCCATAGGGCACGAAGTTTCCCACGGTTGTATTCGTATGTACAATGAGGATGTGTTAACACTAGCTGCGATTGTTCCGATTGGAACACGAGTAACGATCAGGAATTAAATCTATCCATAGATAAACACGCCTCAATCATAGTTCAATGGATGGGGTGTGTTTGTATTTAAGTATTTTTGATGGCATAATAGGAATTATGTGGTTATATGTCGAATAATGTTAACAGGATTTCAAATTGAAAGGAAGTGTCTGGTTTTGAACAACTCAAAAATTAGAACCCTCGTCGATTTTAAAGTCGATGCACTTGTTAAACTCTCTGGCTTATTGTTAAATAACGATAAAGCTAGTGGAAAAAAAGTAAATCTACTCACCTCATTTGGCAGTATTCAAGGGACCATCTCCCCTCCCACCTCCAATAAAGAGGATGTTTTTGACTTAAAATCTCTAATGGATGATGTCATTGTAGATGAATACATATCTTATTTAGGTGCGGAACATGCCGATAAAAATTTCAGCTATAACTTTGTAGTCCTCAATGATGTTTCTGTAAGACCCTATGCTAACTATGAATCTCCGATCGAATACAAACAGCTAATTGTTTATACCGATCAAATCACAGCCTTCAATTTCTTATGATTTTGACATATTTACATTAAAAAAGCATTAAACAAAGCACTCAAATCGCTGCTCTAATTTTGCACTCCATCTGCAGAATCGGTAGCTTTGGGTGCTTTTTTTTTGCTTATCCTCTAATCGTTCCTACATTTCAGCGATTTTCACTTTTAACAGATACTAGTAGAGAAGATTCAGGCATATCTTTCAATAAGCAATAAATCTTGCTCTGCTGAGATAACTAGGAGGTGTGATTACATGCTGATTTTCTTGATATACCTGTTTGCTATTTTAGGAGTTGTCTTAATTCTAAGTGCCGGTATTTTGGAATTGAAAAAGCTATCTACTTCTTCAGAACTTTCAAAGCTGTTAAACGCAATCTCATCTTTTAACATCATATTCACCAAAACATTCATTCCCCCCAATCAATCTCACTTGATCGCCCTTAACGAACCTTATAAGAAAATAGCTATAGGCACCAGCAATCCGAAGACAAGCAAAAAAGCTATAGCAAAGCTATACTCCTTCGATAATGTATTGGGATCAGAGATTGTTGTTAACGCACTAACCCTTTCAAAAGTATCCAAAAGACAACAAAGCAGCAAAACAACTGCTTCAAGTGCGAATATTAATGTGCTTAATAGATCTGACGAAGAGGCTAGTGTTATTGAGGAACTTACGCTTAAAATATATATGAACAGCAGTGAAACGCCTGTGTATAGCATCTCCTTCTTGCCAGGCTTATTGCCCATTAAACAATCCGACAATCAGTATAAAGAAGCCTACTCCCAAGTACAGCAATTGCATGCATTTTTCAGGTCGATCGTATCCGAATAATTAACTGCTCTTTTCTGCAATAAGATGTGTAAAAATAGCTATGTCCTTATATGGAGATACACAGCTTAACTTAAGCTCTAGCTCCACCATTTGTTCATTCCAATCCTCATCCATTTTTATTTCATTATCTGCAATATAGCCGTAAATATTATGAATTCCGTATGTACTTCTAACCTCATAACCACAATCTGCAAGCCATTCCACTAGTTGATCTTTCGTATAGATCGAAATGTCTGTTTGAATAACGCCGCTATATTCCTGCGTATTTCCAATGCTGTCCAGAGCTCCCTGAGGGTCTTTATTTATAATGGCTTTCTTCATCACCTTGGCCACTGGATTATGAGCGATCAGAGAGAGCATTCCGTTTACACTTTGTTTTTCACTAATGGCCATTAACATTTCTTTGGAATGATCGAGATATTCAAGCACGTTGTGGCAAAAGATCCAGTCATAACTGTCCGCCAACAAGTCTGTATCCTGTAGAATATTCGTAATATAAGCTATATTAAGTCCTTCTTTTAATGCTGAATCTTGAGCAATGGCTATCATCTCCGAAGTCGGATCTATACCGGTTACTGTATACCCTCTTTTTGCAAATTCATGACTTGTTATACCAAACCCACAGCCGATATCTAAAATCGTTTGTTTCTTTTCTGATGTGAAGTGATTTTCAATTTGCCGCCAAGCAGAATGATAAAACAAACTCCCCCAAGGCATTTGGATATAATTTAAATAGGAACTCAGCGATTTTGCAAAAGCCTCCGTTATTGATAACATCTCACCACTTCCCCTTCCTTATCATGTAACTTTATTCGCTCATAATGACAAAAAACGGTCCTATTTTAGGGGCCGTATTTTTATCACTTATTTTCAACTACGCTTTTTTACGCTTTACTCGTGTTTTCACAACAGCAGATTTGCGTGTTTTTGTTTGCACTTTTGATTTTTTCGTCTTCACGGGAGTTAGTTTCTTTTTCAACTCTGTATCGTCAACATATTGTAGGCTATTCGAAGCCATCACAAAATCAACAGAGTTATCTTGAAGTAGAATTGGCTAGTTTAAGTCATGGACGATATCTGTTTCCGCATAATCCAATCGGTCTATTCCGATACAGTCGGGAAATTTATTCAATCCGCTCCCCAAGTCTATCCTCAACCCACAATAATAAGTATAAACCATTCACCTTATTCCGTTCACCCAACATTATTTTTAAAATTGCATACTAAATCCGTTAAACTGATGAATGCCCGTACCATGAGCGACAAGATCCTGTTCACGCAATTCACGAACTGCCTTCTTCACCTCTTGCAAAATAGCTGGATCCAGACCCAACGTATTATGAGAGCCGAATACTTGAGTAACATTTGGAATTTCCGTAACCTTTTCTAAAGAAGCTACTAAATCAACCGGACTAGTCGAAGGGTAAAAAGCATAGATAGGCGTAACGTCATACAATAAATCTCCTGTAAATAGATATCCGTTGGCATGATCAAATATGCTGATATGACCTGGAGAATGACCTGGAGTGTGGTAAATTTCTAATTTACGCCCTCCAATGTCGAGCACATCACCCTCTTGCAAAAGAGCCGTAGGTTCCCCCTGAAAAGGTGTATAGGTATTAGGATCAAAGGTTTCAGGAATAGGAAGGGTAATGTCTCGGCTCATATCTTTTCTTATCTGGGATAGGGACAAGCCTTTTATTCCATTAATAAGCCAATCCTCATCCTCTTTATGAACATATATCGTCTCGAATTGTCCATGACTACCAATATGATCTGCATGCACATGTGNNGCGATAGGTAAGTCCGTTAACTGATCCGTTATTCTTTTTATATTATCAATGCCTAATCCCGTATCAATTAACACAGCTTTCTCTTTCCCTAACAGTAAAAAAGAATGCACCTTTTCCCAATGCCCATATTCACTGATTGCATAGGTTGTCGGATCAATTCCCTTAACTGTGAACCAACGATCTTTAATCAATTACGAGCCTCCATTCCATTTCTCACGTATTAGTTCTTCCCCTTTATAATAGTCCGCCTGTTCATCCGCTTGATAGATTTCTTGATATGGGAGAATGTTGATTTTTCCTGAGTCTGGATATTCGCAAACATCTATGCCCTGATTCGTTCGGAGATCAAGATACCTGCATGGTGCTTCCGTATGATTATAAAGTTGATGCGCACCATCGGGACCAATTTCAAAAAATTTCACATCGCCTTCACTAACCTCATTAAAACCCTCTGGAGTTCTTAACATTGCTTTTCCTGCTAAAATCACAAATATCTCTTCAGCATTTCTATGAAAATGATAAGGAAAAGAATATTTATGTGGATCTAAAGATCTGATATCAAAAACCAAATGCTTCGAACCCACCATTTCAGCTAATCTCTCACTCGTATGTCAAGCAAACTCAGGGATTAGAGACAACTTTTGTATAAAATAAACAGTATTTTCATTAAAAATCTTCACCAAATACAACACCTCTCATTCGTTAAGTTATGCATTCAATATAATCATTTTGGAACTTTATGTAAATAAGGATCAAAACAAATATATGACCCCAGCTACTGCAAATGAAATAACTCCTCCTAAAGCAGACCAATTCGCCACTTTGTTTTTAATTTTACGGTCATTTTGGGATTCCGAATAAAAGTTACCTCTTTGCTGAGTACCTGTCGTAAATCCTCCAACACATAAACCAGAAACTACAACAAAGGCCAGTCCAATATATATGAAAATTTGCATGTTATTACTCCTCCCAGGAGAGCATTAGTTGTCTATATATAAGATATTTTAACATTATCCACCTCCTCTAATTGGAAAAATTTTGCGACAGCACACTTTTTTGAATTGACTGTATGGTTTATGAACCTGCGTATTACATAAGCTGTAGTCGTAGTTGTAACGAGGAAACTACTGCCTGCCTCTTGCTGCATATTCGTTCTAGTGTATTTCATGCAGCTAAGTCAGTTTGGAACCGTGCTCTACCGAGTTTCCATCACCCTCTGCGAGTTTCGGACCCAGATGATGTTATTTGCAAAATAATCGCCTTTTGCGCAGGGTTTCAGACACCAGTGACGTTATTCCTTCGAAAAAGGTTCATATTGGGTGTTTATCAGGCCAATAACGGTTATGGGGTCCGATAGCGGCTTCGTACGTCAATTCGTAACCTAATCAAACGTCTACTCTAATGAAGTTTGGCGGTTTACCTCAAGTAAGGCTCCAAAAAGAAGGGAGCGCCCCAACAGCCATTGCTAATGCTAATGGAACACTCCCTTCTATAGAATCTCAGTATCAAAACCACAACGTTGCCTACCCATACCACCATTCCCACTCCAAATAACTCCCATGGTTCAGATCACACCGAAAGACTTAATCCGCAAAATTGGGAGCTCACATGTAACGTATCCTCTAATAACCTTAACTATATGCGGGCATTTTGTGGGTACATCATTAACCAATGTTCAAAATTCTAACTTGCCCAAACACAAAAAAAACCTCAACGCCAAAGGCGTCAAGGGTTTAAAGATTCTAGTAAAGAGTCATGTATTGTGCTCTTTCCCACTCGTGAACTTGTGTGCGATAGATATCCCATTCGATTTCTTTCAGCTCGTAGAAGTGAGCCAGAGCATGTTCGCCGAGAGCTTCGGTAATAACATGGCTACGAATCATTTCACTCAATGCTTCTTTCAAATCGGATGGCAAGCTTGGAATGCCTTCTTCAATACGCTCTTCCTCAGACATCACATAAATGTTACGGTCAATTGGAGCTGGAAGATCAAGCTTACGCTTAATTCCGTCTAGCCCTGCTTTCAACATAACAGCAAGTGCGAGGTATGGGTTAGCTGCTGGGTCCGGGTTACGAACTTCAACACGTGTGCTAAGTCCTCTTGAAGCCGGGATACGAATCATTGGACTACGGTTACTTGCAGACCAAGCTACGTAGCAAGGTGCTTCATAACCTGGAACAAGGCGTTTGTATGAGTTCACTGTTGGGTTAGTAATCGCTGCAAAAGCACGAGCGTGCTTCAAAATACCAGCCATGTAGTAACGTGCAGTTTTGCTCAGACCCAGCTTGTCGCTTTCATCGTAGAACATGTTTTCTTTGCCTTTAAACAAGGATTGGTGAGCGTGCATACCAGATCCGTTGATACCGAACAATGGTTTAGGCATAAAAGTTGCATGCAGGCCGTGTTGACGGGCAACCGTCTTCACGACGAGCTTGAAGGTTTGAATTTGGTCAGCAGCAGTGATCGCGTCAGCATATTTAAAGTCAATCTCATGCTGGCCGGAAGCTACTTCATGGTGGGAAGCTTCGATTTCAAAGCCCATTTCTTCAAGGGTCAATACGATTTCACGACGGCAGTTTTCCCCTAAATCCGTTGGCGCTAAGTCGAAATAACCACCTTGGTCATTCAATTCAGTAGTAGGATTGCCTCTTTCATCTGTCTTGAATAGGAAGAATTCAGGTTCTGGTCCAACGTTCATAGCTGTGAAACCCATTTCTTCTGCTTCTTTCAGACAACGTTTGAGGATACCACGAGGGTCTCCAGCAAAAGGTGTACCATCTGGCATGTAAACGTCACAGATCAGACGTGCAACACGACTATCTGTCACCCAAGGGAAGATTACCCATGTATCAAGGTCAGGGAAGAGATACATATCAGATTCTTCAATCCGTACGTAACCTTCGATGGAAGAACCATCAAACATCATTTTGTTATCAAGCGCTTTTTCCAATTGGCTAACTGGAATCTCTACATTCTTGATAGTACCTAATAGATCCGTAAATTGCAGACGAATAAAACGAACATTCTCTTCCTTGGCAATGCGTAAAATATCCTCTTTAGAAAAGCTCATATGATCCTCTCCCTTTCGAACTCTATATATTATTATTTATTAAAAAACCGGGATAACTCACCTTGAATAAGAGACACTTGTCCCGGTCTTTTACCGGAAACTAGTTCTTGCTTCAACATTCGGTGAAGCTGGGAATCGGACAACTCTCTACGTCTAACCTCTGTATCAGGGGTAATAACAGTAGCTTCTTCGGATTCCTTAGAGACAGGATTCATCACTTGCTTAATGCCAGCAATATTAACACCCTTCTCAATCAGAGCTTTAATTTCTAATAGGCGCTCAACATCATTAAAAGAGAACAAACGCTGATTCCCTGACGTACGTGCTGGTACGATCAGACTGTGCTGCTCATAATAACGAATTTGTCTTGCGGACAAATCAGTCAGCTTCATTACAATTCCAATAGGAAATAGTGCCATATTTCTGCGGATTTCATCACCCATGACTCATCCAACCTTCCAATGATCTTTTTCTGTTCTCATTGTACATTTCCTAATACAGCGCGTCAATGGTATGTGAGATATTCTTACAGCAATTTTCTCTCCCGCATACTTTGAAGTGCCATTAAAACGCCATATTTAACATGTGAATAGGTTAATCCACCTTGCATATAGCCAATATAAGGAGCTCGTATAGGCGCATCTGCAGATAACTCCAAACTACCACCTTGTATAAACGTACCTGCCGCCATAATAACAGGATGTTCATACCCAGGCATATCCCATGGCTCTGGAACTACATGGCTATCAACAGCCGCAGCACGTTGTATCCCTTGAACGAAGGCAATTAAGTGATCTGGCCCGTCAAAAGACACCGCCTGAATCAGATCTGTACGAGGCTCGTTCCACGCTGGTTTTGTCTCAAACCCGCAGCGCTGAAATACAGATGCAGCAAAGATACTCCCTTTTAGTGCTTGTCCTACTGTGTGCGGTGCCATGAAAAGTCCTTGGTAAAGCCCACGAGTAGTTCCTAACATGGCCCCCACTTCACCACCGATGCCCGGAGCAGTCAGTCGGTAAGATGTCAGTTCAACAAGATCCTGTCGACCGCAGATGTATCCGCCCGTCTC
>DJUJ01000030.1 GCA_002438345.1 Paenibacillus sp. UBA6285
GCGCACGGTTCAGGTCCGTGTGGGCTAACCCCCCGTGGAGGTTCGAGTCCTCTCGACCGCACCATTATTAGCGGACGTGGCTCAGCGGTAGAGCATCGCCTTGCCAAGGCGAGGGTCGCGGGTTCGATTCCCGTCGTCCGCTCCATAATTTTTGCGCCCTTAGCTCAGCTGGATAGAGCGTTTGACTACGAATCAAAAGGCCGGGAGTTCGAATCTCTCAGGGCGCGCCATTTTTNNACCTTTGCGGGTGTAGTTCAATGGTAGAACTTCAGCCTTCCAAGCTGATAGCGTGGGTTCGATTCCCATCACCCGCTCCATAATTTTATAGTAACGGGATGTAGCTCAGCTTGGTAGAGCACCTGGTTTGGGACCAGGGGGTCGCATGTTCAAATCGTGTCATCCCGATACTCAGCTTAATCGCTCTTAGAAAGCTCTTACTTCGGTAAGAGCTTTTTTTGTTGATTCTAAAATTATACTTTATGTAATCAAACTATTGGAAATGCACTAACTAGAGGACGATTTTAATAGATTGATTGTACGATATACTACAGAACTACAAATCAGCTCGTGTTTTAAACCTTCTGTTGCACAACTTACAGCGACCATATCAGAACGAAACACTACGGACCAGTTACTCACCTGTATCGGACTCAGATGCAGCTATTTACGTATTTTGAGGCTTTTGGGGAGAGTTGCGGACTCGAGAGACGTTAATCATCATAATCAGGGGCAATATCGTATGTTTTCAGTCCATTAAAGTCACTGGAGTCCGATAGCATCCCAGAACAGCGCAATTATTGGAAATAAGAGCTCTGGTGTCCGAACGCATTGCTGGTCAGGTATTAGTCTATCATGAGAACAAATCAGAAGTTTTTTAGAAAAATTAACGGTGTAGCATGGAGCTACAACGTTATTTCTGGAATTACAGATTAGTTATAAATGGAAAGTAGTTTTGTTGTTGATATTAGTGATAATTACTGGGTAGATGACCGTGGTCGAGCAAGAAAGCCAAGCGAGTATGAGGCCTTATTTGCGTGATTTTGATGACATGAATGACTTAAGTGTATTCTATACAGTTATTTCGTATGAAAAAGTGAGAATTTCAATTTTAAGTGTATTCTATACAATTAAGTACCAGGGAAAACCCAATAAGGCAATATTTCAAGAGAATAAGTGTACGAAATACAGTTATATCTATTTAAGAGTTAGTTGAAGAAGTATAGTTGCACAAAATACAGCTAAATGCTTCAGTGTGTTGATTCACCACCAAGCGACCGTTTATCATTCACCCGCTCGCTATTCACCGGACATCAAGCCCCGGATTACCATCAACCGCATCACCCTACTCTAGATTCCCATACGCCCGCTAATCATCCAGACATAAATGGCACATTAGGTCTCGTAAAATATTCGTCCCTGTTTCGTGAGATCAAACCCAAGAATGGTGATAAGCTCACTTTAAAAGGCCGGAGACCGTATGATATCAATCACGGCGGCAATCTACTGCTCATGCTCAGTTTTTTTTAATCATTCCTCCAAAAGAAATTGAACTTCTGGTGGGATACCAATGCGTAGATAATAGCTTTTCCATGATTCTTCTTGCTCAGGATTGCTGCCTGTTGACAGTAGCTTTACGGCAAAGACATTAGCTTGACGTTCAAGCTTCCCAGGAGAGAAGTAGGAGCTTTCCTCCAGGAAAAAACGGTTAATCCCCTTATGAAGGCGATCATGTCCTAATTCATGCGCACAAACGAAGCGCTGCCACTCAACTGGCAACTCATTATGAATGACGATAAATCTTCTTCTTAGTTTTCGGTAATATAATCCCTTTGTGCCTGTCCCAAGGTTCATGAAACGAATGTGAATACCTAGCGCTGAGGCCAGCTCGAACGGGCAGTTGGTTTTATATTTTTTAATCAGATTATTGATCAGTTCATCCATATTCTTCACCTGCAGCATGTTAGTGTAGTTATTAAGTGTTGTTGGATTTATTTCTCTTATTCATCTGTTTGGCTTCCCAGAATAAGCCGGTCAATACATCTTTTATCCTCTGCTTGTCTTCCTTGTCTAATGGAATCCCATCAAACATCAGCTCTCCATCATCCTCCAGCATTTTACGAAAGTCACGCTTATCCTTGCTTGTAGCCCACTCTGGGACAACCTCTTCGCTTGGAAGGGCCTGTTCCTGTAAATACCCGGCTTGATCCATTAGCTCCTCATACGGGACGCCTGTGGCCTCTGCTATTTTGCGTAACGTAGTTGGCTTAGGCACTCCTCTTAGACCATTTTCAATCCGTGAAATCTGTGATCCGCTAATCCCCGCTGCTGCTGCCAATTGATTAATAGTTAGTCCCTTCGTTTCGCGAAGCTGCTTCATGTAATCCCCAAATTCTAGTTTCATCTCAACCACTCCTTATAGACTGAAGCTTATGATATTAATATAAGCCAATTATGCCAATTGGTAAACAACAAAGAACATATTATTGCCAAAAGGCAAGATAAACGGTGGATTTATACTTTATTTCGCCCAAAACAGACTAAAATGGGGTTTTACGAGATTGGTAATGAAGTGGTATATTATAGAAAAAATACGAACAGAATACGAACACTTTTTATTTTAGCACATTGCTTAGGAAACTTCCGCAATTTAATCTCATTCTGTCAAACCTAAAGGAGTGCATAAATGATGAACTTATCCGCTTTACCAGAGTTAGACCGTCGCCGAACCCAGGTCACTATAGAGAGCATGTTTGAGAAATACCGTATTTTTAAGACCGTTACATTTGAGGCTAAGGAAGCTAGCACTACGTATTCTTATACAGAAAGATTTCATGGTCCTACCAATACTGTTACTGATCAGACTGCTGCGATAGCTTCTTATAATGTGGATATACCGGCTGCTAGGAGGGCTTTTTGTTCAGCGATAGACTCTGTGGTAGAGAGACTAGATATGAGGGAGCAGCAATTAGTAAGGGAACGTTATATGAAAAGAGACGAAACTTACGATTATACGATTTACAATCATGTGTTTGATCCACCGGTAAGTAAGGATACTTACGTGAAGATACGCTCGAAGGCTTTTTATAAGATGGCATTGGCTTTAACGGATCTCGGGTTACTGTCTCTCCATACCTTAGTAACTACAGCGCCCAGAGTGAAGAAAGAGAAGATTAGCATTACCTAAGAGATATAGAAGGTTACTAAAGATTGTGTCGTCCGAGCGGATGATGCGGTCTTTTTTTATCGAAAGAATGTTCCTCCGAAAAACCGCTCTATACCATCCCTAAGTCAGCCGAAACCTCGTCCGTTTACCATCTCCGCAAGGAAAATATGGGGGTATGATTATAACATGGCAAATGAAGCAAAAAGAACACCGCAAGAGCATGAATGCTCTGCTAATAGTTCAGCCCTAGTGGTGATGAGAACAAATCTAGCGGTGAAAGATTCTTTTGGCATTAGCCTAGTGTAGAAGGGATATTATCCAACATCGGATAGTATCCTTTTTTGTTCTTAAATTTAGTAGAGGGGGTGTCTTCTTAATGTTAATGCAGTTGAAGGTTAACACCATCAAAGATCGGCGAACCGCCGCAGTTCAGAAAGGAATGGAGTGATGTCCGTACAACAATTACGAGAACACATTACGAGTGCCCTGGAGCGGTACTTTCCAGAAGTGCCTGTGTATGTGGAGGGGGAGAAACCTCAGGCTGCTTATTTTTATCCCGGACTGATCTCAGCGACTCTGGATCGGCAGCGGGAAGGCAGATATTTAGCGGTTTATCGCTTCGGTATCCGTTATGAACAGGGAAGTCTGCTGGAGGCCGAAAGAATGGCTGATAAGTTAAGTGAAGCAATGGCAGGGATGGAGCAAGATGGCGGTTCTTTTCGTGTAGTTAGGCAAGCCTGGGAAGCTGGGGGCGAGGGGAAAGGGCCTCTTTTTACAACGGACTATATGGTGTATTTGCAAAGTGAGAAGCCTGACCCCATTAAGATGGGGCAAATGATAGGAGGAGAAAGATTGAAATGAGCACAAAGGTGAGTAATGGAAATCGTTTCGGTAAAGAGCAGATTGTGAATTCATCGCTGTTTACGGCTAAGGAAAAGGATGTACTGAACGTTATTTTGCAGGATGACAAAAGCTATACGATCGAAGAAGCGAAGCAATCTATGGGATTGTTTATTAATAAGGAGGTTTTGAACTAATGGCAGGCGGAACATGGACAACTCAAAACAAGGTGCGCCCCGGGGTGTACGTAAATGTAGCATCGAATCAAGGTGCCATCGGCAAAATGGGAGAACGCGGGATTACTGCTTTGGCACTTGCCTTATCTTGGGGAGAACCTGGAGTGATCATGAAGATTACCCCGCAGGACGATGTAAATAAGCTGCTAGGTTATGATTTGGAGCATCTATCATTGCTGCCAGTACGTGAAGCGCTGAAACGGGCAGGAACTTTGCTGCTCTATCGATTGAATGAAGGAGTTAAAGCGGCGGTAACTAATAGCGGCCTCCAGGTAACTGCTAAATATGGTGGTGTACGCGGAAACGATCTTTCTGTTGTTATTGAGAAGAATATTGAGAATAATGCTCTTTTTGATGTGAAGACACTGCTTAATGGAACTGAAATGAACAAACAAACGGTTGGAACGGCTGAAGAGTTAGTCGCCAACGATTATGTTCAATTCCAGAAAAATGGAGCAGAAGGCTTGAAGCTAACCGCTGGGATGCCGCTTATTGGTGGAGCTAATGGTACGGTTACAAACGGCGCGCACAGCGATTTCTTATCTGCTCTTGAGGTACTTGAGTTCCAGACGGTTGGATTAGTATCGCAGGATAGTACGCTTAAGGCGCTGTATAGCTCTTGGGTAAGACGACTGCGGGATACAGAAGGGAAGAAAGTACAGGCTGTACTATCGGATTATGCGACTGCGGGTCATGAAGGTGTGATCAGCGTGAAGAATGGGGTAGTGCTAAGCGACGGAACTACGATTGATAACAACAATGCCGTTGCTTGGGTGGCAGGTGCTACGGCTGCTGCTGCGGTGAATCAATCGCTGACTTATCAGGGATATGACGACTCGGTTGATGCTGATGTGCGGCTTAGCCATTCTGAGACGACAGCAGCTTTGCTGCAAGGTGAACTGCTCTTTACTTACAGTGGAGGGCGTGCTGTGGTGGAACAGGATATTAACACGTTTACGGCATTTTCTCCGGACAAAGGCAAAGCGTTCTCTAAGAATCGTGTCTTGCGCGTGCTGGATGGAATAGCGAATGATCTAAAGCGTATTTTTGAAAACTACTATATTGGTAAGGTAGCAAATAATGAAGATGGACGGGCTTTGTTCTGGTCACAGTGTGCGACTTATATGAATGATCTGCAGGATATCGGGGCGATTGAAAGCTTTAATGCGCAGACCGATGTTGTCGTTGTGGCAGGGGCGGATAGCGATAGCATTGTGCTCGACGTGGCTGTGAAGCCGGTAGATTCCGTAGAAAAAGTATATATGAAAGTGAAGGTGGTTTAAGATGGCATTGTTAAAAGCTAGCGATACGATTTCCGGCCAGGAGGGCCGTGCGTATGCCGTGATTGGTACGCAAACTGAAGAGATGTTCTATGTGAAAACACTTGAAGCTACGGTAGAAAAAACAAAGGCAGAAGTGAAGACACTGGGCCGCCGTGGGGTTCAGCATAAAGCGACTGGATGGTCGGGCAGCGGTTCGATGACGATTTTTTATATGACTAGTCGTTTCCGCCAGATGATGCTCGATTATATGAATACCGGTGTCGATCAGTACTTCGATATTGAGGTCACGAACGAAGATCCATCTTCTAGCGTGGGAGCNNATTATTTTAAAAGGCGTGAATCTTGATAGTGTCATCATGGCCTCTCTGGATACAGAATCAGATGCGCTGGAAGAAGAAGTGAGCTTTACGTTTGAGGATGTGCAGATTGTGCAGGCTTTTGGCGCTCCGGCAGGCTCTGGAAATTAGTGAAGACAACAAGATAGGAGCAAGTAAGGCCCGGGCGTGCAGGTGAGCGGCGGGTCTCTTCTCTGTCTATTTAGTAGTACTAGAAGAAACTAAATCATTTTAGGAGGAACACAATGAGTGAATTAAGTTTGTTTTTTGCGCAAAATGTAGCATGTGACACGACCGAGGAGTTTGTGGTATCGCAGCGTTTTAAGGATAAGGAAGGAAACGCAGTTGCCTGGAAGCTACGCAGTATGAACGAGGATGAGAATCAGGAATGCCGTAAAGCAGCTACTCGTAAGGTCAAAGGTAAGAACGGAGTGTATACCTCCGAGATTGAACCGAATGATTATATGGCTAAGTTGATGACTTCAAGTGTGGTGCATCCAGATCTGAAAAATGCTGAGCTACAACGTTCTTATGGTGTTCTTGGTGCCGAAACGCTGCTGCGTAAAATGCTGCTTCCAGGTGAATTCGCGGCACTGGGTGAACGGGTACAGGCCTTGAATGGCTTCGGTACAGATATGAACGAGCTGGTGGATGAAGTAAAAAACTAATCAACGAGGGCGACAGTGAAGCGAACTTGGCTTACTACGCCCTCCACGAGCTTCATATTTTACCGCATGAGCTGATGAAGCTGTCTTCACGTGAACGAGCCGCAATTTATGCGATGATCGCTGTTCGGGTGGAGAAGGAGAAGCGGGATCAGGCACGGAGTAAGGCGAGGAAGAGATAGGGGGTGAATGAATGAAGATAGAAGCATCTAAAGCCGTAATGCTACCGATGAAATCCCTGGCAATCTGGAAGAGTGTAAATAAACAATGTGTTCGTGTAAACAGTAATTTGGATATTGTTAATCGTTTGGTCAAGGGAATGCAAGTGGTTGTTAAGCGGTCAAATGATGAAATGAGCCGTTCTCTGAATCAAGTAAACCAGTCTTTGCAGGACATTAACGATACACTACTTGATGGCTTTAAACGGCTCCCGCCTAAGATTGTAGTTTCCAGGGATATAGTTATCGAGCAAAGCCAACAAGTCGGGCAATCACAACAGTTAGCACTACGAACGATGAGTATCTCTCCGGGTGAAAAATTAGGTAAGAAAGAAGAAGAAAAAGCGAAGAAGGTAAATTGGTGGAAGGGATTAAAAGCAAAAGAGAAAAAGAAAGAAGAGGAGAAAAAGCCCGAGACGAAGGCCGATCCAGTCCCTACTCCTAAAATTAATCTGAGAAAGGAACCGCCGACTCCACCATCTCCACCATCCCCTGACTCAAAAATCATGAAATTTCTTAAAACAGCAGATGTGGTAAAACCATTTAACGCGGTTAAGTCTTTGGGGGAGAAAGCTGTAAAAACTGCAGCACAACCAGAAGATATCGCCAACTGGAATAAGCTGAATGAGAATACAGACGCTGCGCTTAAGAAAATCGGTGAGAAAGCAATGGGAGCCTTGAGGCCAGTGATGGATACCTTGAACGAGGCGCTGACTTCAGGCCAATTGGTGCCGATTATAGATGCTATGGCTAATGGGTTTCTCTTCATAGCGAATGTGATTGGCATGGTAGTTGATGGAATATTATGGTTGGTAGGAGTGGTGCAGGAGAACTGGTCCTGGATTAAAACGATCCTTGAAGCGATAGCGATTGTCTATTTAGCAGCTATGATTGTGCAAGTGTATTCGCTTGCAGCAGCATGGATGGTAGCGAACTGGCCTATTTTAGTGGTCATTGCTGTTATTGCAGCACTTATTTATATTTTTCAACTGTTAGGTGTTTCTGCGGGCGATGTTGTTGGAGCTATAGCGGGGGCATTTGGGTGGTTAAAGGTCTATATACAGAATGTTATTATATATTGGCAAAATGTATTTATCATATTTAAGGATTTCCTTCAGAACTTGTTCATAGATCCAATATATGCCATTGAGAAACTCTTTTATGACTTGGCTGTTAACTTCTTGGATCTTATGTATCAAATGGCAGTTGGTGCTGAAAACTTTGCAGGCGGTTTTATGAAGGTAGTAGCGGATGCTATTAATAAGATGTTACCAGGTGTTAAGAAGCTACTAGATTTCTTGAGCAATATACCAGGATTTGAAGGATTAGCTAATATAAAAATAGATTATATAACTCCTGAAGTACCCCGTGCTGTGAGCGGAATGATTAAAAATTTGAAGGGCCAATTGGTTGCCCCAACAAGTAATAAAGCTGTAAAAAACACTGAGAAGAGAGAATTTTTAGAATATGAGGATACCGTTAATGCTTACACCCAAAAGGGAAAGGATTTCGCTGGGAAATTTAGTGATTTGGGAAGGAAAGCAAAAGAGGTTACGGAAAAAGCTAAAGGGAAAACAGGTGGATCAACAAGCTCACAAACAGGAATCCTGGCTAATCAGAACAGTAATCTAAACACCCTCAACCGCGTGAAAGAACTCGATTCCATCAACGACACTGTAGACATCTCCAGCGATGATCTGAAAATGCTGCGGGAGCTGGCGGAGATTCAGGCGATCCAGAATTTTGTGGAGCTTACGCCGACGGTGCAGGTGACGACCGGGAATATTAATAATGCCGGAGACATTGATTCGATTATCAACAAGATCGGGCAAAAGCTGAACGAGGAATTTGTCTCTACAGCACAGGGGGTGTATACGTAACGTGGAAGAGTACGGGATTTTTCTTGGTTTTAATAATCAGGCGGAAGCATTCCGGCTGCCAGTCAACCCGGAGACCTTGGAGATCAAGGAGAGCGGGGATGGAAAAAGCTATACTATTATCGATCTGGGTGAGATCAATACGATTGCTTATCCGAAGCTGACAGAGATCACAATTGAAAGTATCTTTCCGGCACAAAGGTATCCGTTCGTATTGGTACAAGAGGACGGGCTGAAGAGACCCTTTGAATATGTGGAGCTTATTAAGAAGTGGATGACGAGTCGCAGACCTATTCGTTTTGTATTCTCCGGGGTGAGCTATGCGGATGACACGAAAAAAGCTGAGGGGAAGCTAAACGACGCGAAGAAATGGTTAAAGCAATCATCGACTAGTGAGGATAAATCCATAGAGATTGATTTTGGTGTGAATATGGCTATGAGTATCGAAGGCTTCACTTGGAAGCTCAGTGCGGGTACTTCAGGGGATATTGAATATTCGTTGTCTCTCAAAAAGTACGTATTCTATCAGGCTGTAGCTGTAAAGGTTGTCAACGATGAAGTGAAAGTAGAGAAGAAGCGGGCGAATGAAACTCCCAAACCTACTACGTATACCCTGAAATCTGGAGACAGCCTATGGAAAGTTGCTAAAGAAAAGCTTGGGGATGGCAAAAGGTGTGGAGAAATCCAGAAACTTAATGGCATTAAAGATAGTGAGCTGAGGAAGCTTCCAATCGGTAAGGTCATTAAGCTGCCGTAGGAGGATGTTATGGAACTGCTTGTGAAGAATAAGGAAGGTAATCTATGGGATATTTCTGGTATCGTCTCCGATATTTCTTGGAAAACGGCCCGCTCAGGAAAACCGGCAACGCTAGAGTTAACACTTGTGGACAGTGGAATCTATCAGCATCCCAAGTTCGGCATCAGCAACGGTGATATTATTCAGTTCAGCAAAGATAATGTGGATGTATTCTACGGGTTTGTGTTCAGCATTGATACAGGCTCGGATCAGGAGATTAAGCTGACTGCCTATGATCAGATGCGTTATTTGCTGGGCAATGGTAGTTATGTTTTGCAGGATGTTACGGCTAGTGATGTTATCAAAAAAATAACGCAAGATTACGGACTACAGACAGGTGTGCTGGAGGAGACGGAGTACCGGATTCCCTCTTTAATCGAAGATGACAAAAAGCTACTGGATATCATTATGGGAGCGATCGGCAGTGAGCTTCAGTATAAGGGGCGGCTGATGGCTTTTTACGATGATTTTGGCAAGCTTACACTGCGTAAACCGGATTCTATGCTGCTTAATCTGGTGCTGGGAGCGGGGCATTATCTGTACGATTATTCGCTCAAAAAAAGTATTGATGATGATACGTACAACACGATCTTTCTTTACAAGGATAATGAGAAGTCTGGTAAGCGTGATTTCTTTCCGGTTAGCGATAAGGACAATGTGAAACGCTGGGGTATTCTGCACTTGTATCAGAAGGCCGATGACAAAGCGAATGTGGGACAAATTCAGGAGAAAGCAAATAATCTGCTGAAAATGCACAACCGTGAAAAGCTTAGTCTCTCCGTACAGGCGATTGGTGATATGCGCGTAAGGGCTGGTAATTTCATTTATGTCCTGCTTGATGAATTTAAGACTCAGGTGTTTCTAGTGGATCAATGCAGTCATAAGATTTCCGGTGGTGAGCATACGATGTCCCTCGATATTAAGGTGGTGTAGATGATGTTGGATATTATTAAAAAAGCAAGTCTAGGAGCCGTGGGAAATACAAATCCTGTGGCTTTTTCTTATGGGACGGTAACGGAGGCAGCTCCTTTGCAGATCCAGGTGGATCAGCGGTTTATTTTATCAGGAAATGCGTTAGTGCTGCCTGAATCGGTAATGGAGAGCAAGATCGAGCTAGATGGTAGAGAAGTAATAGTGCGTCGAGGACTTGCCTCTGGTGATCGGGTTCTGATGGTTCGGATGCAGGGCGGACAAAGCTATATTGTTCTGGATCGGCTGGTGAGTCCGATATGATTCCTGCGATTGGAAAAGCTGGACCGATAACTGCCCTTCTTGAAGGCAAGGTCAACCTTGAGCGTGGGGAAAGCCCCAGCCTAACATACCGAATGGATTGGGAGAGAAAAAAGATTACAGGCCAAACGGATGGACTTGAGGCAGTGCAACAGGCAGCGGCCAAAATTTTAAGAACGGATAGGTTTGAGCATCTGATTTACAGTTCGGATTATGGCACAGAGTGGCAGCTGGTGCTTGGCAAGGATCGTCTCCTGGTCAGATCTGAAATTAGGCGTGTTATTAATGAGGCGCTGCTTCAGGATGAACGAATCCTTAGCATAGAAAATATTGAGGTTTCTTTCACCGGGGATCATCTAACTTTTGAGTGCAAAGTGGTCACACGTTACGGGAATTTTCAGCTGAGAAAGGAGTGGAATGAGGATGTATGAGGATCAGACGTATGAGGCTCTTTTGGAGCGGATGTTGGACCGGGTTCCATCAGGTCTGGATAAACGCGAGGGTAGTATCATTTATGACGCGCTCGGTCCAGCAGCAGCAGAGCTTGCGCAGATGTATATTGAGCTGGATGTGAACAATAATCTGTATTTTGCAGATACGGCTACCGGAGAGTACTTGGAGCGAAGTATCTCCTGGTCAGGAATTGTAAGGCGTGAAGCTAGCAGGGCGCAGCTGAAGGGGATTTTTTATAAAGCGGATGGGGGATTTGTGGATGTCCCTCTCGGCAGCCGCTTCTCTCTCGATATGCTGAATTATATGGGTGTGGAGAAGCTATCACCTGGAGTGTATCGGCTAGAAAGTGAAACCGCTGGAGAAGAAGGGAATCGATATTTTGGCTCTTTGCTGCCAGTGGATTATATTTCAGACCTAGCGCGCGGAGAGATAGCTTCCCTTCAGATCCCTGGAGAGAACGCCGAAAGTGATGAATCGCTACGCCAGCGTTATTTGGATTCAGCCAGACGCCCTGCTACTAGCGGAAATAAATATCACTATATGGAGTGGGCGATGCAGGTTACGGGGGTGGGTGGCGCACGTGTTTTTCCATTATGGAACGGCCCTAAAACTGTGAAGGTGATTATCGTAGATACCGAGAAACGTCCCGCTTCTGAGCTGCTGGTGACTAAGGTTCAGCATTACATTGATCCGGTCTCTGGAGAGGGTGAGGGACAAGCTCCCGTAGGTGCAGTTGTAACTGTGGCGTCAGCAACGGGCAATAGCATCANNCTAAGGTAACTCTTGCCTCAGGCTATGCGCTGCAAGCTGTAAATGAAGAATTCAAGGGGATTCTTGAGAGCTATCGCAAGGAGAAGGCTTTTTCAGCAACCTATATCAGCCAGTCTGTAATCGGTGCACTATTGCTAGCTACTGAGGGAGTCGCGGATTACAGTGAGCTGAAGCTGAACAGTGGAGCGGGCAACGTAATGTTGAGCGAAGAAGAAGTGCCGTTGTTCGGCAATGTTTTACTGGAGGTGTAGCATGGGTTACCCGGAGAAAGTTGATATTTTTCAAGAAAAGCTTAATAAAAAAGCAAACGGTGGCAGCTATGTTATTGAAGAGAGATTACCGCTTGTAAATGGTGTTTACAGTGGCCTTCTAGCACATGACAACATTAATAACCAGACTATTGCGGTGTACACGGGGTCACAGTATTCCGGGATCGAGCTTCGCAATTTCACTGTGTCTTTTCCGGATGAGGCGCCCTGGCGGCGGTTGATTAAGATTTTTGCTGAGGTACCAGAGGTATATGTGACTTACGAAACCCCCGGGGATACAGTTGAAGCGGATGATATTAATGGTTTGCAGGTGAGTCTTACCGCTGTTCAAACTGAAATAGAACGTTATAAGAGCAAAGGCCAAATTGACGGAGGATCTTTTAGAAGAGAGGTGTAGAATGGCACAGACCATACAAATAAAGCGGGGGATGAAGGCTGAGCTAACGAGTTATGGAGTGTTGAAGGCAGGCGAGCTTGGTTTTTGCAGTGATACTAAAGAGGTTTATATTGGTGACGGTACTTCCAATTCCNNGAAGGGCGCTGTCCGGGCCCGAAGCCTCGCGTCCAGTTGCAGGATTCGTTGGCCGTTTGTATTACGTGACTACGGGTACGAATAGCGGATATTTATATTTTGATGATGGGGTAGCTTGGCGGCGGGTGAATGCGCAGAAACTTAGCGATCTGACAGGTACAATCGACGATATCGCCGATGGAGCAACCTATGCGAAGGTGCTTAAAGCGGATATTAGTGCGGGGCATATCAATAAAGTATCGGATGGTACAAATGTAAAGACGGCCGCCGAAATTAATACTCATATTGACGATGTGACCAAGCACCGGACGATCAATGATGCTGGAACTACGATAACAGATTTGTGGTCTGCGCAAAAGATTAAAAACGAAATTGAGCTGGCCAAGCATAATATTGAACCGCAAGCGTCGGTAAAAGATCAGAACCTGCTGGCTCCACCTGCCAGTCCGGTTGAAGGCGATCGATATATTATTCCTGCGGGAGCAATCGGGGCATGGGCTGGGAAAACGAATCAAATCGTTGAATACCAATCTACTGCTTGGGTATTTTATGTTCCTGCCGTAGGCTGGACTGCTTACGTCGATGATGAGCAGAAGATTTATAGCTGGAACGGTAGCGCATGGGTTCGCACGGGTGGTGCACTACAGACCATTACAGCTGGGAACGGGCTGATTGGTGGTGGTCAAGCCGATGCTGTGACGCTGAATATTGGTGCAGGCAATGGGATCACGGTCACTGCAGACGCGATTGCGGTTACGGCTGGAAAAGGGATCACCGTGGACGCGGCTGGTGTAGCAGTAAGTGTGGATGGAAGCAGCATCGTTTACGACGCAGCGAATGGCAATAGACTTACCGTAGCCAGTATTGATGGCGGAACATTCTAGGGGGCAGGACAATGGCATTAAAGACATTGATTCAAATACGCCGCGGCTTGGAGAGTGCCATTGGAGCGCTGGCTATTGGTGAGCTTGGCTTCTGTACAGACAGTAGGAAGCTATATATTGGTTCTGCTGTTGGGAATGTCTTGCTAGTTGCGGCGCAAAGTACCGGGGATATGCTGAAAAGCATTTACGATACGAATAACAATGGAAAGGTGGATTTCGCGCAACAAGCAGATAGTGTAGCTTGGGCGGGGGTAGAGGGGAAGCCATCAGTGTTTCCTCCAGCGGCGCATACACATGAATATCTGCCTAAAGGCCCTCTAACCTGGAATCAACTGAAGGGGGTGTAGGGAATGAGCTATGGCAACTCTTTATTTAGCGAATTGATGTATTCCGCAGATGAAGATTCGAATCATCCGGGAGAAGTCGCGACGCCGGATCTAATGAACTATTTGCCAGATTATTATAAGGACGTCCGCGAAATGGAGAAGCTTCAGGAGACCATTGGGCTCGAAATTGGTGGATTGAAGGTTGGCACTATAGATGTGTTGGATCAGGCGTTTGTTGAAACGGCAACGGTAAGTCTAGGACGCTGGGAAGCTGAGCTTGGGCTCAGCAGCGATCCTTCCAAATCTTATGCCACTCGCCGAGAAATGATTAAGGCGAAACTGCGTGGAAACGGGACGACAACACCGGAGATGATCCAGCGGACGGCGTCCGCTTTTTCAGGTGGAGTGGTTGAAGTTAAGGAAGTGCCTGATGAGTATCGTTTTGAGATTCATTTTGTGAGTACGCTGGGCATTCCCCCCAATATGGCAGGGTTGATTCAAATCATCGAAGAGATAAAACCTGCGCATTTAGCTTATGAATTTGTGTTTAGCTATACCTGGTGGGACTCTGTTAAGGCTTTGACCTGGGGAAGTGCTCACAGTAAAACATGGAACGAATTAAGAACTTATAGATAGGAGAGTGACACATGCAAACTACAGGGAATTTGGGCTTGAAGAAGCCAGAGGGAACGGATATTGTTGATATTGCCGATCTGAACGGGAATATGGATGTCTTGGACAATGCCGTTAATGGCAAGGTCGATAAAGTTACTGGCAAACAACTGTCTACGAACGATTATACCGCAGCTGAGAAAACAAAGCTGGCGGGTATTGCTACGGGAGCGAATAACTATACACACCCAGCTACACACCCACCGGCTATTATTGCTCAAGACGCGAGTAATCGGTTTGTTACGGATGCTGAAAAGACGGCGTGGAACGCTAAAGAGACTCCGGCTGGCGCACAGGCAAAAGCGGATGCAGCGGTCGCGACGGCAAAAGCGGACTATATTCGTCAGCCGGGGTATGCTGCCACTAGCGGCACAGCTACAGCTTATAGTGCTGTTCTTACCCCAGCTCCTACGACAACATCGGATGGATTCGGTATTACTATCGTTCCACACGTCACCAATGGGGCAAGCCCTACGCTTAGTGTTAACGGACTTGCAGCAGCGCCTCTTAAAGATCAAAAAGGTGTAGCTTATGCAGCTGGGAAGCTCATCGCAGGCAAGCCGTATATGTTCCGGCGTGTGGGTACGGATTTTTTGGCAGATAGCGCGGGTGGCTCTGGTAATGCGGTAGCAGGAGACATTCGCGCAGGAAAAACGGCGGCAACAGACGCAGGGGATATTACAGGTACTCTCCCGGTTCAAACGGGCGGTACAGTTACTCCGGGGGCGACAGCTGTTGTTAAGGCAGCCGGGATTTATGACGCAGCTATTACGGTCGCAGCTGTTATGGTGCCAGCAGATAAGGTGCTTGCAGGAACAACGATAGCAGGAACCGCTGGGACTATTCCGGTAAGAAATTCTACTAATGGCGCGGGTGGTACTGCCCACCACCCAACCACAGAGTTTAGTGTGGGCGCGTACACAGTAGGTGACTCAGCAAATTATGTTTATCTCAGACCGAATCAGAACAATGCTCGCGTTGCTTATGACGGTGATGTTTGGGTTAGAGCAGCCGCACCGGATCTAATCCCACAGAATTTCTTAGCAGGAAAGACTGTTCTAGGTATGAAGGGTTCAATTGCTTCACAAGCCGCTAACACAAACGCGGTTTCAACTGGCTGGGATGGTAATAATCTCTTTGTAAGAATACCTAATGGTGCATACCTTACAAACACTGTTATGAACAGTCCGGAGATAATTGTAAGTGCAACAATGGCAAGAGCGGATCCTAATATTCAGCCCGGTAATATTAGAGCAGGAGTGTGGGTATATGGTGTAGTCGGTAATTTACAACCCAATACAGCATCTGCTGTGAGCTTAGTTCTAAAAGGTCAACAAGGAGATGGAACCGCTGTAGTGGCAACCATTCCAGCCGGAGCAACATTTGCTTCTATGTGTGGTAGCTTAAGATTTTACACGTATTCGCAATCAAACAATGCAAATCGTGTAATTGTTTACCTTCAGAATCAATGGGGACAAAGAATAAGTTTGGGCGGAGTCTATGGTGGGAGTACCACATATGAGTATGCTGGATTTTACTTTGATAGAAACCAAAGAAAGCTAATCACTGGTATAACTAATGCTGGGGGAGGCAACGCTTACGGAAACGGCGAGAAAGGCGGATGGTCGTCCTCTTATGCTCAGGATGGTATGCTTCAAATGGAAGCTGATGGAGTGTTTCCTGCAGATTTCAACGCTGCGGGCGAACTTAATATTATTGGCACAATTTCGGGAGCATATGGGACTGGTTATGCCGGTGCTATGGCAAATGGATATATGATCTATTACTAGGAAAGGAAGGTGCTATGAATGTTTGTTACTTATCGCAAGCAAAATGATAGTGTCGGTAAAGTTGACGCGATATATTCCAATCCAGAAGACTTCGATCTGTCCAATGTTGACGGATTCGATATCGAAGAAATACCTGAAGCCCAGGCGGTAGCTGGAACATATTCGGTGCTTATGGTAAAGCTACCATCTAATGAATTGTACTATGACTATATCGCAATTCAACCAACGAATAGCCTGGAGCAGCTGATTAACGAGAACACGCTGCTTAAGGCACAAGTTAAGGCTCAATCTGAGCACTCTGACTTTATTGATAATGTCATATCCGAACTGGCTACTCAGTTGTATAAATGATCCGGTAGTTGCTTTATTGGCTGCTTCCTTGTAGGGGAGGTGATATCATTGTAGTCATGTTTTTTGCACAGCGTGTAATCTTGGGTAAGACCAAGTATTCAGAGGTGCCGTCTACACTCAAAGCTGGAGTGCTGGAGGTTCTGACGGACAGCGGTCTGGAGTTTCTGGCTGAAAATAAATAGAGATTACAGATAGCGCCTCATAGTTGGCGTTTTTATTTTGCCCTCGTATCTGCTACGAGGGTTGTTTTATTTATCACTTTAGAAGGGGGCTGTTATATGACCATTGTGGGAGTGAATTCAGGAGGAGGCGATGCTGAAGCAGCGCCCATTGAGCACCGTTTAGAAGATGTTGAAAATAGACTAGTAGTCATCCAAGACGAGATTTTTAGATTTGGAACGGAACATCTAAGTTTTAGTAATGAACTTCTAATATTAAAAGAAAAACAATCGCGTCATGAGGAAGATGTGAAACAAATTAAACAATCAACGATAGAAATGAAAATTCAATTTAACGAGATTATGAGGCGTTGGGACACTTTAGACTCACGTGTGTTTCAGCTATTGCAACAATCCCAGACGGACAGCAAGAGCGAACGAAAAGTGTTTGTTGATCTACTTAAATACGTTCTGGCTGGTACTATCTTTGCTATTATTGCCTTTTTATTTAAGGGAGGGGTATAGATGCTCAATTTGTCCCAAATCAAAGAAAAATCAAGGAAACGACTAACCAACCTTCACCCCGTAGTCCGTTCCGCTGCTACTGCTCTAATCGAACGCTGTTACAAACTCAACATCCCCATTCTCATTACGCAGGGTCTTCGCACAATTGCCGAGCAAGATGCTCTCTATGCACAAGGACGCACTAAGCCTGGAGCGATTGTAACCAATGCGCGTGGCGGGTATAGCTACCACAATTATGGATTAGCTGTAGATTTTGCTCTTTTGCTGCCGAATGGATCGAGTGTGTCATGGGATATGCGTCGGGACGACAATAACAACCGGATCGCAGATTGGCAGGAGGTTGTAAAAGAGGCTAAGGCACTTGGATTCGAATGGGGTGGCGATTGGACCAGCTTCAAGGACTACCCACATTTTCAAATAACGTTTGGGTTAACGCTCACTCAGTTACGAGCAGGGGCAAGCCCCTCAACATCCGCAGTGGAGGCAGCTTACAAGATCATCAATCGGAAGGAGGAGGACTTGAAGGGTGACGCAATTGCAGTCGTAAAGGTTAACGGGGTTAAGATTGCAGATGGAGTACTTGAAAAAGGCATCACTTACGTTCCCGTACGTATTATTGCAGAAGCGCTAGGCGCACAGGTAGGTTATGATTCCGCAACTCGAACGGTTGAGATTACAAGTACTCACTAAGGAGGAATAAATGATGGAAACAGGAAAAATTTTAGATGATGTTATGGCGTTTGCCTCTATATTAGCTGTATTCGTACTGGCACTGGTTCAATTGGTCAAAAATAACATCAACATCAGACGTAATGTAGTCCCGATCATCGGACTATTGATAGGTTTGCTCATCGGTGCGGTAGCGTATCCTTTTACCGAACTGGATATCGTTCTNNATTCGCCTTTGGGCTGGGGGGCTGGCAGGTTTATCTGCGACGGGGTTGTTTGAGCTAGTTTTTAAGGATCGCCCAGGGACGACGAAAGAGTAAATGGATAATAGGTTCGAATCATAAAAAAGGGCTGTTCCAAAAAGTCTGAATAGACCAAAGGAAGAGCCCCATTTTCTCCAATGAGATTACATAGTTAAGCTTCAGAACGAAAGCGTACTTCCAGGAAGCAAAGAGTACAGCCCTACAAAACCTTCTCCATTTAATATAGAAGTGACCTGGTCGATATGCGATTTGGGAGCATGAACGAGCACCGACCGGCAGCTAGGAACCGTTTGGAGCATTTCTCGAATGTCCGGTAAGCCTTGGTGGACTTTATAGCGGATAAGTGAGATTGTACATCCCATGTCGATAGATTCTTCTACCAAAGATTGTTTAACGAGACGGTGCCCGAAACTACCTGCCGCCAAATGTCCCGTAAAAATCACATGATTGTCAGGAGAAGCAGAGAGCTGGTGAAAGTACTCTTGTGCTTTTGCCGACTGCATCATCCCGTCATTGGTAAATACGATTGCGCCTTTAAGATTCAACAATGCCTTTGCGCGTTCATCCGAATTAGATACAATACACAAGTTCTTTCTGTTAAAAAGCGTATCTACGCGCTGAATAGCCCCCTCTTTCAGCCATTCGGTCTTATCGCTCAAACCTCTTAAAGGTGCTACGAGCTCTTCTTCGACGATCAGCTGATCATCTGGGAAACACTCGCTTGCCCATACGATCAATTCCTGGCTTCTGCCATGGATAGGCACTGGAAGAAGGATTGAACCCCCTTTTTGCAGAGTGTTACAGATCGCTGACTCTAATTGCAGTAACTTTACAAGCTGCTCATCAGGATCCGCGCCATACGCGGCATCGATAATGGATAGATCTACGACATCTTTAGCTCCGGCTTCCATAATTGTAGGTGAATCTGCCATGAGCAGCAGCGACTCCTTCGTATAATCCCCTGAGAAAAATACGACTCTCCCGTCCCATTCAAGGATCAGCCAAACCGAACCTGCTAAATGTCCGCTACGTCCCCATTGTACTCGAAGATTAGGCGCAATCTTCAGCCAAGTCTGAGGGGGAATATGCTCCTCTAAATACATGAACTGGATAGATTGCTTATCTATTTCTCCATAAGGTAGTGATGCGGACTGAGCAGCCACGTATTTATCCCATGCTTCGAAATAATCGGGAAGCTGTTTAACGGTAGCTTTCGTTGCCCATACCTTACCTGAATATCCGTATTTATATAGTAGGGGAAGTGCTATGGAATGATCCTCATGCGCATGAGACAGAAACACTGCCTGCAAATATGGNNGATGATGTCTGTATCTAGCAGGGGGTATTCACCGGGGCCTTCTTTTTTGACACCACAATCGAGTAGAATACCAGTCTGCCCATCCTTGTCCTGCAAAAGATAGGAGGAACGGCCATGCTCTCCGGCCCCTCCCCAAATCGTTAGTGTGCTCATTGTTGTCTCCGCTTTCTATCTGGGCTTAAATATTCTAAGACTAATAGTAATATAGTGGTAACTCCTACAGAGATTACTGCCATGGCCATCCCCATCGCTACTGCACCTTGTTCAAACTGAGCAAAAATATAGGTCGCCGATGTCTGCATTGAAGGTGGAAGAATGAGTAAGGAGGCTACCAGCTCCCGATTGGAAATGGTGAAGGTCATCATCCAGCCAGCCACCATCCCCGGAAGGATGAGGGGGAGCAGGATACGGCGAAACACATACAGCTTGCTTCCTCCGAATACTTGTCCCGCTTGCATAAGGGAAGAATCAATCTGCCCGTAGCTTGCTTTTACATACTGAACAGTATAAGGAAGGAAAAGTACGACATAGGTCAGTACAACCATCCAGTAGGTATTATAAAGCGGGATAGGCATCCAACGAGCATTCCACAGCAGGATTAGCCCTACTACAATTACAATTCCAGGGACTGTGTTTGGAAGCAAACTGAACAGATCTGTGATTTTTTGCTTGAATGTAGCCCCTTTTCCTACGGTTAAGGCAAACCAAGTCCCAAGAATAACAGCGATACTGGAAGCAACGATGGCTAATGTGAAGCTATTCAATAAGGCCTCAAGACCTTGAGAACCCGGTGATAGCAGCTCTGTATAATGTTTTAAGGTTAAATTGCTCCAAGATACGCCTTCTCCTCGTAGCTTCAATAATGAGGCTGTTATGATTGAGAAATAAGGAATGCCGATAGATGCTAGAAGTAATAGAACAACATACCCCCAACTAAGAACTCCTACGATTCCCGTACTTTTATAACGTTTTGTGCGCGTTCCTTTTCCGCCAATTAGGCGATAAGAGAAGTGGCTGCTAATTAGAGTCTGGATGTACCACATAACTAGACAAACCCCGAGCAGCAAGGAAGCTAGTGAAGTAGCCTTTCCAAAATCTATCGGCCAACTAGAGATATACTTATGGATCTCAGAGGTCAGAACGTAAAAGCCGATCCTACGACCAAAGGTCGCAGGAGTACCAAATTCGGCAATCGTTTTGACGAAGATGAGAAGGGCGCCAAGCCCATAGCTGGATAACAGCAAGGGAATGATCACTCTTTTGAATCTGTAAAAGAACGGAGCGCCATGAACAGAGGCTGCTTCCTCCAGATTACCCCCAATATGCAAAAGCGCATTGCGCAGCAGCAAATACAGGAATGGGAATAGATGCAGGCTCATGATCAGCACCATCCCTCCATAGCTAAAGAAAGACGGAGTCAGCACGGAGGATGCGGGCAGAAACTGTTCCATATACCCACCCGTCTGCATAAACAACATCCAACCCATTGAACCAATGTATGGCGGCGTCATAAAAGGGATTAGTAGCACAACATCCAGCCAATTATGATGTCCTAAGTCCGTCTTAGCCATAATCCAGGCCAGAGGTAGTGCAAAAAGCGTAGTTAGTAGAATAACGCTTACCCCGAGCCCGATAGAATTCAGCAGTACTTCTAACAGATCATGACTACCCATAATGGTCCGTAGTGGCGCGGCTATATCCAGCTGCTCATTCGGATAAATACTGGTCCAGAAGATGAGCAGGAGTGGCAGCAGTACGAGCACTGTCAGTATAAATAAAGCAAGTCCGCCACTCACCCATTTAAATGAGCGCAAAGAGTTAATATTCATTACGCTTATTTGAAAATTTGTGTGAAGGTCGAGGAAACTTCGTCACTGTGTTCGTTCATCCATTCCCATTTCACATCAAATGTCTTAATTTCTTCGAGATTCGCACGATTCTCTGCTTTCACATCGGTTCTGCCTGGCAATAAGTAGGCTTTAGCAACTAGCGCTTGAGCTTCATCAGATAGAAGATAGTCGATAAAAGCCTTGGCATTATCCACATTCGGACTTGTCTTAATAATCGCGGCTGGACGTGGGCTGATTACCGTTCCTTCGGCAGGATAAACGATATCAACTGGTTCTCCTGCAGCTTTTGCTTTATAAGCCATGTAATCTACGCCTGCGGCAACGACAGATTTAGCGCCGGTGATTACGGGATCGAGAGCCTCCTGATTGGCACCCGCCATCGCTACGTCATTACTCTTATATTGTTTAAAAAGATCCCAGCCACTGTCCCCTTTAGCGCTTAAATATCCAGTCATGAAATCTAGAGCCGAACCAGAAAGCGAAGGATCTGGAATATTGACTGCACCTTTCCATTCCGCTTTAGTGAGGTCATCCCATGTGGTCGGAGGTGTGCTAACTTTTTTAGTATTGTAGACAATCCCCAGTGCGGATGCACTATAGCTAAAATAATTGCCATCTGCTGTGTCTGACCAATCGCTAACGAGTTTATCTGCATTAACCGCCTCTTTATATGGAAGTAATAATCCATCGTTCTTCATTCCTTGCATGGACGGAAGGGAGGCAAGAACGACAACATCGACTACTGGATTGGACTTCTCTGCTTCCATACGGGCTAATATTTTTCCAGTAGTGCCTTGGAACATTTCGACCTTAACGCCGGTTTTGGCTTCAAAGCCTTCTTTAATCTTATTGGCTAGGCCTTCAGGGCCTGCACTGTAGACGACAAGATTGCTACTCAGAGCTTTTTCTGTTGGTTGTGGTACTTCAGTTTGAGCTGTAGTGTTAGCGTTTGAAGTTGGATTGCTTGCGTTAGCTGCAGGAGTGTTAGAGGAGCTACAGCCGGCTAGACTTGCACTGATTATAGTTGTTAGAAGAAGTTTACTAAGTCCTTTAGTGTTATTCATTGGTTTCAATGTGAATGCCTCCCTAATATTTTTTTGTGCATCTTGCTGCATGGAACAGCATCATATGGAGCTATTCCATGCAGTGGACGCTTAATTCAGATGATGGATCTGGTGCTCAGAAGCGTAGACCTGGATCGTTTCTCCAACAGGTAGACGTTGATCATGATAAGCGGTCCAAGCGGTTCGGTTCTCCATGTCCAGAATGACCTCATAGCGATCACCCATATAGCTCACATGTCGAATAGTCCCCGTAAAAGGAAGAGAGGAAGCATCCTCCTGAGACCAACGTAAATGTTCCGGACGAAGCATTTGCTTATCGGGAACGATCCAGTTGGATTTTCCAATAAAGTGGGCTACAAAAGGATGGTTTGGTTTCTGATAAATCTCCTCAGGAGAGCCTGTTTGTAAAATAGTGCCACCTTGCATCACGACTACTTCATCTGACATAGACATCGCCTCGGTTTGATCATGGGTAACATACAGAGCGGTAATGCCCATGTTCCTCACCAAGGAGGTTAACTCCAGCCTCATTTCATCTCGCAAGACCGCATCCAGTGCACTTAAAGGCTCATCGAACAATACGAGTTGTGGCCTAGTAACTACTGCTCTGGCAAAAGCAACCCGTTGCTGTTGTCCACCGGACAGCTGATGGGGAAAGCGTAGCTCGAGTCCTTCCAGCTTTACGGATCGAAGAGCTTGCTGAACCCTAATCCGTAAATCCTTCTTCTGCTTAGAGGCTCGAAGTCCGAAGGCGACATTCTCGAAGACGGTTAGATGCGGCCAGAGCGCGAAATCTTGAAAGACCATGCCAAAGTTGCGGCTATGGATTGGGCGACTAATTCTTTTGTAGCCTGAGAAAATAAACTCGTGATCCATTAGGATTTCTCCCGCATCCGGTGTTTCTAGCCCAGCAATCAGACGGAGTAGTGTCGTCTTTCCACAACCTGAAGGACCGAGTAATGTCGTAAAGCTTCCAGCGGGAATCTTCAGATCTGCAGCCTTCAAGGCATGCACATCCCCGAATTTCTTTTCCAATCTGTGGATTGTAATTTCCTTCATCTCTATCTACCTGCCTGTTCTTAAGCTTGTTCTTAGTGTAAAGGAAAAGAATTCCCGCTATATTTGCTGAATGTAACTGTGATATTAACTTTTTTGCCGATTTATTTTAACATTCATAGAATTCTTCTATGTTACCGTTTAGTGAATAGGCGAGGGAGTGAAGATCATGAACCTTAATTTAATCAAGCTGGAAATCGTAGAACTGCTAAATAAACATAAGAAAATAACCACAGTAGCCGATAAACTCGGGCTGAAGCAGCCCACCGTTACGTACCATTTGAAGAATTTAGAGCAGCAATTGGGGGAAAAGTTGTTTGAATCCAGAATGGATAAAATGATTCTTACGGAGAGCGGGAAAGCGTTTCTTCATTATGCGATTAAAATCAATGCACTTGCTGCAGAAGCGGAGCGGGTTGTAAAAGAGTTCAGTCAGGCGGGTCGGGGAACGCTTAAGATTGGTGCCAGTTACGTTCCAGCTACTTATATTCTTCCGAAAATATTGGGGTTGTTTGGAGAACAACATCCGGGGATTACGATCTCTTTATCGGTTAAGCCTTCACCTGTGATCAAATATATGCTGGCTAGCCATGAGATTGACCTTGGTATTTTGTCTACAGAATCTTTTTATCTACCTGATTTGCATACCCAAGCCTTGTGTGAGGATGAGCTTGTGCTTGTTTTTGCGCCATCTCATGAATTTGCCGCATTTTCTAATTTAAACCCGGCTATGATTGCGTCAGCGAGTTTTATTTTACATGATAAGGAATCGAGTACACGCCAGCTGACGGATAAATGGTTTGAGCGGGAGGGGAATGAACCTAGAACCTATATTCTACTGGATTCACTGGAGGCTATTAAGCAATCGCTTATGAGTGGAAAGTACGTTTCTTTTGTATCACGGCTTGCTGTGGAGGATGAGGTAGCCAGGGGAAGATTGCTAATGCGCACCATTCCAGATTATAATTTTCAAAGATATATTTATTATTCGTATAACCGCGATCGTCATTATTCTCCGCTAATTGGCTTGTTCATCGATCAGATTCGAACGATTCGTATTTAAATACACATAATGAAGGTATGCTAGGGCCATTATATATAAGAAATAATACATAAAATATAAGGACTGTATAAATTGAGAAATTGGTGTATAATCTTAGATACTGTGTCGCTTTACAGCGCAAAAAAGTTGGAGATTTTCATGCGGTTTTATTGTATGATATGAGGAAAGCTTTAATAGACGATATTTAGCCAGACAATAATTAACACATTGATCCGGAAGAGAATGGGGGGAGCAGCATGACCGAACTTACGACTACCGTCAGCAAAAGCAACTCTAACAATCTGCTGCGACGGGACGTACGGTTCTTGGGGAACATATTAGGTGAGGTCTTGGTTCACCAAGGCGGTAACGAACTACTAGAGATCGTGGAGAAGATCCGCGAAACCAGTAAATCGCTGCGCTCACTATTTTTACCTGAACTGCACAGTGAATTTAAGGAGTTAATCAATTCTTTGGATCCGGAGAACCGCCATCAGGTAATAAGAGCGTTCGCCATCTATTTTCAGCTCGTAAATATTGCCGAACAGAACCACCGGATTCGCCGCAAACGTGACTATGAACGTTCAGCTGGGGAGACAGTCCAACCCGGTTCTATAGAAAGCGCGATTAAAGAGCTTCGTGAACGTGATTTCTCTCATGAGGAAGTTAACGAGATTATTGAAGGATTATCTCTGGAACTTGTAATGACGGCACATCCAACGGAGGCTATGCGCCGTGCTATTCTCGATATTCATAAGCGGATATCCGATGATGTTATGGGTCTGGATAACCCTACCTTAACCTTCCGGGAGCGTGAACAGCTCCGTGAGAAGTTATTAAATGAAGTGATTACGCTATGGCAAACGGATGAACTGCGTGACCGCAAGCCTACAGTACTCGATGAAGTGCGTAATGGGATGTACTATTTCCATGAGACGATTTTTCATGTCTTACCAGACGTTTATCAAGAACTTGAACGTTGTCTGAGTAAATACTATCCAGGACAGAACTGGCATGTGCCTACGTACTTGCGTTTTGGTTCGTGGATTGGCGGAGACCGTGATGGTAACCCTTCGGTAACTTCGACAGTCACTTCACAGACCTTGCGTATGCAGCGGAAGTTGGCGATTCGGGAATATCAGCGGATTATGCGTGAACTCATGCAATATCTAAGCTTTAGCACAAGTATTGTTAAGGTAACGCCTGAGCTAATTGAATCCATTGAAGCTGATCGTGAGATCATTAATCTTGGCAAGATGGAAGAATGGCGCAATGACAATGAACCTTACCGTATTAAGCTTAGCTATATGATCTCCAAGACACAAAATGTTCTGGATGATGAGAAAAAAGGTACTCCTGAGCGTTACTCTACTCCTGAGGAGTTCATCGATGATTTGAACGTGATTGACCGCAGTTTACGGCATCACTATGCCGATTATGTGGCCGACACTTATATTAAGAAGTTGATCCGCCAAGTGGAGCTGTTCGGTTTCCACACGGCGACACTTGATGTGCGTCAACACAGTCAAGAACATGAGAATGCCATGACTGAAATTCTGGCGAAGATGAACATTACGCCGGATTACTCCAAGCTGACTGAGAATGAGAAGATTGAGCTACTGGAGAAACTGCTGAATGATCCACGTCCGATTACTTCTTCTTATCAGACGTATAGTGAAGGTACGGAGGAATGTCTTGCCGTGTACCGGACGATCTTCGCTTCGCAGGAAGAGTACGGAAAACAATGTATCACCAGTTACCTGATCAGTATGGCGGAAGCGGCAAGCGACATTCTGGAGGTTATGGTCTTCGCCAAAGAGGTAGGACTATTCCGTAANNGTATGTACCCTGCAAGCTGTGCCACTTTTTGAAACGATTGATGATTTGCATGAAGCACCGCAAATTATGAACACACTGCTCAGCATGCCTATCTACCGTGATGCGGTAAGAGCAATGAACGATTTGCAGGAAATCATGCTTGGTTATTCAGATAGTAACAAAGATGGCGGTGTGGTTACTGCTAACTGGGAACTACGTGTTGCATTGAAAGAAATTACAGCTACAGCCGATGAGTTTGGAATCAAGCTGAAGTTCTTCCATGGACGTGGTGGAGCGCTCGGACGTGGCGGTATGCCTCTTAATCGTAGCATTCTTGCTCAGCCAGCCTCGACGATTGGCGGCGGCATTAAGATCACCGAGCAGGGAGAAGTTATCTCCTCCCGTTATTCGATGCAAGGGATTGCTTACCGCAGTCTAGAGCAAGCGACATCTGCGCTTGTGACAGCAGCGATCAATGCGAGAATTCCACAAGCAGATCTATATGAAGAGAAGTGGGAAGAGATTGTTGCCCGTATCTCTGAAGTTTCGCTTCACAAATATCAGGATTTGATTTTCCGTGATCCGGACTTCCTGACTTACTTTAAAGAGTCTACACCTCTGCCTGAGGTTGGAGAGCTAAATATTGGTTCACGTCCTTCCAAACGGAAGAACAGTGACCGCTTTGAAGACTTGCGTGCAATTCCGTGGGTATTTGCATGGACACAAAGCCGTTATTTGCTTCCAGCGTGGTATGCTGCTGGAACCGGACTGCAGAGTTTCTATGAGGGTAAGGAAGAGAATCTGAAGGTTATGCAGCATATGTATGAGAACTTCTCATTCTTTACTACACTGATAGATACGCTGCAAATGGCTATTTCAAAAGCGGACTTGATCATTGCTAAGGAATATGCCAGCATGGGCAAGAACGAGGAAGCGCGTCAGCGGATCTTCGGCCAGATTGAAGAGGAATTCAAACTGACCTCTGAGCTGATCCTGAAGATTACTGGCCAACAGGACATTCTGGATAACGTACCTGTGATTCAAGAGTCGATCAGACTCCGCAATCCTTACGTTGATCCACTTAGCTACCTGCAGGTTCAATTGCTATCTGAGCTTAGAGCGCTCCGTGAAATTGATGGAGACGATAGCGAATTGCTGCGCGAAGTGTTGCTTACCATCAATGGCATTGCCGCTGGTCTTCGGAATACCGGCTGATCCCCTGACTTAGCATATTTATTACTTATAGAAAGTCCGCCCTTCATCGGGCGGACCTTTTGTGCTTGTATAGGAAATTATGCAGTATCCGGCAGATTCTAAAAGATCACTTTCATGGATTCATGGAAATGCACGGTCATCATCTGCCCAAGAGACTCCATAGCAGCATCATAGATTGAGAATAAAGCGATGCGCTGTGGCGCACGAGTTATGGGCTTTGCCAGAAATGAGTGCAAAGGATGCACGTAGGAGCGCCGGAGCCCGTGTTTATTTGCTTCTTTATAGGAGTTACTGTCTGCTCGCACACATATACTTTTTAATGTTTTTTATTTCTCTGCTTCAGGGTCAAACTGCTGAATTATAGGGAATTATTACCTGTAATTCGATGTTTTAAGGTCATTTCGATAAAATATAGGGAATTGTTCCCTATATTTCAGCTGAACTTGGTGTAATTAATTGAAATTGGCCAATATACAGGGAGAAATTCCGTATAACTTGGTCATAAAACAGCTGTGACCTAATATATAGGTAGGTTTTCCCTATAACTCGTTCCACCAAAGCAAAATCCTCCACCTACACTGGAGTTATTATTCGCAAAATCACCGAAAACCTTGCGGAAAGTACAACAATGTCTGCTCCGTATGCGACAAATTTAAACTAACAGAAGCCTATTCACCCGACGGGGTGATTTTGTGCCTAATACGAGCTACTTCGCTCATAAACTAAATATTGTTGTTGTTAAAGTGAATTTTTTGTATGCGAAATATTGTACAGTCAGAACCAATATTGATCTTTCAGGCCCTACCCAAGTAACCGATATGTAATCGGAGGTGAATAGTGTGGCACTTATTATTCAGGTGATGGAGCAGCTAGAGAATTTTTGGAACTGTAGGAGCGAATGCGATCGCCTTTATTGTCAGATTTCTACCGCGAACAGCGGTTTCAAATCAGGAAATCTGACAATAACAGCGACCGGAAGTCCAAATATTTCTCGAAGCTGCACTTAATCACCTATACCAAGTTGTCCATTTTTTAACTCAGTTTACAGAGGAGGTTACAATACAATCCTTGATTTTTACACAAACTTGAATTACGATTTAATTGCTTGTACCGTGGATATTTGAGAATAAATACCAAGGGCGGCAAGTCTGGGGGAGTTAACAGGTGGAGAATTTGGAAGGCAGATTGACAAAGCTCGCCTTAAAAGGCGACCAAAGGGCGTTTGCCGAGCTTGTGGAACTATATAAAGACAAAATATATCATCTGGCGTACCGAATGCTGAACAATCGCCATGAGGCGGAGGATATAGTTCAGGAGACCTTTTTGCGTGTGTATAGAAACTTGGATCGTTATGATGATAAACAGAAGTTCTCTACCTGGATTTATCGGATTGGAACGAATCTCTGTATTGATAGATTACGCAAACGGAAACCAACCTATTCGCTCGATGCAGAAATGAACGATCAGGAGGGCCTTGACGGCTATTCATTGATTCCAAGCGATAATGTGACACCAGAGACCGAATTACTGCTCTCTGAGACGCAGGGGCTAATCTACGAGGCGATTGACAGTCTACCTGTGAAATACAGGTCTGTTATGATTTTAAGATACCTGCAGGATTTATCGCTTCAGGAGATAAGTGATGTGCTGGATATGCCTGTAACCACGATTAAGACGCGTGTACACCGCGGCCGTGAGTTTTTGCGTAAAAAATTAGGCCCGAAAATGTAAAAATAGATTTTTTTTATGAAACATCTTTTGGAGAGCGACGTATGTAAGTTAAGCAAGTCTTATGTGTCCTGACCCTTTGTCTAAGGATAATTAAATAGCTCTCATGAAAGGATTGGCTCCTATGGAATGCAAACTGGCCGTCTCTATGATGCACGACTACTTGGATGACGACTTGCCCGATCAGCAGCAGAGGGAATTGAAGGAGCATCTTCTATCCTGTCCAGATTGCCGTGCAAAGTTTAAAGAATTAGAACAGACAGATATGTTGATGTTCTCCCTCATGCATCAGAATCCTGTTGCCTCAGATGATCTTGTGAGCCGGATAATGAGTTCATTGCCAAAGGCCAAGAAAGAAAAGGCTTTTGTTACCTGGATCAAGAGACACCCTGCACTTACAGCGGCATCTCTGTTTCTTGTCGTTATGCTGATGAGCTCCGTAACTTTTTGGAGTCCAGATAGACAACTTGTAGTTAGAGGTGCAGATCTGGATCAAGTGGTCATCAAAGGGGATACTGTAATCGTACCTTCTGGCAAGATTATTACCGGAGACCTTACCATAGAGAATGGTAAAGCACAGGTATATGGAGAAGTGAACGGCAACGTAACAGTCATCGACGGCTCTCTGTATCAGGCTTCAACAGCTCATATTTCTGGGCAAGTCAAAAGCATAGACCAAGCGGTAAGTTGGTTCTGGTATAAAGTGACGAACATGTTCTCTGAAGTTGCCTACCGTTAAAGCGACAGTGGTTACCTTGAGCTGGAATATTATTTTGCGCCTCTTTTTCCGGAAAGATGGCGCTTTTTTGTTGCCTTAAATTAGAAAATATCGAAAATGATGATGGGACTAAACTTGCAACTGGAGCCCGAACGTTATAACCTAGATATTGATACAGATCTAACAGACATTTTACATAAACCCAGCTAATATGAAATGACGGGGGTTTTAGGCAATGAGTTATTTTACAGACTTAACATGGAAAGATTCCATTAAAGATATAGTTGATATCCTGATCGTTAGCTACATTATTTATAAAGTGCTTAATATGGTACGCGGGACTCGGGCGATTCAGCTGCTGAAGGGGATTCTGGTCCTGGTTTTGATTTGGGCTGTGAGTACCATCCTAGATCTGTATACGCTCAAATGGCTAATGAATCAAATGTTTACATTCGGTGTGCTGGCAGTCTTTATTATCTTTCAGCCGGAACTACGAAGGGGACTGGAGCAGCTTGGACGAGGTAGATTTTTCGGACGGGCTGGGGAAAGTGATGAAGAGCTAAGTAAATTAATCGGTGAAGTGATTAAAGCCGTAAATTATTTATCACATAGAAAAATAGGGGCATTAATCGTATTCGAGCGAGAGACAGGCCTCAATGAATATACGGAATCGGGTATCGCCATGCGTTCTCTAGTCAGCTCTGAGTTGCTGATTAACATCTTTATACCTAACACCCCTCTGCATGACGGAGCCCTTATTATGCAGGGGAACCAGATCGCTGCGGCTGCTTGTTATTTACCTTTGTCCGAGAATCCTTTTATTAGCAAGGAACTGGGGACACGGCATCGTGCGGCTATCGGGATTAGTGAGGTTGCGGACTCTGTGTCTGTCATTGTCTCGGAGGAGACAGGACAGATTTCTCTGGCCATTAATGGTCAAATTGTAAGAGACATTAAGGAAGAATCAATGATTTCGAAGCTCCATCAAGAGCTGAGTGTAAGTTCATCGCTGAAGGAGAAAGGTTCAACTTTCTGGAAACGGAAGGGGGACAAAAATCATGGATAAGTGGATGAGCAATAACAATTTCAATAAGATTCTAGCCCTTGCGTTTGGGATCATACTGTTTACTATGGTTCGTATCGACACTGCACCTGTTGGACAGACCACGGTCGATACTAAATCGAAGATTATTGAGAATGTGAAGATCGAAGAGATCGGTCTAGATAAAGATAAATATGTACTGGAATACAAGGATGTAGATAGTGTCAGTATGGAGGTTAAGGGGAAGAATTCCGATATCTCCTTTCAGTTCTCGGACGATTATAAANNAAGCAAGGTTGAGCCTGGAGAAAATACGTTGCCACTCTCTTATTCATTACCCAGAGGTGTAACCCTTGTCAGAATGACTCCTAAAGAGGTTAACGTACATGTAGAGCTGCGAAATACAAAGTCTTTTCCCATAACATTGGTTACCAAGGGAGAACCAGCAGTGGGTTATCAATTAGGTACCCCAGTCTTGCAGCCTACGGATACTGTTGAGGTTACGCTGCCAGATAATGAGTTAAGCAAAGTGGTGAAGGTACAAGGCACCATTGAGCTAAATGGCGAGAACGAAACCTTTAAAGAGAAGAAATTGAAGCTGCATGCTTATGATAATGAAGGAAAAGAAGTGAAGGATGCCGTCATTGAGCCTGCTACCGTTTCGGTGGAATTGCCAATTACCTTGCCTTTTAAGAGCTTGCCGCTGGATATCGGCTTTACCGGACAACTTCCAGATTCTCTCGTCTTATCGAATGTGACACCTGAGCTGGAATCAGTCGTGGTATATGGTCAAGCAAATGCATTAGCTGCATTATCTACCTATGAAGCGAGTGTCGATCTTAGCGCTATAGATTCTGCAGGAACGAAGCAGCTGAAGGTAGTACTGAAACCTCCGGCAGGAACTGAGAAAGTAATGCCTGAAACCGTGAACGTTTCATTAACGATCTCAGAAATTGCCGAACGGACGGTTGAAGCTGTACCCATTAAGTTACAGGGTGTGGGTGAAGGGTTAGAAGGAAGTATTGTTAATCCAACAAGCAAGGATATAGCCCTCACCTTAAAAGGTGCACCTACTTTGCTAAATCAACTAAATAAGGACGATATAAGTGTTGTGGCTGATGTGACTGGCCTTACTGCCGGGACTCACGAGGTTTCTTTACGGGTATCACTGCCTAAATTCATCGCACTGGCTAATTCAAGTGTGCCTCTTACGGTAACCGTACAGTTGCTATCACCTGCAACGCCGGTGCCTACGCCTCATCCAGACACGGGTAGTGTAACTACTCCTGAGCCAAGCTCTGAACCTGTTATAGGTGATGAAGGGGCCACTGAGAAGCCCACCCATAGCGGAGAGGCTGGAGGTACAGCGACGCCTGTTCCGACGGATAGCAATTCAGAGAATATCGGCACAGCTAACACAAGTACGAATTCCGAAAATCCTGTAGGTACAGGGGGAACGTAACCTTTTATTGAATTTTAGGATATGTCCCAAAGGTACACCAAAATAGTATTCAAATCATATGATAGAACATTAAGCTAATGTAGCGTATTCAAAGGAGAAAAATAATGGGGAAGTATTTTGGAACTGACGGTGTGCGGGGAGTAGCAAATCGTGAATTAACTGCAGAAATGGCTTATAGCATTGGTCGATGTGGAGGATATGTACTAGCGGGTAACGTGCATAAACCAAAGGTTGTCATTGGGATGGACACACGTATTTCCGGTCCTTTGCTTGAATCGGCTCTTATTGCTGGTTTGCTGTCTATTGGGGCAGATGTAATCCGTATAGGTGTAGTGAGTACACCTGCTGTTGCTTATATCACAAGATTATTAAAGGCAGATGCAGGGGTCATGATTTCGGCTTCGCACAATCCGGTTGAAGATAATGGCATTAAGTTCTTTGGCGGAGATGGTTTCAAACTTACGGATGAAACTGAGCTGCGTATTGAAGAACTTATGGATGCTGAGGTAGATGAATTGCCACGTCCTATCGGCTCAGGTTTAGGTATGGTTACGGTTGATAATGACGCCAAATACCTCTATCTGGAGTATTTGAAGACGACCATTTCTCAGGATTTTAAAGGGATCAAGGTTGTACTCGACTGTGCTCACGGCGCAGCGTATGAACTTGCACCAAGATTGTTCAGAGAGCTTGGCGCTGAGGTTATTTCTATTGGAGCTGAGCCCGATGGATTGAATATTAATGCTGGATTTGGTTCTACACATCCAGAGACTTTGCGTGAGGAAGTATTGCGTCAAGGAGCGGATTTGGGACTTGCTTTTGACGGAGATGCTGACCGATTGATTGCGATCGACAATAAAGGTGATGAAGTTGACGGAGACTTTATTCTCTGCATTTGTGGGGATGCAATGAACCGTGCTGGCAAGCTGAAGGATAGCACGATTGTATCAACGGTTATGAGCAATATCGGATTCTACAAAGCCACGGAGAAATTATCCCTGAACACTGCTAAAACAGCTGTAGGCGACCGGTATGTGATGGAAGAAATGCGCCGTGGCGGTTTTAATCTAGGTGGAGAACAGTCTGGACATGTTATCTTCCTTGATTATAATACAACAGGTGATGGTATTCTGACGGCTATCCAGCTGGTAGATACGCTTAAAGCTTCAGGTAAGCAGCTTAGCGAGGTTAAGAGCATGATGACGAAATACCCGCAGGTGCTGGTCAATGTTCGTGTACAAGATAAGACCAATTATCCTAACAACCAGGCTATCGAAGCAGCTATCGCTGAAGTAGAAGGAAAGCTAGGCGACAATGGTCGTGTGCTTGTACGTCCGTCGGGTACGGAGTCTCTAATCCGTGTCATGGCAGAGGGACCTGATAAGGCAGATCTAGATCTTTATGTGAATCAAATTGTAGAAGTTGTTCAACGCGAACTGGTATAATTCATTGTCATAACTATATATCCGGTGTAGAGAGTACGATCGATTCGGACTTCTTACACCGGTGTTTATTATTTTTGAATGGATCGTCTGAATAGGAAGTTGTGAAATTTAGGTTGGTGCAGCATTGCCAAAGTAATGTAAGGTGCATATAATAGATTAAGTGTCATTCTAGAAGGAAAGCGGGGATTGTGAGGTTTGCAATAGCAAGCGCCAGAGCTTGGTCGAGCGCGGGGGAGAAGGGAAAGCTACTACATGGTTATGTAGACAAGGGCTTGAACGGATCACGGCAGACGTAAGCTGACGAGGTGGAGGTGTTCGAAATGTTCGGCGGGGACCTCCCGGTGATGCACCAGAGCCGTAAATGGAGACGGAAAATGGAAGGGCGACCTTTCACACAACGTTTTCATGGGTGCATAAGAAATATAAAAATTCATGTGTGCGCGCATCGTAAAGAAACACGATAGTTCTGCCACGGCAGAGAAGAAGGCTGTGCATTTCATGAACATAAGATGTAAGTGACAGTTTATTTTGTTGATCCAAAATACAACAGAATATTTGCTTTTTCTCAAAAACATGCCGCACGGCACGTTTCTTTCCTTATGCCGCCACATTACGATAACTCGGACGGGGGAAATTATAATGTGTGGTATTGTAGGATATATTGGTAATCAGAATTCGCAGGGGATCTTGGTTGAAGGATTGAAGAAGCTGGAGTATCGGGGATATGATTCCGCTGGTATTGCTGTATTCACTGGGGAAGGACTGCAAGTAGTGAAAGCACAAGGCCGTTTGGCGAATCTGCAGTCGAAGCTGGAAGGCAGCCCACTGGCAGGTAGCGCAGGTATCGGACACACACGCTGGGCAACTCACGGTAAACCATCCGATGAGAATTCCCATCCGCATACGGATAACAGCATGAAGTTCTCGGTCGTTCATAACGGTATTGTCGAAAACTATCTGGATCTGAAAGAAGAGCTGATCGCTGGCGGATGCCACTTTGTCTCCGAAACAGATACAGAAGTTATTTCACATCTGATTGCTCGCGAATATGATGGGGATATCGTGAAAGCTGTGCAAAAAGCGATTACCTTCATGCGCGGTGCGTTTGCATTAGGCGTCCTGACTGAATATGAACCAGATAAATTGGTGGCTGTGCGTCAAGCAAGCCCGCTCATTATCGGTCTTGGCGAAGGAGAAAACTTTATCGGGTCAGATATTCCTGCATTGCTTGAATATACCCGTAACGTATATATTTTGAACGACGGCGAAATGGCAGTCTTGACAAGAGATGCTGTCGAACTGATGACAATTGAAGGTAACTTTATTTCTCGGGAAATGATTACTGTCGATTGGGATGCAGTAACCGCAGAAAAAGGCGGCTACGAGCATTTCATGTTGAAAGAAATCCACGAGCAACCTAAGGCTTACCGCGACACTATGCGTGGTCGTATTAATGCCGAAGGTAACAAGGTTATTTTGCCTGAATTGAACATGACCGAAGAACAAATCAAGAACATCCGTAACATCCAAGTTGTTGCTTGCGGAACGGCATACAACGCTGGTGTGGTAGGACGTACTATGATCGAATCTTTGGTTCGTATTCCAGTTGAGAATGACATCGCTTCGGAATACCGTTATCGTTCACCAATCGTGACGCCAGAAACTTTGGTTATCGTTGTCAGCCAATCCGGTGAGACTGCAGATACATTGGCAGCTCTTCGTGAAGGGCAAGCTAACGGTGCACATGTACTGGCAATCACTAACGTAGTGGGTAGCTCTATTGCTCGCGAAGCGAATGATGTCTTGGTAACCTTGGCAGGTCCAGAAATTGCAGTAGCCTCGACCAAAGCCTACACTTCACAATTGGTCGCATTCGGATTGTTTGCTCTTTACTTGGCTGAAGTTCGTGGTACACAAACCGAAGCTCAAGTGGCTAAGATTCTAGCAGCTATGCAAGCTCTACCAGAGCAAGTAGAAGAGATCCTGGCTCAAAAAGAAGCAATCAAAGGTTATGCAGAACAAATTTCTGAGCACAAGAACTTGTTCTTCATCGGCCGCGGCGTAGATTACGCTGTTGCTCAAGAAGGTTCCTTGAAGTTGAAAGAAATCTCTTATATTCACTCCGAAGCTTATGCCGCCGGTGAATTGAAACATGGTACGTTGGCTCTGATCGAAGAAGGTGTTCCGGTTATTGCCCTGGCAACTCAGGAAGCTGTACTTGAGAAGACCGTCAGCAACATCAAAGAAGTGAAAGCCCGCGGCGCAGACGTGCTTGCGATCACTCACCAAGAGCATTTGACTGACCTGCTTAGATCAGTGGATCAAGTGTTTGTTATTCCTAAGACATTGCCAATGCTGACAGCAGCGTTGTCTGTAGTACCTCTGCAATTATTGTCTTATTATGCTTCTCTTGCACTGGGTCATGATGTGGATAAACCACGTAACTTGGCGAAGAGCGTTACTGTGGAGTAGGATGTTGGGATTAGATAATGTATAACTCTTAAATAAAGTCGCACCGGTTATGAAAAGTTGCACCGGTTCACCCCGTTGGATATGATTATCCAACGGGGTGTTTTTTTGTATACAAACTACGCCTGAACAAAGGTGATTTTGAAGTTAGGAGTGATCGACATGGAAGTTTTTGCAGAATATTTAGCGCAAATTGATAACCCACAACATCGGGAGCGAGTGGAAGAGGTGTTGGCGTGGGTAACTAAGAAATTCACAGATTTAAAACCAAAAATTGCGTGGAATCAGCCTATGTTCACCGATCACGACACATATATTATTGGCTTTAGCGTATCTAAACAACATATGGCTGTTGCGCCTGAAATCGCAGGGATTAATCATTTTTCTGATGCAATTGTACAGGCTGGCTATGATCACACCAAGCAGTTGTTACGGATCCGGTGGGATAGTCCGGTTGATTTCTCATTACTTGAGAAAATGATCGAGTTTAACATTTTGGATAAGGCAGATTGTTCAACTTTTTGGCGAAAATAAAAAATGAACAAGTTGTTAGCCTCGATGATGAAAACATCATCGGGACTTTTTTATTTAGACTTCAGTGTTTCATCTACCATAGGTGATTTACGGTTGAAGCGTTTAGCTTTTGAAAAGTTCCTGGAAATGTAACTAATGGCCTCGCCGTTGTTTAGGGTGAGGATATTAGTTATTTTTGGCGAATCCACAATTCTCCCTTAGCGGATCATAAACAAACATGCTAATATAATGACTGAAAATGTTGAAAGCCCTTACTTTTTCCGGCTAGGGGCGATCATTCCTTGCTTATATGACGAAGAGGGGAAGAAACTGCATGCGCGTGGACCAAACGCTGTATGAAATTCCATTTCAAGTTCATATGGACATGTCAGAACTGCAGACATTGCTGAGTGCTTACATGGATAGCTTAGATCTCTTGTTTGAAAAATAAAAAGATATTTCTTTCTAAAGCGTCCCGGAATCCATATTGGATTAGGGACTTTTTTGTTTAAATAGTACGTAATAAGGCATGTCCATCATTTAATACTGAATTCACGTTGTAGGGCTATCGCCCTATGGATGGCAGATGTATAATCATGGAATAAAGCGTAAAGGATTTGAAGCGATGAAATTCTATTTGTTAGTTATTCAAACCTTTTATTTATTATCGCTAATTCCTTGGTTCATAATTTGGGGATTATCTTTTATGGTTTTTGACAATGGAATCTCAGCATGGGGAATATCAATAATGATAATTGTTTCTTTGTATCCAGTTGCTGTTATAAGTTGTTCGATTTTGTCTTGGCTCTTTAGGGGAAGATTTAAATCTTTAACTATCTTTTTTATTAGTGCGATTCCGTTACTGTGGGTGATTACGTTCGGAACTATATTAATTGGTTATTAAATTGGTCAGAAAGATCATGAGGGGAAAATCATGATGAAATTATTTAAACATAAGACGGTAACTCAATTGAACGAATGTAATATGGAAACATTGATTACTACCCCATTAGGTATAGTTGGTCTGTCGCTTTATAACGATAACCTTGATATTCTATCGCAGACACCCCAATTTAGTAAGTGTCTACTGCATGGAGGACAAGTTTATGGATGGGAAGAAAAAAATATTATCGTTGAAATCGTTATTTCAAAACCTCCAATTCGTATTCCGGAAACAATGAAAATAGAGAATAGCAGAGGAATTTTAATACGATTATTTTGTAAAACAGATAATATGACGTTAAGCTTTTTAACCTACTGGTCAAAACGAGAGTGGGAAGATGGAGGAAGCGATACAGGACAATTTTTACAAGCATCAACTTGGAATAAAGGATCAATGCGTTTATCTATAGGAACTGAGGATTCAGAATATTTGGAACAAAGAATGATGAATAATTGGTTAATGCCTATAAGAAAAAGTGACTCCTATAATTTGACTGGCAGTAATGAAGATGGTTTAGAAATCGATCTTCCTAATATTAGAGCTAATGAATTATGCCAATTTCATGTTTTTATTGCTTGGGGTTCTAGTTCTGATAGATATGATGCATCTACGTGGTACGCTGTGGATCAGGATTCAAAACAGATACTTGAATTTGAAGATTTACTATAGTAACTCATGGAGATTCTACAAATGGCTATCCTTAGCACACAGCCAGATGCTATTACCTCGATTTACCGTGATCGGCATATGATCCCTTACCCAGAAATCGAAGCAATAAATACGATTTTTTAGGATTATATTAGGAAAATGTTACATCAGTTAAATCCAACCCAGATTGGAGAATGAAAATGTCGCTAACCGATGATCAATTAGTAGAGCTATTAAGAGGTCATGGTATTCCTGAGATTCTTGAAATTAAAAGAACAAAACACGAAGCTCGCAATCGAGCAGTACTCAATAAAATAGAAATATATACGAAGGACAATAAGATTTTGTCATTATTAGAGAAAATCACGATGTCAAAGTATACTCCATATGAAAATATTATTTATAACCACTACTCAAGCAAGGAAGTATCCATTCCGAAAGTTTTTATCAATAAGTATGATACAGTCAGCCAAGAAGGTATATTGTTGATGGAAGACCTGACTCCGACACATAACAATCTAGCCGATTGGGAAGTGCCTATTGCTTCCGAAAAATTAGCTAACATAATTGAAGTGATCGCACAGTTTCATGCTGCATCTTGGGAGACTAGCGAGTTAGCTCTTCCGGAGCATTTAAAAAGTGTGGAAGATTATTTAATACATATTACTTACTTAGAGAGAGATTATCTGGATTTTAGAAAGCAACAGACTTATAACTTTGGGGAAGAACAATTTCGAATATACGAGAAGAGCTTATTTAGTTTGCGTGAAAATGCCCAACAACATATTAAACGCATATCAAGATATCAGAATACCACTTGCATTCATGGAGATTTAAATGTTGGCAATTTATTATATCCGGTATTCAATAGTGCAAAACCATGCATCATTGATCTTGAAGCAGTGAAGGTTGGGCTTTGTACTGAGGATCTTGTTATGCTATTTATCCATGATTTGTTTTATGGCAGTGAGGAGACCTCACGGATCTTTGATCTTTATTTTCATTCAATTAACAATAAAATCAGAAGTGAATACACTTACACGCAATTTGTGGAGGACGTCAGATTATCAATAATGGAAGGAATCTTTTTTCCACTAAAGTTATTTGTTCATGATGGGATTAAGGATGAAGAGCTGATATGGAAGTCGATAGCTGCGTATAAGAATTTCGGAGACTAATTAAATCTTGAACTTTTTGTTGTGGGTAACGATCATTATAATGACTATACTACTATCTATATTGTCTTACCCCAAGAATATGGGAAAGGAATAGACAGGACTTATTACTAGATTTTTTCAAAAGAAAGCAGAGACGTTGTTATGAGTAAATACGGAGAAGCGGCTGTGAAAACAGTTCAATACCTAAAAGAAAATCAACTAGAAAGTCCAAAAACAGCTTGGGAGGTCATCACTAAAGAGTTCTTCTGGGAAGGAACTGCATCACAAAAAAACAAAGCATATGGCTTGAAAGCCTTAGAATTAATTAGGAAGAACCCGGATTTGATAGAGGATAAGAAAACCTTATGGCTAGAAACGATTGGACATGAAAAAAAGGACCTAACTCATAGATCGATGTAGTAATAGAACTTTNNCAACTTTGGAAGAATGAAATGACTGAATAATTTGCAGGAATTTAAATGAGGGTAATGATTGAATAGAATAAATCCTTGCCTTTTAAATATATTAAAGTTATTATGGACTCGTAAAGTCGTTAATGAATACGGAGTGGAGTGATATCCGTTCTTTTTTTGGGATAATAACAGATAACAAAAGTCTCTAATATCTATAATATAAATTGAAAAGTGAAAGGGAGAATTTGAATGATTTACGACTGTGCTATTATCGGTGGAGGACCGGCAGGTCTAAATGCTGCTCTTGTGTTAGGCAGAGCAAGAAAAAACGTAGTTGTTATTGATGAAGGACGCGCACGTAATAGGGTTACTCGTGAAACGCATGGCTTTC